>DATAEJ010000135.1:0-40060 GCA_036258095.1 Candidatus Angelobacter sp. | reverse complement strand
CGTCACGGATCCGTTCATGGCTTACTTGATGGATCTGTGCCGCAAGCTCGCGGATCGCCGCAAAAGTCGCTACCTCGATCTCGTATCCAAATCGCGCCGCAAAACGCACCGCGCGCAACATGCGAAGCTTGTCTTCGGCAAACCTATCATGCGGCACACCGATGGTCCGGATGACCCCGCGCCGAATGTCCTCCTGACCTCCGACGTAATCCAGCACTTCGCCCGTGATCGGATCCAGCAGCAATCCGTTGATCGTGAAATCGCGACGCTGCACGTCGAGCTGCGCCTCATTTGAAAATCTCACGCGGTCCGGGTGACGGCCATCGGAATACGCTTCGTCGCTTCGGTACGTGGCTACCTCGATCGCGTAGTTTTCTCGCGCGCCATCCTCGCCATCGCGCCGCACCGGCACCAGCACCACGCCGAACTGCGCCCCGACGGCGTAAGTTTCAGGGAAGATCTGCATCACCTGCTGCGGCGTTGCGGAAGTCGCCACATCGTAGTCGGCGGGCTCGCGCCCCAGCACCAGATCGCGTACACATCCGCCGACCAGGTACGCAGAGTACCCCTGATTGCGCAGAACTCGCACCATGCGCACGGCTTCCTGCGCTTTTGCTGAAGAGAGGTTCACGTTTCTAGCTGGTCCGGCGCGCCTGATACCACACTCGAAGCCGCGCCATCTCATAATATAGATGTATGACTGATGCCTGCATTTTGGGAATCGAGACCTCCTGCGATGAAACCGCAGCCGCCGTCGTCTGCTCCGGCGAGCGCATGCTGTCGAATGCCGTTTCCTCGCAAATCGCCACTCACCAGCCGTACGGGGGAGTGGTGCCGGAGCTCGCCTCTCGCGAGCACCTGCGCGCCATCGTGCCGGTGGTCAGGCAGGCGCTCGGGCAATCCGGAAAAACTTATGAGACGATTGACGCGATCGCAGTCACTCAGGGTCCAGGGCTCGCCGGCGCATTGCTGGTCGGCATCAGCTATGCCAAGGCTCTGGCATTCGCGCTGAACAAGCCGCTGATCACGGTGAATCATCTGGAAGGCCACATCCACGCAGTGCTTCTGGAGCAACGGCAAAAAGCCGCTCAAAGCAACAACGGCGATTTCCAGCTCCGCTCCCCGGTGCTCTCACTGGTGGTCTCCGGCGGCCATACGCATCTCTTCCTTGCCGATGAACGCGACAAAGGCTGGGCCTACCGCAACATCGGCCGTACCCGCGACGACGCCGCCGGAGAAGCTTACGACAAAGTTGCCAAGCTGCTCGGCCTCGGATACCCAGGCGGCCCCATCATCGACGCACTCGCCCCGCACGGCAATCCGAAGGCGGTGAAGTTCGGCCCCGCACAGATCAAGCACGCCAACCGAGGTACCGCAAAAGATCAGCAGACACCGTTTGACTTTTCCTTCAGTGGTATCAAGACTGCCGTCCTGCGCTACGTGGAGCTCGAAAATATGCGGCCTGCTATCATCGACCGTCAGCAGGCTATAAGCGCGATGGCGAAGCCGAAAACGGAGGACATTCTCGCTTTGTGCGACAAGAAGACGCTCGATCTGGTGGCATCATTTCAGCGGGCTGTGGTGGAAGATCTGGTCGAAAAGACGTTGCACGCCGCAAACGCACTCAACGTCCGCACACTGTTTGTGACCGGAGGCGTGGCCGCGAACAGCGAGTTGCGCCGGCGCTTTGAACAGGCCGCCGGTATGGCCGGCCTGCCGGTTTACTTCCCTTCGCGACGCCTGTCTACTGACAATGCCGCAATGATCGCCGCTGCGGCGTATCCTAAGTTCCTTGCCAATGATTTCGCAGGAGCCGATTTCAGCGCCGAAGCATCCCTTGTGTTGCGCTGAGGCTAGACCTTGATGCTGCCGGGAAGAAGCTGCTCCACCGCGCGCCCAAGCTGGACAGCAATATCGATGTCCTTGCAGATCACCTGCACACCATGGTTTTTTGGCGCATTCTCCGTCGCCGTTTTGCCGGCCAGCACCACTACCGGAATCTTTGAAGTCTCCGGCCGCGCTTCGAGTTTTTGAATCAGCTGATGGCCGTCCATCCTGGGCATCTGCAGGTCAGTGACAATCAAATCAGGCTGGATGCCGTCCAGCATTTCCAGCGCTTCAACACCGTTTGTGGCGGACTCCACGTGGAAACCACGGTCCTCCAGAAAGCGGCAGACGGTGTGCCGTATCAGCATGGAATCATCCACGACTAGGGCAATTAGGGGCATGTTTATACCTGAGCTGTTGGCGGAAGTTTGACGCTTCCCGCACGGCGAGACAAGCAGCAAAATGCCCTACCCGGTGACCAAAGTTACGGCCGTGGATTCACACTTCGTCGGGCTGGATGTTCTCTTCGATCGCCATATCCTTGAATTCGGTGGATTCAAAGACCTCGCCACATTCCTGGCATTCCACAAATTCGGCATCTTCCTCGCGGGCCACCACCCGCACTTTGGGATGCCTGCAGAGTTTTTCCATACCTGGCGTTCCGGGATTTTCACTCGCGATGGGTGACTTCTGAATCTGCTTCATGTTCGAGACCTGGCTGCGGATCGCAGCCCCAGGGCACACGAATTGGCCGTATTTTGTTTCCCGTCACAGTCGCTTGTCAAGTAAGAACGCTCGATCGGCGCGACCTTTCTTGCGACTCCATTCTCGCTTTCGTCTGTATTCCACGTTTCATTATTGAACTCTGGGTTGACGCCCGAAGCTCATACCGCGCTCGAACTCGGCAAGCATATCCCGAATTTGGAAGCAGAGCTGGATTCCGAGTTCCACTTTTCGGGAGATTACCCTAGTACTGTCTTCACAATACTTAACCTTCTCTTATACATAGAGTTTGGCCCGTTGTTTGCTGGATTTCTGGGCAAGACGTGGGGGGAATTCTCTCGAATTCCAAAACAATTCAAGCATTGTGGCTGTCGCAGCTGGGATAGTACAGGGAACCTCTGCGCCGTTCACGTCACTTTCGCATTGGAGAGAAACAATGAAGGTACTGCGCTTCGCAGCCGGTATAGGGTCGGCTGTTCTCTTGGTGCTCATCGGCGTTTTAAGCCTTGCCGCACAAACGAGCAATGGCACAATTGCCGGTGTCGTCACAGATCCTCAAGGGTTGATCGTTCAGAACGCAACCGTAACCGCCGTTTCCAACGAAACCGGCGCCAAATACGCCACAACCACTAACTCCATAGGCGCTTATCGCCTGGAGTCCGTACAGCCGGGAACCTACACAGTCACCGTTAGGGCTGCCGGGTTCAGCGAGTTGAAACTCGGAAAAGTCATCGTTACCGCTTCAGTCACCACTACCACGAACGCATCTCTGGCCGTCGGCAAGTCTGAGACTGTCGTAACCGTGGAAACTACCGCTCCCCAGTTGCAGACTGAAGATGGCGCGATCACACACAACATTTCGAGCATCGAAATCGCGCAATTGCCGATCGCCAATCTGAACCCGATCTCTCTGGTGCTGACTCAGCCCGGCGTGATCGCTCCCTCCGGCCGCGAAGATTTCACCAACGGTGTCGGCTTCTCCGTAAACGGCACTCGCCCGCGCGCGAACAACTTCCTGATTGAAGGTCAGGACAACAACGACGCAGCCATTCAGGGTCAGGCGCTTCAGGTGACCAACCTTGAAGCCACCAAAGAAGTCTCGATCCTGACGAATTCGTACAACGCAGAATTCGGGCACGGCGGCGGTTCGGTCACGAACCTCATCTACAAGAGCGGTTCCAACGTGTGGCACGGTTCCGTCTATGACCTGCTGCAGAATTCTTCGCTGAACACCGGAGCAGCGGAAGACAAGATCAATGGCACCGAGAAGGCGAAGTTCCGTGAAAACACGTATGGATTCACCGCGGGCGGTCCCATCAAGCACGACAAGATCTTTGTCTTCGGTTCGGTTCAGTGGGACAAGACCAGAGAGGCCGCGAACGGCTCTACTTTGACCGTTCCTACGGCCAATGGGTTCGCTGCGCTGCAGACCATCACCGGCAATCAGCGTGTCACCGACTACCTTGCGGCGCTCGGCAGTCTGCGTGCATCCTCTGCTCCCACCACCCCGGGCCTCACCCAGATTGTCTTGGGCGGCGCCAGGCCGAACGTGGAAGTAGCCCGCGTTCAGCGTCAGGGAGTTGCTGAGCCCTCCAACGACACACAGTACGTCGTCAAGGGTGACTGGCTCGCTACCACCAAAGACACCCTCACCGTGCGTTACACGTACGACAAGGGCGATCTCACTCCTGACTTCTTCAACTTCCCGAACCTTCTCCCTTGCTGTGACACGCAACAGGGCGGCACAGCTCACAATGGCGGACTCAGCTACGTCCACACGTTCTCACCGAAAGTGATCAACGAATTCCGTGCGTCTTATGGCCGCATTGGCTTCACCTTCGGTCAGACCGCCGCGACAGCTGCTAATCCGGTCGCGAATGGTCCGACAATCAGCATTTCAGGTGTCACCGGCTTTGGCACCCCATCGAACATTCCGCAAGGGCGGTTCCACAACACGTTCCAGTACCAGGACTCGGTAAGCTGGATTACCAGCAATCACAGCTTCAAGTTCGGCACTGATCTGGCCCGCATCATCGTTCGCGATGCCATTCCGTTCAACTCCAGAGGCACCCTGGGCTATGCAACCGGCGGAGCCACGGGTCTGGCAAACTACATTGACGATTTCGGCGGCAGCAACGGCTCTGCTAACCTCACGTTTGGCAGCCCCATTACTCGCCCCCGCTACTTCTTCCAGAACTACTTTGCTCAGGACACCTGGAAGCTGCGCCAGAACTTTACCGTCACCCTCGGCGTTCGCTATGAAAATGCCGGCACTCCGGAAAATGCAATGCCGTTCCCGGCTGTTGATCACAGCACCGGTGCGGCGGACCCGAACTTCTTCACTACGCCTCACAAGCAGATCAATGACAGCAACAACATTGCTCCACGCGTGAGCTTCGCCTACACGCCGCACTTCTGGGAAGGATTCTTCGGTAAGAACAAGACCGTGATCCGCGCCGGGTACGGAATGTACTATGACAACGTTTTCACCAACATCATCGACAATACTGCCGCTTCCTCTCCGAACGCGGTGAGTAAGTCGATCGTCAGCGTCGTCAATGCTGGGAATCCGCGCGGCACTACTGGTCTTTCAGCCCAGTTCAGTGCCCTGAATCCGACTCCCACCCAGACCGCAGCGGTCACTTCCATTGTCGACAACATCGTGGCTCCCATCACGCACCAGTGGAACTTCGATGTTGAGCGTGAGATTGGCTGGAACTTTGTTTTCACCGCGTCGTATGTCGGGACTCGTGGCGAGCGGCTGTTCGTTAACGATCAGTTCAATCCCATCAATCCCACCACGGGAACGCGTGTGGTGCCCACCCGCGGTTCCTGGACCGTTCGGACCAACGGCGGAGACTCCATCTACCATGGTCTTGACCTCAAGCTGGATCGCCGCTTCAGCAAAGGCCTGCTGCTCCGCGGTGCCTATACGTATTCGAAGCTGATTGATACCGCTTCTGAAGTCTTCACCACCACCGGTAACAGCAGCTTCCCTGAAATCCTCAACAACCGC
The DNA here is from genome assembly GCA_036258095.1 of Candidatus Angelobacter sp. GTDB lineage: Bacteria > Acidobacteriota > Terriglobia > Terriglobales > Acidobacteriaceae > Angelobacter. Next base: position 34,494 of record DATAEJ010000135.1, on the reverse strand, counting down.
GCTGCGGATCGTGGCCTCTCGGCTTTCGATCGCCGCCAGCGCTTTGTCCTGACCTACATCTATGACATTCCCAAGCTCCGGGGTGACAGCTTTGCCGCTAAGGGCCTTGGATACATCGTTAATGGATGGATGTTCGGTGGTACGGCGGCCTTCCAGACCGGAGCTCCGTACACTGTAAGCGATGGCTTCGACAATAATGGCGACGGCACTGCGTCTGATCGTCCGACCTTGTTCAATGCCGGCGCTGACATCAACCAGTGGGCATTCGACAACCGTACCGGCGGTCTCGCACCCGGTGGTCCGGCGTTTTGCTCAGGTCCCTACCTGCTTTCCGGTCTCGGCTGCCAGCCTTGGCTGAACGGCACCTGGAACCAGAATGGCACCGCCGCCACCACGGACGACACCGGCACGGCGATCACAGCGTCCAACATTCACTGGCTCGTTCCTGCCACCGGGTTCGGCACTCTCGGCCGTAACTCGTTTACCGTTCCTGGCCGTCAGGACCTCACGTTCGGCTTGCAGCGCACCATCAATCTGCACAGCGAGCGGCATCAGCTGGTCGTCCGGATGGAAATGCTCAACCCCTTCAACCACCCCAACACGGGTAATCCGCCATCCACCAACCTGTCTGGTATCAGCACGTTCTTCCAACCCGGAAGCACGCGCTCTACCGGCGCAACAGCACCTGCTGCGCCGAGCCAGACCTTCCTGAACATCCCTCTCACGGTTGTTGGTGAACGGGACATCCGTTTCTGGCTGAAGTATCAGTTCTAGAAACTGGAAGCAACAAAATAGGGGCGGCCTTCGGGCTGCCCCTTTTTTTATGTGTGGAACTATTGGCGTTTTGACAGAGTCGCTTGCCTCAGCCGCTTGAGTTGGGCCCTCACCTCTATGGCATTCTTCGCGCTCGGTACAAGCTTCAGGTACTGCTCCAGTTCGTCCGCCGCCCCCGCGTAGTCTTTCTTCGCCAGCAGGATGTTCGATAGGAGCAACAGGGTGTCCGGGTAGCGAAGGTCCACATCCTGGGCCACAAAGGCCCGGGCGCTTTCTTCTGCCGGGGCAAGGTTGCCAAGCTGCAGGTTTGCGGCAGCGTTATACAGGTGGCACAGAGGGAAGGCAGAACGATTCAACTGCAGGACTTCATTCGTATACTTCAAAACCTCGACCCAGTTCTTTTCATTCACCGCAAGTACTGCCATACCGAAGTACGGGTTCACGAATTGCGGCTCGGCGGCAATGGCCTTCAGGTAGTCTTGCTTCGCGAGTTCAGGTTGCTTCTGCTGGCGATGCACCTCTCCCAGCAGGTTCCATGCCGCGGCAAACTCCGGATATAACTGTGTGGCTCTTTCAAACTGCTTGCCGGCCTCCGAAAATTTCGCCAGGCCAAGCGCTTTCTCCCCCTTCTGATAATCGCGCCGCGCCTCCGCCGGTGCCGCCATGATCTTTGCGCTGATGGTTGAGCCCTTAACATTCTCGAGAGGCGCCAGGACAATGGTGCCCACATTGATTTCCCACGAATTGCCGTCCATGCGCAAAGCCACGGAACTTGAGCTGAACCCGGGAAGCGCTGCTCTTAACTCGCACCCCATGAGTTCAGGCCGTACCGCATCCGCACTTCGCGAATTGATGGTGGGCATTGTGATCCCGTAGTTGTCCGAGCCAACGTTGGATCCTGCCGGCCGGTTCCCTGAGTTCTGGAACACGTCGCGACCGCTCTCGGTCGCGTCCCGGCCCTCACTGCTCCGCCCAAGTTCGAGATGAAACTCGCCCTTGAAATCGGTGTATCCCTCTTTGCGCGCCATCCCATTGCAGACCTTCTCAATCACAACCGGCTCGCTAAGGTTGGCTCCGCCGGTAAGGCTGACCCTGCCTCGAACGTACAAAGAGCGAGCACTTGCAGGAACCGAGGTTGTACTGGGAATGGGTGTTCTGGAACCAGAGTTAGACGACCCCCCGGCTCTGATCTGTCCGGCCAGCAGGATCGGGACTTGCAGAAGAGCAATCCCGCAGACTCGCGAAATGGTCATGGTTCCTCGCCTATGGACCAGGATCAGGGGGCCCGACGTCGAAGACATCATACGCGTCTACGAAGCGGTCTTTGAAGTTGATTCTTCTGCCCGAGCGAATGCCCCTCCTCCCAGCGCCAGCACTACCGGGAAGCATTGCAGCACATATCGCGGCTCAGGATTCTCGAGCGTTCCCAGGAATAACGATCGTAAAACAACGAAGCCAATCAACATCAGGGCGAAGATCCCCAGCCGGTGATTTGCCCAGCCTCGTAGCGCCAGCAGGAGATACCAAGCGTTCAACCCCGCCCACAGCAGGACCATGAAACTTTCCAAACGGTGTTCTGAGAACTCCCACCAGCGCGTGTCCACCGGCAGGTTCTCGGTTCGCGGGCGCAGCCACATGTCGGCAATGCGCAAACTGGGCAGCCATACGTAATATCGGAATGGGTTGTGAATGATGCGCTCTTGCGCCAGCTTCCCAAAATCAGCATCCAGCGCCGGGTCAATCTCGAGCCGTTGGTTATACCGCTCCAAAAGCTGCTGCGTCTTCTCGTACTCCTGCCGTGAATCGAATGCTCGTTCCGGAAGCTTGCCCAGGTCGATCTCCGTGCCCGGCTCGTTCCAGTAAATCTCTTCCACAGAGACGTAATCCACCATCCAGGTCTTCACCCAGCGATTGAACCCCATGGGCACGAACTCGCCCGGATCATTGGCGTACCGCGACGCCAGCGGCTGAAACACGCCGAACACGCGCCCGTTGCGAATGGTCCATGGCACAAGTGGAAGCAATGCGGCCAGCAGCACCGCGGCTCCTGCTGCGACCGCCAGCGATTTTCGATTGATCGTCAATAACGCGCCGCACACGCCCAGCCCCAGGGCGGCCAGCACCAGAATCCCGTCGGGACGCATGTAGGTACCCGCTGCAGACCACAGACCCGCAATGACCCAGTAGCTGGTACCGGCTCGCTGCTGCTGCAGTTCCTTGAGGCCGCGAATGCCGTAGTAAAATGCATGGGCAGTACAAAAAATGGACAGCGTCTCACTCATGGGCGCCGCAACATAGTTGGCAATGAACGGGCAGAGCGCCGCTAGCAGGTAAGCCGCCTTAGCCGCCTTCTCATTCATGAGTTCCAGGGCAATGGCGGCAATTACCAGGCACAGATTCGTGTCGATCAACGCCTGCACCACCATCACCGCCGTGTAGTGCTCCTGCCCGAAAATCTTGAACATCACTGCCAGAAATGCCGGATACCCAGGCAGCCGGATCAGCGTCGGCCTGATCTCACCCAGCTCCATCAACCCAAAGGTCCGGTGATTGAGCCAGTTCCTGGCTATGTCTCCATAAATAAACGTGTCGCCGGAAATGTGAGGGAATTTGAAAACGAAGAACAGCCGCAATCCCAGCGCAGCAAGGGTTGTGACGGCGAAAAAGAGCCAGTTGCGCCGCAGCAGTTCAAGGAGTTTGGCCATGAAAGAAGCGTTAGTTTACCGGGGTTGCGCACGCATCTTCAACCCGAGCCAACTTGCTCCAGGACAACCATCAACGGCAGTTACCTTCGGCTTGACCTGCGGTTTTCGCTCCATTGACCCACTCTGCTGGCCAGCTTACGATTGAGGTAACACTTCTCCATAATGGCAAAGCAGGTTTTTTTCGATCCGCAACAGAAGCGATGGACGCGCCTTCGTCTGCTTTTTGACGTCCTTGGGCTCCTGATCAGTGGACTCGCGCTCTTCTTTATCATTAGCATCTTCTTCCAGAAGGAATCACTCCCAAAAACTTTGTTGCCGGAGTCGCGGCGCAACCTGCATGCGCTCAAGGAAAAGGAACAGCGGCGCAAGACCAGGGCCAAAGGCACGCACCGTAAAACCCAGGCCCCGCCTTCAGAAGTTGAGTTGAACGCCGACGAAGGCATCCGCGCAGCCTATTACGTAACCTGGGACGCTGCCAGCTTCGTGTCGCTCAAGGAATATTACCCGCAGATTGACCTGCTCTTCCCCGAATGGCTGCACGTTCTCAGTACCAACGGCAATCTCCAGGGCGTGGATGACACCAACCATCTCTTTAGCGTCATCCAGAACGGGCGCGTCCACCCCGTTGATGATCGCGTAATGCCCTTTCTCCGCGGCGAGAAGGCCAACGTAGACGTCTTTCCGCTGATCAATAACTACGATTCCACCACGCATCAGTGGCTCACCAATATCGGCGATTTTCTGAACGACGCTGACGCGCGGCACAACTTCCGCACTCAGTTGCTCACCTTCCTCGCCAGCGATCGTTTCAAGGGTGCGGCAATTGACTTTGAAGAAATCCCGCTCTCCGCTCAACCCGGTTTCGTGGCGCTGATTGAAGAGCTCGGGCAGGACCTGCACGCGCGTGGCATGAAGCTGTTCGTTAACGTACCCGTCTCCGACAAAGACTTCGACTATGGCCGCCTCGCCGCCGGGTCTGACGGTCTGGTCATCATGAACTATGACCAGCACCAGACCACCAGTGGCCCCGGTCCCGTCGCCGCACAAAATTGGTTCATCCACAACATTCAGCAGGCCCTCAAGGATATCCCCAAGAACAAGATCATCTGCGCCATCGGCAGTTATGGCTACGACTGGGCGCTGAACGCGAAAACCAAAAAAGTTTTATCAGTAGATACCAATAATGTGCAGGAAGAATGGCTGCACGCCCGCGAATCGGAAGCCACTATCGATCTTCATTCCGATTCGCTCAATCCGCATTTCGCCTACATGGATGACAACACCGAGCACCAGGTCTGGTTCCTGGACGGTGTGACAGTCATGAATGAAATGCGCGCGGCGCGCGACCTCGGCATCCGTACCTTCGCTTTGTGGCGCCTCGGGTCAGAAGACCGTTCCCTGTGGTCCGTCTGGGACAATCCCTCTGAGCCCAATGCTGAGCAGAAGCTGAAGAACGTTCCCCCCGGTGAAGATGTGGACCGCGAAGGCTTCGGTGATATCCTTTACGTCAACAAGCAGCCCAAGCCGGGCGAGCGCGACGTAACGCTGGACGCCGATACTCGCATGGTCGTGGAAGAAACCATGACGGTGCTGCCCGAGCCCTACGAACTCAACCAGTACGGCGCGAAGGAGAAGGAAGTCGCAATAACCTTTGACGACGGTCCTGATCCCGCTTACACGCCGCGCATCCTCGACATTCTGAAACGCGAGCACGTGACCGGCACGTTCTTCCTCATCGGATTACAGGCGCAGAAATTCCCCGGCCTGACCAAGCGGATCTACGACGAAGGCCACGCCATCGGCAATCACACCTTTACCCATCCGAACATCAGCGAAGTATCCCGGCGCTACGTCGATCTGGAACTGAACGTGACTGAGCGCCTTTTTGCCAGCCGCCTGGGCGTAAAACCGCTCTACTTCCGTCCTCCGTATTCGATCGACCAGGAACCGGACATCGCCGACCAGGTGCGCCCGATCGAGCACGTCCAGAACCTCGGATACATCACCATCGGCTCCAAAATTGATCCGGACGACTGGCAGCGGGGCCGCACGCCTGAAGAGATCGTGGCTGACGTGATGAGCCAGGCCGATAAATACGCTACCAGCTCCTGCAAAACTCACGAACCGCCTATCTGCGGCAACATCATCCTGCTGCACGATGGCGGCGGCGATCGTGAAGCCACCATCAAGGCTCTGCCGCTGGTCATCCAAGGACTCCGCGCCAAGGGCTTCCAAGTTGTGAGTGTGGAAGAACTGCTTGGCAAGACTCGCGCCGACGTAATGCCTGAGCTCGCTCCCAGTGAGATTCTCTCCGCGCGGCTTGATGCCGTCACGTTCATGATCTTGAACGTGCTGGGCATCTTTATTTATTGGGTCTTCCTGATGGGCGACCTGCTCATGAGCGGACGCCTGCTCGGCATCGGCGCTCTGGCTACCTATGATCGCCTCCACAATTCCGGCCCGCCTTCCGCGCCGGGGTTCCAGCCTCCCGTTACAGTAATCATTCCTGCATACAACGAAGAAAAAGTCATCGAGCACACCGTGCGCTCGGTGCTCGCTTCGGATTATCCCCGCCTGCGCACCATCGTGGTCGATGACGGATCGAAAGACCGCACATCGGAAGTCGTTCGCGAGAAGTTCCAGAAGGAAATCGCCTCCGGCCGCGTGCTTCTGCTGACCAAGCCAAACGGCGGCAAAGCCGAGGCGCTCAATCACGCGCTCAAATTTACTGACGATGAGATTTATGTCGGCATTGATGCCGATACCATGATCGCCCCCAATGCGATCTCCCTGCTCGTTCCTCATTTTGCTGACCCGGCCATTGCAGCAGTCGCCGGCAATGCCAAAGTTGGGAATCGCGTGAATCTCTGGACGCGCTGGCAGGCACTGGAATACATCACCAGCCAGAATTTTGAGCGTCGTGCTCTGAACGTATTTGGAGCAGTGAGCGTGGTGCCGGGAGCAATCGGAGCATGGCGTGTGGCTGCCGTGAAACAGGCGGGCGGCTACCACACTGACACCGTAGCCGAAGACGCCGACCTGACCATGTCAATGCTCGAGAACGGCTGGCGCGTGGTCAATGAAGATCGGGCGCTTGCCTTTACCGAAGCGCCCACAACCGCGAATGGCCTCATGCGGCAGCGCTTCCGCTGGTCTTTTGGGATCCTTCAGGCGGTATGGAAACACGGCAAGGCCATCCGCAAACGCAGCCGCCTCGGCTGGATTGCTTTGCCCAACATCATCATCTTTCAGATTATTCTGCCGCTGCTCTCGCCCTTCATTGACATCATGTTCGTGTTCACGCTCGTCAAGTTTCTGCTGGAGCGCTACTTCCACCCGGAGAGTGCTGACCCGCGGACTTTTGTTCAGCTCACTTTTTATTTCGTCCTGTTTCTTGTAATCGATTTCATCGCCTCGGCCCTCGCATTCCTGCTGGAAAGACGCGAACGCGGCAGAGGAGAAGATTTCCAGCTCCTGCTCCATCTCTGGCTGCAGCGGTTTTCTTACCGCCAGCTCTTTTCCGCGGTGCTGATCAAAACACTTAAACGCGCCGTCGATGGCAGGCCATTCGCATGGGACAAACTCGACCGCACCGCCGCCGTCACCAGGGCACGCGCTGAAGCTGAAGCGTAATCCTACTTCGTCAGCGGCTTGATGATCTCACCCAGCAGGTCCGTCTGCCCCTCATTGCGGACCAGGTGTGGATACTTTTCCCCGCCGTGGTAATCCACATTGTAGGTGTTGTAGTAGTCTCCGTTCTCCGCCAGGATCGCGATGGGTTCCTTCGAGTTCATCGCCGCCTTCAGCGCCGCTCGCATCACGTCGCGCGACCACTTGCGCCCGTTCACCCCGATGATCTTCATCCCGGGCGCCAGGCCTGCCGCAAACGCAGGAGTTCCGGGGATTACGTCGCGCAGGTCGCCGTCTTTGGTTGCAATTGCTCCGATGGAAAAACTCATATCCAGCGTGTTGGCAGTTTTCTCTTGCGCTTCAACGGTCGTGTTTTTTTGATCGTTATAGATCAGCTTCCATCCGCCGTTTTCGATTCCTCCCAGCGGCGCATGCGGCGATTTCGAATCCAGCCGGTCACGCAGGAACTTCGCCCACTCATGCGCCACAACCTGGTTAAGTCCGCTCACCACGTCTTCAAACTTGTAAGTCACCACCGTGGGCGGACCGCTCTGGCCGCCATAAAAACTGCGGCAGAAATCATTCAGTGATTTCTGCCCGTTGCTCAAACGCCGGATCTGTGTGTCCACGTCGAGCCAGATCAAATATCCCTCCGGGTAGTAGTCAACGGAACGCCGCCAGTTCACCCACTGGCCGCCTGAAGCGTAAAGAATTTGCACTGAAGTTGCTGTATCCTGCAGCGGACGCCACGTCCGCCCCACCCGGTGGTCCAGCATGGCTGCGGTCGCTGCCAGGTTCTCGCGGAACTGGTCCGGCGAGCGCAAACCCACCCGGGCCGCCAGAATGGCCCCCCAGTAGTCCGTCATGCCTTCGTAGACCCACAGGAGATCGCCTTTCATCGGCTCCTGGTAGTTCGCCGTCGCCAGCCCGGCAGGACGGCGATGTTTCCCATTCCACGAATGAGTGTATTCATGCGGCAGGAGATCGGCTTCCAGGTTGTGCGCGTTGGGATCGTGGAATACGTCTTCTCCGGTAGCGTTGTCGCTCGACTCGTGGTGCTCCAATCCGTGGTGCGCCGTCTGGTCGCTTAACGTCCAGAGAAAGTGATATTTCTCATAATGGCGGGCGCCGAACAGCGCATATGCTTCCGCTACCAGCTTCTTGTAATTTGCCAGGTCCTGCGCCGGCATCGCCATCGCGTCTTCGCTTTCGCCGACCATGTCAATCACATGCTGCGGCTTTTCACCTTCCGGCGTTAGCGGGATCAGGCGATAGTACTGGCCGGCGATCAGCGGTGAATCCACCAGCTTGGTGAGCGTGACCGGCTGAAACTCAGTCGCCCCTTGCGCCGATCCCTGAGCCTCTGTGAGCGCCGTTCCGAACTTCCAGCCTTGCGGCAGCCGCACTGACGCAGTCACCGTGACCGAATCCGTCGCCGTGCCCTGGGGATACAGGATGACCTGGTTCCACAAAAGATCGAGCACCTTGCTCGATGCCAGTGAGTTCTTGCCGTTGTAGGTGATAGTGTCCAGCGTGACCTTCAGTTCCTTCACGCCGGCGGGAACCTGAAGGTGAAAAGCCCACATGTCAACCAGGTCGCGTTGCCACGGCAACTCCTGCCCGCTCGCTTCAAAGTGCAGGCCGGTCAGGTTCTGGATCGGGCCGGTTGGGCGATGATTGCCCGGCATCCACTTGGGATAAACGATCGTCTGCGCTCCGGAGCTGACCGGAATCGTCACCGTAGCATGCAAGATATTGCGCGGCGCGTCCGTTGCATCGACTGCGAGCGTCTCACGGATTGTCTGCTGTGCCAAAACGAAGGTAGAAGAGGAAAGGCAAAGTAATGCTGTCGCGAGCACACGCAAAATCATGGAGCAGGCTCCTTATCGGGGACCATGGCGTTTACGAAAACCTGCTATGTTACCCTGTTGCGCCACTCTGGCGATAGTTGAACGTGCGCTTTCTGGAGGAGACCTGCGTGCCCACACTGATTCCCTCGCCGACCCGCATCACTGCGGCCGGCAACATGCCCAAGCTCATCGATGAATATGTTGGCCGCGTCAACTCCGGCGAGCAGCGCGTGAGCATAGCGCACATGCGCAGCCCTGCAGGATGGGTAGAACCCGGCCAGACTCCCGAATTTCAGGAATTCACAATTGTGCTGAAAGGCAAGATGCGCGTTACGCACAAAGACGGCGTTTTGGAAGTTTCTGCGGGACAGGCCATCGTCGCCCATCCCGGCGAGTGGATCCAGTACTCCACGCCGGATGACGCGACCGAATACATAGCCATCTGCCTGCCCGCGTTCTCGCCGGCTACCGTGCACCGCGATGACCGATGACAAATGAAAATGGCGGCCCTTTGGGGGGGCCGCCATGGTTTCTGCTAGAGAGTGCCGGGTTCCTACTGCTTAGGGTTCGCGCCGGGGTTCTTATCCTGCTTCATCGAGTTGTCAGAAGCGGAAGCGACTTTGATGTGGTTCTTTACCTTGCGGTCGCCGGCGTTCTGCTTGGCAATCTTCTCGGCGGCTTCCTTCTGGTCCTTGCTGTTCACCGTGCCGGTGAGTTCAATGTTCTTATCAGTGACTTTGGCCTGCACATTGGCGTTCGCCAGGCTCGGGTCCTGCTGCAAGGCAGACTGAATGCTGGTCTGCACGTCGCCGCTGGCATTGGCCGCGTCGCTCTGGGGCAGTTTGGCGTCATCGCCCTTGCCCATGTGGTCGCTGCTCTGGCCCTTCTTGTCCTTGTCCTGGTCAGGCGCCTGCGCAGGTGCTGACGGATCCGGCTGGGCCGATTGCGGCGTGGTATCCGGTGCGTTGTTTGGGACGGTTGGCGGCGTGCTCGGGGTCTGCTGTGACGGCATAGTCTGGGCCATCGCCATTCCGCTTCCCAACGCGATCATCAGAGCAAATTTATTCAGCGTATTCATCTGGCAAATATCTCCCTTTACGTACAGATTGATTTGCGAAGTGAGACGCGCGCCTCGCGAAACACCAGCGCTACTCCCGCGCTGTCGAGGCTGCAATGTGTGGCTTGGGGATTAGATGCCCTCGTCAGGAAGAGGTTGGCCTCGTCTCTCGCTTTGGATTTTCATAGCCAGAGCTGCTGCACACGTGTCATGGCCGTGTGCTTAAGCAGTACCATCGCCGGAATCGTCACGCTCGCTTCGTTGACGTTCCCGCTCTTCGCGTACATGCTTGTGAGCTGGATTCACAAGTCTCTGCAATTCCGAAAGAGCCGCACCCGCGCCATCGCTGCGGCCCGCCGTGTCTTCGTCATAAACTCCTTTCGTCAGCAGACGATTAAGAAACAAGAAGCCGCAGACAGCGAGCGTTGCTATTACGCCCAGCCACAGGCAATCCTGCGGAGTAAGCATGCCGAGAAGTTGGCAGGAAATTCGGAATGCCATTGTTAGAACAGCCTATCTGAATCCAGCAAGATGGTAACCGGCCCTGAGTTCACCAGTTCAACCTCCATCGTGGCCTGGAAACGCCCGGTCTCACACCGTAATCCGGCTGTGCGGATCTTCTGAACGAAATATTCATACAGCCTTTGCGCTAGCTCCGGTCGCGCCGCAGCGTCAAACGACGGCCTTCGTCCGCGGCGCACGTCACCATAAAGGGTGAACTGGCTCACCACCACCACCTCTCCGCCTTTCTCCATGACAGAGAGATTCATTTTCCCCTGGTCATCCTCAAAGATGCGCAGCCCCAGGACCTTTTCCGCAAGATAATCTGCCGCAGCTTCCGTATCCTGCTGTCCGACACCAAGCAATACCAGCAGTCCAGAACCAATCTGGCCCACGGTTTCTCCATCCACCTGCACTCGGCACCGGCTGACGCGCTGAACAACGGCTCTCATCGCGCACCATCATAAATCGCTGCCTCGATGACTTTCGCGTGCTGCTCACGTCTAAATTTGATTTGGCTCCTTGCTTATCTTTACAGAAGCAAGTGACTGATTGACTCGCAGTTGAGCCCCTCATAAAATCCTTCGTTCTTATTCCCCTTCCCACAAAGGAGTTCTCAAAATGGAGCGTCGCTCGCGTTGTGTCTGGGTGATGCTGCTCGGCGTGTTTCTGCTGTTGATCGGATCCGCCATCGCTCAGCAGCAGAATTCGCAGCAGCCATCCCCGGCATCACAAAATCCCCAAAGCCCGGAGAAAGCAACTCCGGGAGAAGGCAAGCCTGCACGGTCCGGCGAATCCGCGCCATCAATGAAGCCAGAGCCCGCGTCGGCACCCAAAGATGTCGTCATCAAGGGCGGTACGCTGCTGACCGTGACGCACGGCCGCATCGAGAACGGCAGCATTTACCTGCACAATGGCAAGATTGCCGCCATCGGCAAAACCGTGAATGCCCCAGCCGGCGCAACGGTGATTGACGCAACCGGCAAATGGGTGATGCCCGGCATCATTGACGCCCACTCCCACATCGCGCTGCGCGACGACGTGAATGAACCCACCAACCCCGTCACGCCGCACATGATGATGAAAGACGCTTTCGACTACGAAGACCGCGCCATCTATCGCGCTCTGGCCGGCGGCGTCACCACTTCATTGCTCCTGCACGGCTCCGCCAACATGATTGGCGGCCAGGCGATCGTGATCAAGCACAAGTACGGCCTCGGCCGCGATGAGTTGCTTTTCCCCGGTGCTCCGCAGTCCATTAAGTTCGCCAGTGGCGAAAATCCAAAACGCGTTTACGGCAGCCGCAACCAGCTGCCTGCCACGCGCATGGGCAACTTTGAGGTAATGCGGCAATCGTTCCAGGAAGCCCGCGAATACATGCGCAGCTGGGACGACTATGAAGCCAAAGTCAAGAAAGGCGATAAGGACGCTGCGCCACCCAAGAAAGACCTGAAGCTCGAAGCGCTGGCCGACGTCCTGCGCGGCAAGCTGCTGGTCCAGATCCACTGCTATCGCGCAGACGAGATGCTCACCGAAATGTCGATCGCGAAAGAATTCGGCTATAAGATTCGCGCGTTCCACCACTCACTGGAAGCCTACAAAGTGGCTGACAAGATCGCCGCCGAAGGCATCGCCGTAGCAACATGGCCCGACTGGTGGGGCTTCAAGTATGAAGCCTGGGACGGCATTCCGTGGAACGCCGTGATCTCGCTCCACAAGGGCGCTCGCGTAGTCATCAAGAGCGACTCGGAAGACGTAACCCGCCGCCTGAACACTGAAGCCGGCAAGATCATCCACTATGGCAACGTAAGCGAAGAAGATGCCCTGAAGATGATCACGCTCAATCCGGCGTGGGTTCTGGGCGTGGACGAGCGCGTCGGCTCGCTGGATGTGGGCAAAGACGCGGACATCACCATCTGGAACAACTATCCCCTGGGCTCGAACGCGCTGGTGGACAAGGCTATTATCGATGGTGAAGTCTTCTTTGATCGATCTCTGCCCGGTACCGGATTGACTCACCTGAAGGAGGCCCAATAGCCATGCTGAAAAGATCTTTAGTTGCTGTTGTCCTGCTGGCTGCGGCTGCGTTTGCCCAATCGGGTGAGAAGTCTGAGGTCATTGCCCTGCGCGGCGGCAAGTTGCTCACCGTCTCGCACGGCACCATCGAACATGGCGTTCTGGTCATGCAGAACGGACGCATCTCGGCCATCGGCGGCGCCAATACTGCCATTCCCAAAGGCGCAAAGGTGATCGACGTGACCGGAATGACCGTGTATCCCGGCCTCATCGATTCGGAAACCCACCTCGGCCTGACGGAAGTCTCGGCGGACCGTATGACGAATGACGAGCTGGAACCGAGCGATGAAATCATGCCTCATATGCATGTGGCGGACGCTTTCCATGCCGAAACCGCTCTCATTCCCGTGGCGCGCATCAATGGCATAACGAATGCTATCGTTGCTCCCTCGGAGGGCGACACGCTTCCCGGCCAGGATGCCTTTATTCAGCTGGACGGAAAGTCAGCTCCCGAAATGCTGCTCGTCCGTGACATTGCACTGCCCCTGAACTTCACCGGAAGACAACGCCGCAACCAGAACTTCGATCAGGCGAAGTTCCCCTTCACTCGAATGGGAATGGCCGCTCAACTGCGCCAGTCGATGATTGACGCTCAGGACTACGAGCAGAAGCTGAATGCTTATGAAAAGAAAAAGTCAGGACCGGATGCCGAAAAGGCAGGTGCTCCGCCAAAACGCGATCTGAAGCTCGAAGCGCTGCTGCCCTATCTTCATGGCCAAAAACCTGTGGTGCTGGCGGCAGAAGAAGCTGACGATGTTCAAACCGCCATGGACATTGCGAAGGAATTTCACCTGCGCGTCATCTTTAACCACCTGACGCACGCGTCTTCCATCCTGGACAAGGTTGCTGCAAGTGGGTTTCCGGTGATCGTGGGCCCGATCTACGAGCAGCCCAAAGAAAGCGAACGCTACGATGCCGTTTTCAGGCTTCCCGCAGAGATGCAGAAGCGGGGCATCAAAATCGCGTTTGCCTCGTTTGACGCTCACCAGGTCCGCAACCTGCCCTATGCAGCCGGTTACGCTACGGCGTTCGGACTTCCTCCAGAGGAAGCCTTGAAAGCCATTACGCTGAATCCGGCCCAGATGTGGGGAGTCGATAAAGACCTCGGCTCGCTGGATACCGGCAAGGTCGCCAATGTGGTTGTCGCTAACGGCGATCCGCTGGATGTCAGGACTGACGTAAAGCACGTATTCATCGACGGCGCCGAGGTCCCGCTGGTCAACAAACAAACGGAACTCCGCGACCGGTACTGGAAATAGCCCGAAGCTGAAAAAGCCGGAGGCGAACTGCCTCCGGCTTTCTTGTCTTTTTGAAGCGTCGTTTCGTCAGCTCAAATCCTGTCGTGAGATCCGGCGCTAAAATAATTGCATGGCGGATCTAGGCAAGATGCTGCTCTTCATTGGCGGCATCATCGTTGTGATCGGTGCGGTGATGGTATTTGCCGGCCGGCTCAATCTGCCGCTGGGCCGCCTGCCGGGTGATATCACCTATCGCGGCAAGAATACTGTCTTCTATTTCCCCCTCGCTACGAGCATCCTGCTCAGCATCATTCTTTCATTGCTTTTCTGGCTCTTCAGCCGCCGCGGCTGACTTTACTTCAACGAAAGGACCCGGCTCGCGCCGAGTCCCTTTGCTCAATTGCCTGAACTGTATTTACTTCAGGATCGTAGAGCAGAACGTAGTATTCGGCCCAAAGGGTCCGCCGCACTGCTGTGTTTGTGTGAACTGGTCAGCCTGCCCAAAATCCTTGAGCGTATCGGAATAGTCCACGCCGTAGTGGAATCCGCTCTTGCCCAGCGTGTACCAGGGATAAATACAGAACGCGCCACCATAAGTCGCGCACGTCTGTGCGACTTCCGCCTTTCCGCCCTGGTCACTCACGGCGCCAAAGCTCTTCGCCGAGGATCCATCGCCAAACGTCACGCTCTTGATCTGGATAGGCGAGAAACCGAGCCAGCTGGCTGCGTTATATGAGTCGCAGAAGGTCTGTCCCGGAACACAGAAGGCATCACCACCGGTGAAGATCGATGCATGGCCGATCTCCCATACAAACGAGTTCGGTGCGTCATTCACGTTGCCCCAGCCAAGCGAGTTCCCGACCTGCTGCGTGTCATAGGCGGGCATCAGCGGACCATCGGATTGCGAATTGAGGACGATCGTCCCCGAATGTCCCGTCGCGAGGTCAGTCACCGTGATGTGAAAACCGTCCGCGGCCGGAGTAACAAAGTAGTGTACCGTTACCGTATCCCCGGCGTGCATAATCAATGGACTTCCCGGCGTGGCGGAATCTTCCAGCATCGCGTTGAACGCGGTGGGCTCCGTGAAGTTCTTCGCGTCAGGATGTGTGGGCTGCAGCGCAAACACCGGCGAACAGGCCGTGAACACATTGGGCGTGAAGTTCACCGAGAAGCCGCCGTCATTGAAACACTTCGTCACCGTTGAGTCGGGATAGAACTGTAGTTCCACGAATGCCTGACCGAAAAGGCTTTTGGGATCAGTCACCGTTCCACCGAACCAGAAAGTGGGTCCAACGTCCGACACGTTGGAACGTCCACCAGTGGGCAGAACGACTGTCCACGTGAGATCGCGTGCCGAGCCCGGCGCGCTTGAGACAGGGAATAGTTCCGGCTCATCGTGTCCGGTGCAACCCTGGGTATATCTCGGCTCAATGGTGCCGGCTATGTAAATCGGGTGATGGGCGAGACAGGCTTTCGTGGTCTGCGCCTGCAGTGAAACGGTAATGGGGAGAAACGTAGCGAAAAGCAGGAAGCTGCGGGAAGACATAGAGGGCCTCCGATGGAAAAACGGCCAGAATCTTACCACGTTAGGCCTGCTGCTTTCATCTCTCCTGCTTGGGCTTCCCAGATCGAACGCCGGGCAAAAGCTCTCCTGATAAACTGCCTTTGGGATGTCTTCCTCTTTCCAAGACCAGCTCGGTTTCACCTTTGAACAGGCGCCCGCGCGGCGCATCTGGCGGGTTGCTGATCTCGTAAGCGCCGTGCGAACCACAGTGGAGCGCGGCTACACCGATGTCTGGGTAGAAGGCGAGATCTCCAACTTCCGTCCGGCCGAGTCCGGCCACTTTTACTTCACGTTGAAAGATGGCGATGCCCAGCTCAGGATCGTGATGTTCCGCAGCCAGGCGCGGCTTCTGCGCTTCAAGCCTGAGAACGGCCTTCAGATCATCGCCCGTGGCCGAATCACCATCTATGACGCGCGCGGCGAACTGCAACTTTCAGCTGAGTATCTGGAGCCGGTTGGCGCTGGTGCGCTGCAACTGGCGTTTGAGCAGCTCAAGAACCGCCTTGCCGCAGAAGGACTGTTTGACTCCGATCGCAAGAAGCCGATACCGCAGCTTCCGCGACGCATTGGGATCGTCACTTCACCTCGCGGCGCAGCCCTGCATGACATGCTCAACATCCTGGCACGACGGCATGAGAACGTCGGTATTCTGATTTATCCCGCCCAGGTACAGGGCGAAGGCGCGGCCAGCGAAGTGGCCGCCGGAGTGAAGTATTTCAATCGCGCGAAGAACGTTGACGTGATCATCCTGGCGCGTGGGGGCGGCTCTGTGGAAGATCTGGCGTCGTTCAACGACGAAGGGCTTGCGCGAACCATTGCCAACTCCGCGCTGCCGGTGATCTCCGCCGTCGGCCACGAGACGGATTTCACCATCTGCGATTTTGTCGCTGATCTGCGTGCACCCACGCCTTCCGCGGCCGCCGAACTGGTGATCGAATCCAAGCACCGTCTGGCCGAGCACCTCGCACATCTGCGGCAGCGGCTTGACCGGGCCACCCGTTACCAGCTCGTGATGGCCAAAGGCCGGCTTACTGAGCTGTCACGGCATGGAGCCTTTGCCCGCATCCAGGACTTTCTCGGCCGCCGCGGCCAGCGGCTGGATGAACTGGTTTTCCGTCTGGCAACCAGCTTCAATGACAGTCTGCGCCGATATCATCGCCGCCTGGAAATAGCGTCGGCGCGGGTGGTGCATTTTGATTTCCGACGCACCCTGGCGACCACCCGCACGCAGCTCGATGGCGCCACACAAACTATGGCGCGCGTCATGCACGCCCGGCTAGCCGCCGACCGCGCGCGCCTGAACGCGCTCGCCGGCAAGCTCGATGCCCTCTCGCCGGTGAAGATCCTTGACCGGGGCTACGCCCTCGTCTTCAATGCGAACGGTACGCTGGTCAAAGATGTTGCGCAAATTAAGCCGGGAGACCGTATCTCTGCCCGCGTCTCTCGCGGTACATTTAATGCGGAAGTAAAGGATACGAGCAGCGAATAAGCGGCGTCCCCCATTCATCTTCCAGAATTGGCAAATGCAGGATATCCATGAGAAAACTTTTCGGAACTGACGGAATCCGTGGGATCGCGGGGGAATACCCGCTCGACAAGCAGACAGTGTTTAATATCGGTCGCGCATTGGGAGATCATCTCCCCGCTGGCCCGCGCAGAGTAGTCATCGGACAGGACACGCGTGAATCCAGCGTGTGGATAGCCGCAATGCTTGCCGCCGGCCTTCGCATGTCGCAGGTCGAAGTCGAAACCGTCGGGGTGATCACGACTCCCGGCGTCGCCTACATCACTCATACCCAGAAGTTTTCTGCCGGCGTTGTGATTTCAGCTTCTCACAATCCTTGGCGTGACAACGGTATCAAAGTCTTTGGTCCGGACGGCTTCAAGCTGCCCGACGCGACCGAATTGGAAATCGAGCAGGAGATCTTTGCTCTGGCCGAAAAGAAGGACGGCTTTGTAGGCTCAGTGGTCACGGACGGCCAAAAGCAACACAAGCTCCGCGAGGCGTACATCAATTGGCTGGCTCGTCCGATTCCTGGAGCAGAGGAGCTCAAGTTAGTCGTCGATTGCGCCAACGGCGCAGCCAGCGCGATCGCGCCTGAAGTGTTCCCGCGATGCGGCCTGCGCGCTGAGTTCACGCATTACAGCCCGGACGGCAGGAACATCAACGAAAACTGCGGAGCCCTGCACCCAGACGTTGTTGGCCGCGAGGTGGTACAGCGTGGCGCGGACCTGGGCATCTGCTTTGACGGTGATGCCGACCGCGCTCTGTTCACCGATTCTGCCGGAAATGTCGTCAATGGCGACGCCGTGATGCTCTTGCTGGCCGAAGAACTCAAGTCTCGTGGCGAACTCGCCAGGGACACCGTGGTGGCCACCACCATGTCCAACATGGGGCTCGAAATCGCGCTCCGTAACGCGGGTATAACAATGTTGCGGGCTCCGGTTGGTGACAAATACGTTCTGGAAGAAATGCAGAAGACTGGAGCCGTCCTCGGCGGCGAGCAATCCGGCCACATCATTCTCTCGCGGGAAGCCACGACGGGCGACGGGCTGCTGACCGCGATCCGTGTGCTTGAAGTTCTGTGCAAGCGCGGCAAGCCGCTGGCGAAACTTGTGAGAGAACTGAAGGTCTTCCCACAGACCATCAAGAACGTTCGCGTGCGCGAAAAGAAGCCGCTCGATCAGCTTCCTGAAGTCATGGCTGCCATCCGAAAGGCCGAAACTGAATTGAATGGCAATGGGCGCATCAATGTTCGTTATTCAGGCACGGAATCGCTGGCGCGCGTAATGGTGGAGGCTGCTTCCGAGCAGACGGTGCAGCGCATCGCTACCGAAATCGCGGCGACTCTGGAACGTGCCCTGGGGACGGGAATTGCTGCAGGGCACTGACGCGAGATTCCGTCGGGCAGAAAAATGCCGCACCCTACAGGTGCGGCATACAGGCTGAGTTCCGTAACTTTTACCAGACGTGGCAAGCATTTTCGCTGACCATCTTCTGGCCCGGCTTACATCCGAAAGCCTTGGCAAAGTCAGCGCTGTTCTGCACCGTTCCGATCACGCGGTACTGGCCAGGTGAGTGCGGATCTGTCTTGGCAAGGAGCCGCGCGCTTTCGTCGCTGCGGTTTTCGCACCAGACCTGTGCAAAGCCAATCCAGAAGCGCTGGTCAGCGTCAAAACCATCTTTCTTCTGTGCCAGCTTGGGATTCTTCTCAATCTCCTTGCGCAGCGCCATGAGCGCTACGTGACTACCACCGTTATCAGCCGTGTTTTCTCCCAGCGTGAGCCGGCCGTTGAGATGAACGTCTTCCACCGCAACAAACTTGCTGTACTCATCGGCCACGCACCCGGTCCGCTTCTCAAATTCCTGGCGATCAGCATCTGTCCACCAGTTACTGAAATTACCGTTGGCGTCGAACTTGCTGCCCTGATCGTCAAAACCATGGGTTAGCTCGTGACCGATCACCACACCAATTCCGCCATAGTTCACGGCTTCATCAGCGGTCTTGTCGAAAAAGGGCGGCTGCAGGATGCCGGCCGGGAAGTTGATGTCATTGTTGGCGGCGCTGTAGTAAGCGTTCACTGTCGGCGGGCTCATGCTCCACTCTTTTTTGTCGAGCGGCTTGCCGATTTTGTTCCAGTTGCGCTTCACCTCAAAGGCACGAGCACGCTGCACGTTACCCAGGAAGTCGCCGCGAACAACATTCACCGTGCTGTAATCGCGCCACTTGTCGGGATAGCCGATCTTGTTGCTGATCGCCTTCAGCTTCACCTCGGCTTGTTTTTTGGTCTCCGGAGTCATCCAGTCAAGGTTCTGAATATCTTCACCCAGAGATGCTTCCACATTGTGTACCAGCTGAAGCATGCGCTCCTTGCCTTCCGTACCGAAGGTCTCATCTACATAAGGCTGGCCGAGCGCTTCGCCCAGCAGGCCGTCGGTAGTTTGCACGCAGCGTTTCCAGCGGGCCTGGAGCTCCTTCTGACCGTTCAGGAACTGGCCATAAAACTTGAAGTTCGCGTTCACGAACTGCTCTGAGAGGAACGGCGCGGCGCCGTGTACGGCGTGCCACCGCAGATAGGTCTTCCAGTCAGCCATGGGGACGGAATCAATCACCGCGTTGGTTTTCTGGAAGAAATCCGGCGGCACCACATTCACTTCAGAGAATGACGGCGCGCCCGTCGCGGCAAAGAAGCTGGCGAACTGGAAGTTGGGGGCGATCCCCTCAAGTTCTTTCACCTGCATCTTGTGGTCGCGATTCTTGGGGTCGCGCATCTTTACGCGCTCCATCGCTGCATCGGCCAGTTTGCTCTCGATGTCCATCACGGTTTGCGCTTCTTTTTTGGCCGTCTCAGCGTTGTCGCCAAGCAAGGTAAACATTTCAGCCACGTGGTCGAGATATTTTTCGCGTGTCTCTTTCGACTTGGGATCCTGCGCCAGGTAATAATCCCGGTCCGGCAGCCCGAGTCCGCCCTGGCTGATGTTCGCAATCATTGTGCTCGCGTTGTGCAGGTCAGGGCCTGCGCCGAAGCCAAACAAGCTTTGCATTCCCATGGTGTGCATGTACGCGACTGTCTGTACAAGCTCATCTTTGTTGTTAATGGCTGCAATCTTGTCCAGTACGGGCTTGAGGGGCGCTGCGCCCTTCTTGTTGACGGTCGCCTCGTCCATGCACGAATCGTACATGTCGCCGATCTTCTGCTGGACTGGCGTGCGCTTCGCATTGGCTGCCGAATCCTTCTCCAGCACCTGGTGCAGGATCGAGCGGTTGTATTCAGCCAGTTCGTTGAAGCGGCCCCAACGCGCCTGGTCCGATGGAATCGGGTTGTTCTTGCGCCAGTTTCCGCAGGCATACTGGTAGAAGTCTTCGCAGGGATTCGCGGTCTTGTCCATCGCGTCCAGGTCAAAAGACTTGGGGCGTGTCGCCGGCTTGGTGTCGCTCGTCTTCGCTGCGGCAGACTTGGCTGAAGCAGCCGCTTTCGCCTCCGGCTTCTTGCCGGAGTCGCCGTTCTGGGCCGACGCCGCCAGGGCCAGCGTGAGCACAAACATCATGGATTGAGTAAAACGCATACTTTTCCCCTCAGCAGGTGGGTTGCACACAAAACCAGCAAGTCTATGCTGATTTTCAGTGGCTGTAAACCATTTCCATCGCTGTTCACCGAGCGGGGACATGTAGGGCATATCGCGCTAAGACATTCGGAATATTGAGGCCCGACAAGGTCTCGGCGCTCAGGTTTGCACGCGCCCGAAACCGATTTTCGCGACGAAAGTAACTGCAACTTCTTTACTTTCCTTATTGCTATTGAGCGTTCGAATGCGACATCATTACCAACAGCCAATACCAGAAAGTCGCTTCCTGCCATGCCACCGTCTTACGGCCAGAACACTGCAAGTCCGCAGGCTGAGCTTGATCTTTCACAGCTCGTTATTCGCAGCGAGTCGCTGCGACGTGTGCTCAAGCTGGCCGAAAAAGTCGCCAAACACCCTGCCGCAGTCTTGATCATCGGGGAAACGGGCAGCGGCAAGGAAATGATTGCCCGCACCATCCATAATGCCTCTCTGCGGGCGCGCCATCCGTGGGTGGACGTAAACTGCGCTGCTATCCCCGAACACCTGGTCGAAAGCGAGCTGTTCGGATACGAAAAAGGAGCTTTCAGCGGCGCCGATTCTACCAAGCCTGGGATGTTTGAGCTCGCCGATAAAGGTACGCTCTTTCTTGATGAAATCGGCGACCTTGACCTGAAGATCCAGGTAAAGCTGTTACGCGTGTTGGATGGCACGCCATATTACCGGCTGGGCGGCAGCAAGAAGATTTCCGTGGACGTGCGCGTGGTCGCGGCAACGAACCGCCAACTGGAAGATTTGGTGAACGCAGGGCGGTTCCGGAGCGATCTCTATCACCGGGTGGCTGAATTCAAGCTGGAAGTGCCCGCGTTGCGTGACCGTCCGGAAGATGTACTGGGCATCGCCGAGCAGGTCCTCCATGAGCATTACCCGGATTCACGATTCACGAGAGGCGCCGTGGACGCCCTGCTGAACTACTCCTGGCCCGGCAATGTGCGCGAACTGAGAAACATCGTGTTTCGCGCCGTTCTCCAGGCACCCGACGCACAGGCCCAGATCACGGCTGACGATCTGCAGATTCCACAAACACCCAGGGGCAACGGCGCCGTTCCGCCTGTGCTCGCCGATGGCGGCCTGGATGAGGTGGAGAAGCAGATGATTTTTCAGGCGCTGGAGAAGAACGGGGGGAACCAGGGGCGCGCCGCGGAAGCGCTGGGCATATCCCGCCGGACACTCATTCGAAAATTGAAGACCTATAAAGAAGAGAGCGAAAGCACCGCGGCTGGCACGCTGAGCGAAGCCCAGCAGCGTTACTATCGCGCGCACCTGGAGCTGCCGACCCAGGTCAAGTACGGCACCGAACAGTTCGAAGGCACGTTGCTCAACGTCAGTATGGGGGGCGCTGGGCTCAAGATGGACACAACGCTGAATATCGGCGCGCCATTGGTGGTGATGTTCACTTTGCCCGGGATGAAAGCGGAATCAGAGCTCGTCGGCCGTGTGACATGGAGCAATAAGGACGGCCACCACGGCGTCCAGTTCGGGGAGCTGCCCGCCTCCATCCGCACCACACTCCAGCGCTGGCTTCGCGACGAGATGAAACGAGACGGCTGGAAGCTCGAAGAATAGGGCCGCTGCTCAGCTGTTACCACCTGGAACTGACTCATACTGGCTCAGCCTTTCGCCAGCTCCTTGTGCCTGAAGCACGTGAGCAGGTGATCATTGACCAGCCCGGTCGCCTGCATGAACGCATAGCAGATGGTTGATCCCACAAATTTGAACCCTCGCTGCTTCAGATCTTTGCTTAGCGCTTTCGACTCGCCAGTTTCGGCGGGTACGTCTTTCATCGATCGCCAGTGGTTCACGATCGGGCTGCCGCCGACGAACTCCCAGACGTAGCGATCAAAGCTGCCAAATTCATTCTGGACCACCAGAAACGCCTTTGCATTTGCGATCGCCGCCTCAATTTTGAGCCGGTTGCGAACGATGCCGGCGTCGGCCATCAGGCGCGAGATTTGCGGTGCGCCATAACGTGCGACTTTGGCAGGAGCAAATTGGCTGAAGCCCCGACGGTAGGCATCGCGCTTGGCAAGAATGGTGGACCAGCTCAGTCCAGCCTGCGCGCCTTCTAGAATCAGAAATTCAAAGAGCACTTGATCATCGTGCTGGGGCACACCCCACTCCTCATCGTGGTAGGCAATCATGGCGGGCGTTGAGGCCCAGCCACAGCGCGGCTTTTCGTCCACGTTTACGCTCCGGTCAAGAAAGTTGGTTGTGCAGGAATCGTAGCAGATGGCAAAACAAAACGGCCCTCGCCGGATAAGCGAAGGCCGCTGTGGAGAGGGTAAGACTTAGCCGGCGAGGCGACCGACGCCGAGGTATTCAAAGCCCATGGCTTTCATCCGCGGGCCATCGAGCAGGTTCTTGGTATCAACCACCACCGGGCGGCGGACAATGCGACGAATACGGTCAAAGTCCAGTGTACGGAACTCCGGCCAGCCGGTGCCGAGAACAATGGCGTCAGTGCCTTCAGCGACTGAATAAGCTGAGTCACAGTAGCGCACGTTGTTGCCCGTAAGCTCCTGCTGCGCATCGGGCATGGCGATGGGATCGTAAGCGCGGACCTGCGCGCCACCATCCACGAGAGCCCTTGCCAACCGGATGGATCCGGAATGCGCCACCGAGTTGGTGTTCGGCTTGAATGCCAGCCCGAGAAGGCCAACCTGCTTCCCGGAGACGCTCTGGAGCACGCCGCTGATCTTCTTCATGATTCGGCCGCAGAACTCATGATTGACTTCACGAGCGGCGGTGAGAATTTTCAGGGAGATGCCGGATGAATTCGCCAACTCGGCAAGCGAGTCCATGTCGGACTCCGTGAAGCTTCCGCCCAGCGATCCGGGCTGCAGACAGCGGGGAGCAATGCGCTTGTCCAGGCCAAGCGCCATCGAGAGGTCAACCGCGTCGGCATTGATGCGTTCGCACAGGCTGGAAAGTTCATTGATGAAGGAAACCTTGGTCGCCAGGAATGCCGTTGAGGCTTCGCGAACCAGTTCCGCAGTCTCGTGCGTGGTCACAATCACAGGAACACCCCGCATGACCAGCGGGCGATAAAGCGCTTTCAGCGAACTGACCGCAGCGGTGCTGTTGGTCCCAAGCACAATTCGATCGGGCCAGTTGAAGTCTTCTACCGCGCAGCCCTCCGAGAGGAATACCGGGTGCGAAACCACGGTCATCTGCTTGCCGGCGGCTTTCAGGCGCTCTTCGATGCGCCGAGCGGTCCCAACCGGGACCGGCGTGATCAGCACAAGGATCTGGCCGTGCACGCTGTAGCTGGCGATCTCCATGGAGATCGCTTCGATATCTTTGTTATTGTCTTCCGCTAAATAGATGATTTCCGCGCGCTGCACCATCGATTGCAGGTGCGTGGAATACATCAGGCGGCCGGCGCGGACGCCGCGGCGCACAATGTCCGCCAGGTTCTTTTCATGGAAAGGCAGAATTCCGCTGGCCAGCAGGGTGGTGTTGACTGAATCGCTGCCGTAAGCGGTGACGGGCACACCAAAGTCCGCCAGACACGCCGCCACAACGGTGCCGAGATAGCCGCACCCGTAAACGCCGATCTGCATAACAAGGGCTCCTGGAGATATAAAGCCTGCTGCCAGCGACTCGGGGGAGTGAGGGGCTCGCTAAAGCGGCTCGAATGTTCTACTTAGGGCGAATGAGATTAAAGCCTTTTGCTTAGTACATGCGCAACGTGGAATTGGTACATGTACTGAAAATCAGTACATGTACGGCCGAGTAGCCACTGCAAATACAGGCGTTTAGCCCCTTAACGCTGTCATGCAGGGGACAAAACCGGGTAAAAGCCTGCACAATTACGGTGCATACAGAACAAAGAAGCTGCACTTAGGATGGTGCAGCGCTACTTCTCCATTCGAAGAGCAGAAAAGCCCGATCAGTGAGCTGGCATTTACCATGTCTGCTGCGGAGGGAAGCCGGTGAGTGCGAATCCCATTGAAGTGGTCCTTAAGTTCGAGCAGGCAATCAACTCGCGCAAGGTAGACGCGATTGTGGCCATGTGTACAGACGATTCCGTTTTCGTAGATTCGATCGGCTCTAAAGTAAGAGGCCGTGACAAGCTAAAAAATGCCTGGGAAGGCTACTTGAAGGTTGTCCCTGATTACCGCATCAGCCATGAAGAAATCTTTGGCCACGGGGACACGGTCGCCGTATTTGGGTCAGCAGGTGGAACGTTTGCGCCGGATGGAAAGATCGTCGAGGAAAACCAGTGGCACACTCCTGCTGCATGGCACGCGGTCGTGAGAGGCGAGAAGATCGCGCTCTGGCAGGTCTTCGCCGACAATGAGCCGATCCGCGCCATCATGCGGCGTAAACCGAGACGAGAGTAAGTCAGGCTTTCGGTGGGACCGCGGCGGCGTGCGCGCTGCGCTCTCCGGAATTCCATTCCTGCAGCGACCGGACATTCACTTCCTTGCGTTGCAGCGCGGCAATCCCTTCCGCAGCGGCGCTGGCTGCCGCAAGGGTCGTAATCGTGGGCACGCGATTGGTGACGGCAGCGCGACGGATCGCCTTCTCGTCGAACCAGGGATCTTGTCCGTGCGGCGTATTGATGATCAACTGCACCCGGTCTCCCTTGATCAGGTCAACGACGTTGGGGCGGCCTTCTTTGACCTTGTAAACACGATCGACGGAGAGTCCGGCCTTTTCGAGGCGATCAGCGGTGCCGTGCGTGGCCACCAGCTTGAAGCCGAGTTCGATGAAGCGGCGGGCCAGTTCGATTGACTTCGCTTTGTCACGATCGGTCACACTCATGAAGACAGTGCCTTCCCGTGGCAATGAATGACCGGCTGAAATCTGTGCTTTGGCAAAGGCCTCACCGAAAGTTTCTGCTGAACCCATGACTTCGCCGGTCGATTTCATTTCCGGGCCGAGTACGGTATCCACGCCGGGGAACTTGGCCCACGGAAAGACCGGAGATTTAACGAAGTAGCCGGCGCCGGGAGATAAATCTCGACCGCTGCCTGCGTGTTCGGGCAGGAACTCGTGCAGTTTGCGTCCGCTCATCAGCCGCGCAGCGATCTTCGCCAGCGGCACGCCAGTGGCTTTTGAGACGTAAGGCACGGTGCGCGAGGCCCGCGGGTTTACTTCGATCACAAATACTTTTTCGTTTTGTACCGCAAACTGCACATTCATCAGCCCTATCACCTGGAGCGCGCGGGCCAGCCTGAAGGTGTAATCGCGGATGGTTTTCAACACCCGTTGCGGCAGATCGACCGCGGGCAGCACGCAGGAAGAATCGCCTGAGTGGATTCCGGCTTCTTCAATGTGCTGCATGATTCCAGCGATCACGACGTCCTCACCGTCAGAGAGCGCGTCTACATCGACCTCAACCGCACCTTCGAGGAAGTGATCGACCAGCACCGGGCGCTCCTGCGAGTACTCAACGGCCTCTTTCATATAGCGCTCAACGCTCTGGTCGTCGTAGGCGATGACCATGGCACGTCCGCCAAGCACGTACGAGGGCCGGACCAGAACCGGATACTGCACGCGGCGCGCTCCTTCCAGCGCTTCTTCCACGCTGGTGGCAATGGCGCCCGGCGGCTGCGGGATCTCGAGTTCCTCAAGCAGCTTGCCGAAGCGTTTGCGGTCTTCAGCCAGGTCGATTGACTCGGGAGAGGTGCCTATCACGGTCACGCCTGCGGCCTTGAGCGGCAGGGCCAGGTTGAGCGGGGTCTGTCCGCCGAACTGCACGATCACGCCGATCGGCGCGCCACTTGAAGCCTCGTGCTGGTACACCGCGAGGACGTCTTCGAACGTCAGCGGTTCAAAGTACAGGCGGTCGCTGGTGTCGTAATCCGTAGAAACCGTCTCCGGATTGCAATTGACCATGATGGTCTCGTAGCCGTCTTCCCGTAGAGCAAAGGCGGCGTGGCAGCAGCAGTAGTCGAACTCAATACCCTGACCGATGCGATTGGGGCCGCTGCCGAGAATGATGACCTTCTTCTTCGCAGTTGGCGGCGCCTCGTCCTCTTCTTCATAGGTGGAATAGAGGTAAGGCGTATAACTTTCAAACTCCGCGGCGCAGGTATCCACCAGCTTGTAAACCGGCCGAAGGCCCTGTTCTTCGCGCTTACGACGCACGGCTTGCGGACTGCTCTTGAGCGCGATGGCGAGGCGCTCGTCGCTCATGCCCATGCGCTTGGCTTCGCGAAGGGAGCTGCGCGAGAGTTTATCCAGGGATTGTTCTGCGATCTGCTTTTCCGCGGCCGTGATCTCCTGGAGCTGGTAGAGGAACCAGGGATCAATGCTGGTCATGGCATGCAACTCGCGCACGCTCATGCCTTCGCGCAGCGCGTGGCGCACATAGCTGAGGCGCTCCGGATGGGGAGTCACCAGGCGATGCGTGACAATGCGCGGCTCGATCTTCTCCGTGCCGACTTTTCTGCCTGTCTCAAGCGAGCGGATGCCCTTCATCAGCGCTTCTTTGAAGGTGCGTCCGATGGCCATGGCTTCGCCCACCGACTTCATCTGCGGACCGAGCGACTCGTCAGTGCCGGGAAACTTCTCGAACTGCCACTTGGGGATCTTGGCCACCACGTAATCGATGGTTGGCTCGAAACAGGCCGGCGTCTTGCGCGTAATGTCGTTGGGAATTTCGTCCAGTGTGTAGCCCACAGCCAGGCGCGCAGCGATTTTCGCGATCGGGAACCCCGTCGCCTTTGAGGCCAGTGCCGAGGATCGCGAGACGCGCGGGTTCATTTCAATCACCACCATGCGGCCGTTCTGCGGGTTCACGGCGAACTGAATGTTGGAACCGCCGGTCTCCACGCCGATCTCGCGAATCACGCGTATGGCGGCGTCACGCATGTACTGGTATTCACGGTCCGTGAGCGTCTGTGCCGGCGCAACGGTGATGGAGTCGCCCGTGTGCACACCCATAGGATCGAAATTCTCGATCGAACAAATAATGATGACGTTGTCCGCAACGTCACGCATTACTTCCAATTCATATTCTTTCCAGCCCAGGACCGACTCTTCAATCAGAACTTCATGGACTGGAGACAGGCTGATGCCGCGGTTCAGGAGCTCAAGAAATTCTTCGCGGTTATAGGCGATTCCGCCGCCGCTGCCACCGAGGGTGAACGAAGGCCGGATGATCAGCGGGAAGCCGACCTTCTCGGCGAAGTCCATGGCGAACTGGATGTCCTGCGCGCGTGTGGTGGAGATGCCTTCCTGCATGGTGCCACCCGCCGCAGTCTCCAGCCGGCCCGAGATCAGCGCCGAGCGCGGGACCTCCAGGCCAATGCGGGCCATGGCGTCCTTGAAAAGAAGCCGGTCTTCGGCTTTCTTGATCGCCTTGAGCTGCGCGCCGATCAGTTCGACGTTGTATTTGTCGAGCACGCCGGAATCAGAGAGTTCCACGGCGAGGTTCAACGCGGTCTGTCCGCCCACGGTCGGCAGCAGGGCAAACTTGCCGGGCTGGCCTTCCATCATCTCCGCTTCCAAGCGGATGACTTCTTCCAGATACGTCCGGCTCAGCGGCTCAATGTAGGTGCGGTCGGCCATCTCCGGGTCAGTCATGATGGTGGCCGGGTTGGAGTTCACCAGCACCACTTCATAACCTTCAGCCTTGAGCGCCTTGCAGGCCTGCGTGCCGGAGTAATCGAACTCCGCGGACTGGCCAATCACAATCGGCCCGGAGCCGATGATCAGGACTTTCGAGATGTCATTGCGACGTGGCATCTATCGTCCCTTCCACTCTTCCATCAGTTTCACAAAATCCTTGAACAGATAGTGTGAGTCGTGCGGGCCGGGTGAAGCTTCAGGGTGGTACTGCACGCTGAAGAGCGGCAGAGTGCGATGGCGCAGCCCTTCCAGTGTGTTGTCATTGAGGTCGATGTGCGTCTTGATGACCTCGGATTCCTTCAGCGAATCAGGATCGACCGCGAAGTTGTGGTTGTGCGCGGTAATCTCGATCTTTCCAGACTCCAGCTGCTTCACCGGATGATTGCCGCCGTGATGCCCGAACTTCAACTTATAGGTGCGCCCGTGGAGCGCCAGCCCGACCAGCTGGTGTCCAAGGCAGATGCCGAACACCGGGGTCTTTCCCATAAGCCGGCGAATATTTTCGTAGGCGTAGTTGCATGGCTCCGGATCGCCTGGCCCGTTGGAAAGGAACACACCATCAGGCTTCAGCGCGAGCACATCTTCCGCTGAGGTGATGGCCGGAACCACAGTCACGCGACAGCCTTCGTCCACCAGCATGCGCAGGATGTTCTGCTTGATGCCGTAATCGTAGGCAACAACATGGCGCGTCGGCTGCTTTGGTTCAGCAGCTACAAGCTCCGCCGGCTCCATCGACCGCGTGCCGGTATCCCACTCATAGCGCTGCTTCGTGGTCACGACCCGGGCCAGATCGGTGCCGTCCATTTTGCGGATGGACCGCGCTTTCGCAACCAGCTTCTCGGGATCAGCCTCAATCGAGGAGATCACGCCCCTCATCACGCCGTGGGTACGGAGATGGCGAACGAGCGCTCGCGTGTCGATATCAGAGATGACCGGGATCTTGAATTTTTCCAGGTACTCGTCTGTGACCTGCTGCGATCGCCAGTTGGAACTGATGGGAGAAAACTCACGCACCACCAGCCCTTCAATATAAGGATGGGTGGCTTCGTTGTCTTCGGGATTGGTTCCGTAGTTTCCGATCTCAGGGTTGGTGAGCACCACGATCTGCCCGGCATAAGACGGATCTGTGAAGATTTCCTGGTAGCCCGTGAGAGAGGTATTAAAAACTACTTCCCCGTAACATTCGCCTTTCGCGCCGTGGCCTCTGCCGCTGAAGATTCTTCCATCTTCCAGCGCAAGGATTGCCTGCATTGGATCTCCGGGGGTGTGGATTTTATTAATTTTATCAGAGCGCAAGTGAGCTCTGGCGAGCAGCTCTGTGGATAACCGGTACCCAAGGGTCCCCGATGCGCGCGGTTTTCGCGCGGCGGGGGTGGATAGTCAGGATTAAGAGCTGCTGCTTTGACAAATCCAGGTCTGAAATAGATAATTTCGGCGTTTCCCGGTTGCCCTCCCGGGACGTCCCCAGCCGGAGCCTGAATGAGCCATCATTCAAGCGCTCGCCTTCGGCGTTCCCTCGCGCGGCAGCCTTGCCCGGCGGTTGAATGAACGTTTTCTCCACGCCCGCTCAGCCCCGAGCTGCCTAAAGGAGATCCTCGATGAGGCCAATCACAAAACGCATCTTCATCTTTGCCCTATTCGCCCTCGTTGGTTTGCTGCCGGCAGTTGCCGGCGCGCAGCAGACCATTGCCAGTTCTCTGCCTGATGGCGCCACCTTTCTGATTGAAGTTCCCGCGACCTGGAACGGAACACTGCTGCTCTATAGCCATGGCTACGTTACGCCTGGCTCAGCAAACCCTGCCAGGGATGTGGGCGATCCGGCTACGCGCGGCTTCCTGCTCGCGAACGGCTTTGCCCTGGCTGGCTCGTCTTACGCGCACACCGGCTGGGCAATCCAGGAAGCCTTGCTGGACCAGATCGCGGTTCTCGACGTTTTCAACGCGCAGGTCGGAAAACCGAAACGCACTATCGCGTGGGGACACTCGCTGGGGGGCATCATCACTGCCGGCTTGATCCAGAGAAACCCCGAACGCTTCGACGGTGCGCTGCCCATGTGCGGCGTGCTCTCCGGCGGCGTGGCTACCTGGAACCAGGCCCTGGATTCGGCGTTCGCGTTCAAGACCCTGCTGGCATTTGGCAGCCCGTTGCAGGTGGTTCATATCACCAATCCCACGGCAAACTTCCTGCTTTCCCGGCAGCTACTCGCGGCAGCCGCGTCAACTCCACAGGGAGTGGCACGCCTGGCTCTGGCCAACTCGCTGGGAGATCTCCCGGGCTGGTTCGATCCGGGTTCTCCTGAGCCGGCCGCGAATGACTTCGCTGCGCAGGCGGCTAACCAGTTCCTCTGGGCCAACAACGTGGACTTCCCATTCATCTTCGCGTTCCGCGCAGAACTGGAGTTCCGCGCCGGCGGCAATCCTTCCTGGAACACCGGCATCGATTACCACAAGCAGTTTGCACATTCAGTGAACAAGGCTGAGGTGATCGCGCTGTATCAGGCAGCGGGATTGAGCCTGGAAGACGATCTGGACACGCTGAACAAGGCTGCCCGGATCTCTCCTGACCAGAACGCAGTGAGCTACCTGGAACAGAACATCGTTTTTAATGGCGATCTCCGGTTCCCGGTGCTGAGCATGCACACGGAAGGTGACGGCCTGGTTTCCAACCAGAACGAGAGTGCGTATCGCGACGTGGTGGATGAGGCGGGTAACCAGCGTTTGCTGCGGCAGATCTTCGTGCATCGCGCGGGGCACTGCTCCTTCAGCCCGGCCGAAACCATTGCGGCTCTCGAGAACCTGCTTGCGCGCCTGGATACGGGGCACTGGCCTGACTTGCAATCGAACGCCTTGAACGCAGAGGCAGCCGCTCTTGGACCGCAGTTCAATATCATTCAGAACGCACTCGGACAGGTGGTGCCCGGGGGCCCGTCATTTGACCTGTTCCATCCGGCACAGTTTGAGCGTCCGTTTGACGCCTTCGACGCGTTGCGCTGCAGCCGTCATCCCGGCGACGGCGGTGATGGATGTCCGGCGTTTTAGCTGGTGAAACCCTGGAAGCGCCGCCTGCGGGCGGCGCTTTTTTCTTGGCCTCTCATTCAGTCATCTCCTACTCATCGCCACGGCGGCCGTGAAGGAGCACTTCCGGCCTAAGCTCCTCCGGCTTGGCCCGATCTAGTAAAATCCCAATGGGTACGTGATCATCTTTGAAACCAAGGTTGAGGGTGTGAGCCAGCCGGCGCTGGCCCGTTTTGCCTCACAGGCAAAGAAACTCTGCCGCCTTCAGGGCGAGGTTTCTGTCCTTATTGCCGGCAGCCGCCGCCTGCAGGCGCTCAATCGCCAGTTCCGCCGAAAGAACAAAGCCACTGACGTGCTCTCATTTCCGCGCGAGCGGGGCGGTGATATTGCCATCTCTGCCAACATCGCGTTCGCCAACGCTGCACGCCTTGGCCACTCCGCGCTCAACGAGTTGAAAATCCTGGTGCTGCACGGCATGCTGCACCTCGCCGGCTATGACCATGAAGGCGACGACGGGCAGATGCGGCGCAAAGAATCTCGGCTGCGCAAAGAACTGAGGCTGCCCGATTCGCTCATCGAGCGTACGCACGCAAAGAGCTCAGCGGCAACAAGCGTTCGCTTAAGCTCCAGCAGCCGCGCGCGCAAGCCACGAGCCAGGAAGACGCGCCGAGTCACAAAGTCCCGCAGCACCGTCGCGAAGAGAGGCCGCCGGTGATCGCTACTTTTTCCATCTACGTGGCGATTCTCCTGCTCTGCGCGGTGCTCACGCTCGTGTCTTACATTGAGCAGCTCTATACCGAGTCCGGCAAGTTCCTGGCGCGCGAGTTCCAGGAGAATATCGAAGCATTTGAAAACCTGGTCGAGCCGCGCCTCGGGTCCATCAGCAGCCGCGCGGCGCTGAGCATCGCGCTGCTGGAACAGTTTTGCACAGCCACCATTACGCTGCTCATCGGCTATCTCGTCTTCAGGGAGCAGCGCTGGACCATCCCGGAGATCATCCAGGCGGTCGTCGGCATAGCTCTGGTGATTATCATCTGCAATCGGCTGCTGCCGTACGTGCTGTTCACGCGTACGCGCGGGGCGTGGCTGATGCGCTTTATCCCGCTGATCAAACTCCTGATTTACGTCATGTTGCCCATCAGCATCGTGCTGGGCTTCGGCCTCTCGGTGGCGGCGCTGGCCAAGCCACACGAGCCGGAAGAGCCGGAGCACCCTTCTGAAGCGGTGGACGCGCTTATTGAAGCCGGCCAGGAAGAAGGCATCCTGGAAGAGAGTGACCGCCAGCTGATTCAGTCGGTGGTGGAATTCGGCGACAAGACCGTACGTGAAGTGATGACGCCGCGGCCCGATATCTTCGCCGTCTCGGCCGACACCACCATCGCGGAATTCACTGAGATGCTGCGGGAAAAACCGCACTCGCGCGTGCCTATCTACGTCTCCAGCATTGACAATATTCAGGGCATGGTGCTGGCGCACGACCTCATCCAGATCGATGACGCGGAAGCCCCCGTCACCATGGTGCGCAAGCTCATGCGCCCGGTGCTCTTCGTGCCGGAGACCAAGAAGACTTCACAGCTCCTGCGCGACATGCAGAAAGAAAACATCCACCTGGCCATTGCGATCGACGAGTACGGCTCCGTGGCGGGCATCGTGACCATGGAGGACCTGGTGGAAGAGATCGTGGGCGAAATCCGCGACGAGCATGAGGAAGATACGGACATTGTGAAAGAAACGGAAGGCGCTTACGTGATGAAAGGCAATGTGGACGTGGGCCGCCTGGAAGACCTGTTTGACACCCGCCTGGAAGCGTACGACGCCACCACGGTCGGCGGCCTTGTGAGCGCCATCGTTGGACGCATTCCGCAGCCCGGCGAAGTGATTGAAGAAGACGGCCTGAAGTTTGAAGTGCTCGAGTCGACCGACCGCAAAGTGGAAAAGCTGCGGGTGTGCCGGTCGCATCCGAATGAGCCGGTGCGGGAAAAAGTAATTAGCAGTTAGTAATTGGCAAAACCACAAAGGCAAACCAGTCGCCACAGACGAACACAGATGAACACGGATAAAGGGGAGTCTCGCGGGTAGTAGCTGTTAAGTGAGTGCCCTTGGCCACTAGCTCTTGGCCTTTGGCAAAACCTATTTCTCGCGAACGGCACGAAGGGGCACAAAGCCAGAACCCTCTTACCACAGAGGACACAGAGGAACACAGAGAAAAGCCTATCAATCAGCGCTCATCTGCGTGAATCTGCGGCGAACGGCTTTGAATTTGGATTCTTTGGCATATTGGCATTTCTGGCAATTGCGCCTCCGCGTCCTCTGTGTCCTCTGTGTCCTCTGTGGTCAGCACTCATTTACCATGGAACTATCCATGGCTTTCCGCTCCGGATTTGTCTCGATCATCGGACGCCCCAACGCAGGCAAGAGCACGCTGCTCAATGCGCTCGTCGGAGAGAAGATCGCTATCGTCACGGAGAAGCCGCAGACCACGCGCACGCGCATCCAGGGCATGGTCAATGTGAAGGCGCAGAAGGGACGTCCGGGCGGGCAGATTGTGTTCGTCGATACGCCCGGGGTGCATAAGCCAGACAGCCGGCTGAACCGCAAGATGATGCAGGAGATCCACGCGGCGCTTGAAAGCCGCGACATCATCCTGCTCATCGTGGATGCCACGGAAAAATTCGGCTCTGGTGACCAGTTCGTGCTCGACCTGGTGAAGCGCGCCGGCGGCACCGTCTTCCTGCTGCTCAACAAGATCGACCGCCTGGAAAAAGAAAAGCTGCTGCCGCTCATGGCGCACTACGGCCAGCTGCATGAGTTTCAGGAGATCATTCCCATCTCCGCTACGCGAAAGCAGGGCCTGGACGTGCTGCTCGATAAGATCATCCGCGCGCTGCCTGCCGGACGCCCGTATTTTCCTGAAGACCAGTTCACTGACCAGCCGGAGCGCTTCATCGCCGCCGAAATCATCCGCGAAAAAGTCCTGCTCAAGACCGGCAAGGAACTTCCCTACGCGACGGCCGTGGTCGTCGAAAAGTACGAGGAGCTGCCCAGGCTCACGCGCATCGCGGCGGCTATCTACTGCGAGCGCGACGGACAAAAAGCTATCCTGATCGGCAAAGGCGGACAGAAGCTGAAAGACATCGGCACGGCCGCCCGGCATGACATTGAAGCCCTGCTCGGAACCAAACTCTACCTGGAGCTGTTCGTGAAAGTGAAGCCCGGCTGGCGCGAGTCGCAGGCCTTTGTGGAAGAACTCGACTGGCGAAATCAACTCGCAGCGTTGGCAGAGCGCCGGGAACCCGAGGATTAGCCGCGAATTAACGCGAAAAGACGCGAATCAAGAAACCTTGTTGCCGCTGATTTACGCAGATGAACGCTGATG
>DATAEJ010000134.1:0-6659 GCA_036258095.1 Candidatus Angelobacter sp. | reverse complement strand
GCAAAGTGAAGACGCAGGTGCTGGAGCAGACGGGTACGGCACTCCGGGCAGTCCTCGAGGTGGCGATCGACTTCTGCGTTGCCGGACGATCCGGTTATATCGCCGGATGTGCGGGTGGCCTCGCCTGAAGAGCCGGTGGTTGCGGTCCCGTATTGTTCGAGTTGAGCATCGCTCAAATGCTCAAACCGATCCATCACTTTGCCCACTCCTATAGAACGTAAACGCGGCAGACAGTCCTTTTCCCGCGGACAGGCCGGCTCAGGGGCGAAAACAGCCTAATTGGTGGTGCAGATTCAGGTTATCCCTCTTGGCGGGGCTTGGCCTGTTGTCTGCATGTGGCTCCTTCGGAGAAGCCGTAATTTTATACCACCCCAGAAAGCACATCGGGCTTTCCGAGGACCCCGGGCTATCGCACGAAATCGCTCGTAATCGCGCGTAATCGCCGAAATTGGGAAAACAAAAACCCGTTCATCGCAGAGGACGCAGAGGTCGCGAAGGGAATTACGAAACACCAAAAACTTAAGCAACAACTTCCACTCCTCTCAACCACTCATTGCATCTCCAAAGCCGCCACGGAGGAACTTGATGAGGCGGAAGATAGTGCTTTCAACGCCTTTCACGCCGAGTCCGATGCCCGGCAGCTCAGTGATTTCCTTTGCGGTGAACCCGTGCCAATAGTAGAGCCAGAAGATAGCGACATCGCGCGCAAAGTTAGGTTCGTTCTTTAACATCGACAGCCGGCACCTGATCATTTCATAAAAGGCGCGGCGCTCCCTGTCCTTTTGGGGGTTGGCAGCGCTGTGCACTGATCTGGCCTCGTCAAGGTCAACCAACTGGCGTCCACCGCCGCGCTTATCAGTCAGGTAGGCGCGCCACCAGTCCTGCACCACGTTGATGGCGACCACTTTCAGGAATCCATAAAATGAGTTTTCATGCTCGAAATGGAAGGCGCGCAACGCGCGGCAGTTGTTAGAGAAGAGCTTGACGAAGGTATCCTGCACCAGATCTTCCACCAGGTCAGGGGTGGGGAGTATCCGGGTGTGGTTCCGCACGGCCTTGATTACGACTCTGGCGATGAGTGGCTGGAATCGGGAGACGAATTCGTTCCAGGCATCCGGATCGTTTGAGTTCAAGCAAAGCTGTAGCAGTTTGAGCGCTGTCAGCTTCTTAGGGTCTTTCATTTCTGAAATGGCGCACGGCATTCTAACCTAAAGATTGCAGACATCGGGAAGGCTTTTTCAAAGAAAGTTTCGCAGTTGTCGACTAAAGCAAATGGTTCGACATCGAAAGGCTGGTTTTTTTCAGGTCAGCTACGCGAAATCGTGGGCTTTTCGCATTAAATACTTCTAATCATCTGAAAATCGCGGCTAGGCTGGGGCGCAAGAGCGGCTTAGAAAAAGGCTAAAGGTGCGCGTGATACAAACCCGGATCGGCGAAGAAAGTTGCCACTTTTTATTCGTCGAAGTAGCGCTGTTTTGTCTTGACACTCAGGCGTAAGTAGCGCGAAGATAACTAGATTGTTTGAGTTCATTCGCTGATAGGAAATTCGCCAGACACGCCAAACTCCAAAGAATCCAAATTAAACCAGCTGCAAATATCAAACCTCATTTACAACCGATGCCATAAGCCAAAGATTGTCGCCCTCGTTACTGGAAATGGGCCGCCATGGGTTGGCACTTCGGCCGCAAGGAAGAATAAAAAGGAAGAATTAAAGATGATACCTGTGACACTTCAAATCTGTCTCAGCCCTGGGGTGCACCTCAACTTGTGGGGTATTCCCGGGGATGTTCGCGCTAAGGCCTTGATCCGGGAATCCCGGGCCTGCCAGGGACCCTGCCCATTGGGACG
Source organism: Candidatus Angelobacter sp. (assembly GCA_036258095.1). Classification (GTDB taxonomy): domain Bacteria; phylum Acidobacteriota; class Terriglobia; order Terriglobales; family Acidobacteriaceae; genus Angelobacter. Next base: position 4,811 of record DATAEJ010000134.1, on the reverse strand, counting down.
ATTGGGACGGCGTTGAGACAGATTGGGATATCCCAATGGGACGACGTTGGGACGGATTGGGACGAGGTTGGGACAAATTGGGACGAAGGCGGGGGTAGGGCAAGCGCCGTAATCGCCGTAATCGCCGTAATCGGAAAGGCCGGAACAAATCCACCACGGAATCACGGAGGCAGGTCAAGTTAAGCAACGGTACGCCAAGGTCAAGAATTGTTGCCAGATGACAATAGTTCCGGGTTTGGAGCGTCTTTCATTCGAGGGACTTACGGGCAGCCGGGGCTGTCTTTCGTCCTAAGGCAAACGCTGTGTGGAGGGCGCGGCTTCAGGGGGCTGCGTAGTAACATCGAGCCAGAGAGGCAAACATTGTCCTTATTTGGAAGCAGTTCTGAAAAGAACGACGTTATAGAACCTGTGCAGGACCTCGCGGCGGCGAAGGCCGGCAGCAACGGTGCTGGACCCGCTGCGGCGACAAGCTTGCAAACCGAGGCGGTGCGTACGGTGGCGCTGGTACGGCACTACCGGCTGGGGAAGAACCTTATTCCTGCGGTGGATGGCGTGAGCATGGCGGCGGAGCGAGGAGAGTTTATCGCGCTGCTGGGCGCGTCAGGGTCAGGGAAGTCAACGCTGCTCAACCTGATTGCCGGGCTGGACCGGCCGGATTCCGGCGCTATTGTGGTGGATGGCCAGGACCTGGCGACGGTCACGGGCCAGCAGCTGGCGGAATATCGCCGGCACACGGTGGGGATGGTGTTCCAGTCGTTCAACCTGGTACCTACGATGACGCTCTACGAGAACGTGGAGCTGCCGATGAGATTTGCCGAGGTGCGGCGGAAGGAACGCAGGTCGCGTGTGGAAGAGGCGATCGAGAAAGTCGGGCTGGCGGGAAGGGCGGAGCATCGTCCGAGCGAGATGTCCGGCGGCGAGCAGCAGAGAGCGGCGATCGCGCGGGCGCTGGTGAACCGGCCGAAGATCCTGCTGGCAGACGAGCCTACGGGCAATCTGGATTCGAAGACGGGCACGGAAATCATGGACCTGATCGCGGAATTAAATCGCACGCTCGACATGACGGTGATCATGGTGACGCACGAGCGCGCGCTGGCGGACCGCTATGCTGATCGGATGATTTTCCTGGCTGATGGCAAAGTGCAGGGCGAGACGCGCAACCAGCAGAAGGGAGCCGCGCGATGAGAGCTTATGACCTGGTAGAACTCGCCGGGCGCAACCTGCGCGAGGCGGTGCTAAGAAATTCGCTGACCACGTTGGGCATCAGCGTGGGGGTGGCGTCACTGGTGGCGATGCTTTCACTCGGCGTGGGCCTGCAGCGGCTGGCGACGCGACAGCTGGGACGCTCGGGGTTATTTGATTCCATCTTTGTTACCTCGAGACAGCTGCGCGGACGAGGTGGCTTCAGCCAGAACCAGCCGACGACGCCGTATGCCGCGCCCAAGACTCTGGATGACGCGGCACGCAAACAGTTTGAGGCCATTCCCGACGTGGTGGAGGTTTATCCCAACCTGAGCGCCGCGGTGGAGTTGCGGCTGGAGAGTGGGCGTCCGGACGACGGGCACTTCACGGTGATGGGCGGGCTACCTGAATCGGCGCGAGGCAGCGAAGCGTTTGATGATGTTCAGGGCAGTTTCTTTTCGTCCGGCAACGCGCCGGAGGTGATTGTGCACGCCGAGTTCGCGCGACGGCTGCTGGGGTTGCCGGAGAAAGATCCCGCTGCCGACCAGAAACTGGCGAAAGAAGAAGCTGACCAGCTGCTGAACAAGAATGTGATCATGCGTTATAGCGAACGTCAGGCGGGGCAGATTGCGCCGGCGCCCGCGAAAGGCGAGGACGATTCTGCAGACGACGATGCGAACGGCTTCAGCGTGGTCAGGCGCGAACAGCGACTGAAGATCGTGGGGATTGTGAACAGCGAGCCGTATCGGGGGATGAGGCAGGGCAGAACGTCAGTGTTTCTGCCGGTGGACTTTGCTGAGTCGCTGAACATGATGCAGGCAGCCGACATGGCGGGAGTGATCCGTCCGGGACAGGGCAAGACTTACTCAGCCCTGGTAGTGCGGGTGCGGAAGAGCAAGGAAGTATCAAACGTCGAAGACAAGATCAAGGGTTTGGGATTCAACACATTTTCGATCGTGGACGCTTCCAAAGGGATCACCCGGTTCTTCAGAATTCTCGATACGTTCCTGGCGGTGTTTGGAAGCCTGGCGCTGGCGGTGGCCACGCTGGGAATCGTAAATACGCTGGTGATGGCGATCCTGGAACGGCGGCGCGAGATCGGAATCATGAAGGCGATTGGCGCCAGCGACAGTGACGTGGAGCGCATCTTCTCCATGGAAGCGATTTCCATGGGCCTCTTCGGCGGGCTGTTCGGGGTGGCGCTGGGATGGCTGATCGGAAGGACGATCAACTTCGCCACCAACATTTACCTGCAGAGGCAGGACGTGCGTCCGGAGAGCTACTGGTATGTTCCGCTGTGGCTGGTCATCGGCGGCATTACGTTTTCCATCGTGGTTAGCTGGGTTGCTGGAAGATATCCGGCGTCGCGGGCCGCAAGGTTAGATCCGGTGCAGGCGCTGAGGCACGATTGATGGAAGCAATTAGCAAATAGTAATTGGCCGGAACTTCGCTCCTGCTTAATGCCAACCGCCAATTGCTGCTTGGTTCATCGAATATCCATGCGAATAAAGTTCTCATTGGTGATCGTGCTGCTGCTCGCGGTGGCGTCCGCAAGGGCAGCCGAGCGGGTGCAGTGTGGGACGGTCAAAAGCGAATATGTACCCGGGCCGGTTGGATACTGTGCGTTGCTGCCGCCGAGTTATGACGCGCAGCCGCTAAAGAAATTTCCCGTGCTGTACTTTCTGCATGGGCTGGGCGGCGACCAGAGCTTCCTGGTGTCGAGCGGTGGCTGGAACCTGATTGAGGACATGTGGGAGCAGAAACGGATCGGCGAGTTTGTAATCATCACGCCGCAGGCGGGCAGCTCGTTCTACATCAACTCAAAAGACGGCCGGGTGAAGTACGAAGACTTCTTCATCCGCGACTTCATTCCGAAGATGGAGAAAAAGTTCCGGCTCACGGGCACACGCAGCGGCCGAGCGATTGGCGGTGTTTCCATGGGAGGCTATGGCGCCCTGCGGTTTGCCTTCAAGTATCCGAAGATGTTTGTTTCCGTGGGTGCGCATATGCCTGCGCTGCTGGAGACATTGCCGCGCGGCGCGGGTCAAGGCGGATTCAGCGCAGTGTTCGGAAACGCATTTGGGTCGCCGGCAGATGAAAGCTACTGGAAGGCGAACAGCCCATTTGTCTATGCCCGTTCGGCGCACCTGAATGGGATGAAGATTTATGCCGACTGCGGAGACCATGATGATTATGGCTTTGACGTCGGGACCAAGCAGCTCGACAAGGTTCTTGATCAGCGCGGAGTGCCGCACTCGATTTATATTTTTCCCGGACAGCACGACTGGGAGTTCGTCGCACAACATCTTTATTCTTCACTGAAGCAGCACGCGACGGCATTTGGTCTGAAGTAAGCTGCCGTCTAGCTTGATATCGCAGGAGGACGAGGACCTTGAGATGGTGGATCGCATTTCTGGCGCTGGTTGGCGTAGTTGTAGCGTCGCTGGCGTTGCGCGAGCATTACAGGACAGGAACGTCGCCGTGCAGCATCAATGAGCGCTGGGATTGTGGAGTAGTGAACAAAAGTCCGTACGCGGTTTTTCCGGAGAATACCGGAATCCCCGTCGCCGTTATCGGAATTGCCGGCTATCTGCTGCTGGGTGTGCTTGCTTTGTTAAGAAGATGGCGACTGCTGTTGGTCTTCTCGTTGGGCGCGCTGGCGTTTTCGCTTTATCTAACGAAGATCGAAGCGAGAGATTTGCAGGTGTGGTGCATTCTGTGCGTGTTTTCGCTTGCGACGATATCACTGCTTACGCTGAGTGCGATTGCGCAGTTCTTTTTGCAGATGAGACAACGCGCGTAGCTGCTACGCTTCTGCTGCTTTCCTGGCGAGCTTCTCTACAGCTGAGATGTTCTGAATCAGAGTGGTTGGGAAGCCATGGCGCTGTTGTAGATATTCTGGTGCATTGTAAGTGATCCAGACTTTGCGTTCCGGATCCTGTGACACCAGCAGCTTCAGCGGCAAATCGATGGCTGTGCTTGCAACTGCCTGCATCAATGGCGTGCCAGCTTTCGGGCTGCCCAAAATGAACAGCTTGGTCGCAAGCATCTTCAGGCCGACTTTTTCCGCTTCGCCGCTGTGGTCAATCACTGCGAACAGCGTGATGTTGTTTTGCTGAAGGAGGTTCTGAATTCGGGAGACGGTTTCGTCGAAGCTATGACTGCTGAGCACAGAGACGATTCCATTTTTCTCGCTCATAATGGCTCCTCATCTTTGGATGTTGTCCATGCGTTCAGGTGCTCACATAATCCAGCTCAGCCCTTCAGACAAGCCTCTATTGTTTGTTGGAGGCTGGGCCAGACCTTTGATTGTGGATCCACGATTTCGAAGTGGTCCGTATCTGGAAACGTGATCAGCTCAACCTTTTCGCCGGCTTTGCTTTTGCCGTCCGCGTAGTTCTTGCTGATTTCGTAGGGAACAGAGTCGTCCGCGGTTCCGTGGATAATTTTCTGTTCAGCGGCAATCTTCAGTTCAGCGGGCGAGGCTTCGCGGTAGCGATCGGGCTCTTCTGCGGGTGAGCCGCCAAGGAACTCGGTAACGGCGTCATTGCTCAGGTGCAATTCCCAAGCGCGGCGTAGATCGAGAACGCCGGCCAGAGAGATCGCATGCGTAACGCTTGTTTCATGTG
>DATAEJ010000133.1:0-4712 GCA_036258095.1 Candidatus Angelobacter sp. | reverse complement strand
GCTATTTGTCAAAGAGCTGCACACTTCCGCCCCCTGAGGAGCTTTAGTAGTCTCGCACGGATTCAGCAGCAAATAAACTACGAAATTGGCCATTGTCCGTATTCCAAGTTCCTGCTGGTTTACCTGCCACCAGCGGGATAGAATGGCACTTCTCCCGGGTGTCCTGAAATATCAGGGGTAAGCCATGCGCTCGACATGCCTTGCAGTTTCAGCAGTTCTGATCCTTGCTCTTGCAGGCTGTGGTGGTAGCAGTTCAACTCCCGTCCCGAGCCCTGCACCATCGCAAACTTCACAGTTCGGTATTGCCTCTTGCAGTGTGGACGGTGGAGATGGGCTGTTGAGCAGGCAATAGCACCGGACGGTCCAAATTGCTGGAACTGTTGCGTTACATTCCGCGGCTTGAGCGTGTCATCCGATTCGGGGCAATTCCGGCGATTCCGGCGATTACAGTGATTTCCCTCACTTCTTCACCACTGCTCCGGTTTTCGCGCTGACATATACCGCATATCCGGACTTGCGATCACCCCAAAGCAGCAGCCACACCGGTTCTTTGAATTTTGAAGCGTTGCCCAGCGCCAGTGAGACTTCTTTCCCCGGATGCTTGTTCAGCCACGGAGCTGCTTCAGCGGAAGCAGCCTTGAAGGCCGCGTCGGAGTCAACCGCAAAATCGGAGCTCTCGAACGGCAGGGCATCATTCGTCGGGCCGCCCCAGGGTCGTGAATTTCCTACCGTCACTCCCTTATAGTGCTCCGGGGGCTTGGCAATCGCGCAGTAGGTAAACGTCCGCGCCTCCCGCCGGCTGGGCGAGGCAAAAATGGCGGTCCACAGAATCGCGCGCCCGTTCTCGCTCGTGGCCCCCGGCATGGGCCTGCTCTCGAGCGTCAAAGGCAACAGGTCACGCGACCATGTGTGCGCACTCTTGTACATTTCAAAGAAAGCGGTCTTGCCTGTGACTGCCGTCGCTGCTTCGGCCTGGCTCCTTGGATCGGGTGTGCTTGCAGAAACTATCGTAGGCGTCTGAGTTGACGGCCCGCAGGAGAGCAAGAGAAACATGGCCACGCTGGCCACGACCAAATTCAGGCGATTGGGACCCATAACTACCTCCCATGCGTCACCGCGCCGGATTCGTCATCGTATATCTTCTCTCGTTTTTTCTTGCAGTGACGTGTGTCACGCCCCGCAATCCCAAAGCCGCGGTTGAAGTCGTCTGCCGGGTTCACGTATATTCTCCGTTCGCGAACTGATCATCAGGAGAAGATTGAAATGAATGCTCAGGAATTTCAGAGGGAGCTCGACTCCCGCATCGCCCGGTATGACCTGCTCTGCCACCCTTTCTACCAGGCATGGAGCAAAGGTCAGCTCACCCGCGAAGACCTGCGCTCTTATGCCGCGCAATACTACCGGCATGTCTCAGCGTTTCCGGAATATCTGAAGATTTTGGAAGACCGCCTTCGCTACATCAGCGTAGATACGGGCGATCTCAGCTCCGTTGTGGCGCAGAACCGCGCGGAAGAAAACGGATGGGGCTCGCTTGATGGCCGGTCGCACGCTGAACTTTGGCTCGACTTTGCCGAAGGTATGGGCGCTGATCGCGCTGCCGCAGCCAGTACACAATCAGTTCCCGAGGTTGAAGCTCTTACAGAATCTTTCCGCGAAATTGCCCGCGAAGGCTCTCCGGCCGAAGCGCTCGCCGCGTTCTATGCTTACGAATCGCAGGTGCCGCGCGTTGCGTTTGAAAAAGAGCGCGGCCTGCGCAACCTCTATGGCGCTGACAGCAAGACCTGCACTTATTTCACCGTGCACCAGACTGCCGACGTGCTCCATGCGCAGACCTGGAGCGACCAACTGCAAATTACCGCCGCGACCGAAGAAGACCAACACAAGGCGCTTGCCGCTGCTGAACGCGCGGCCCAGGCTCTCTGGAACGCACTGGACGGAATCGACCGCGAACGGCTGGCACGTGCTGCCTGATCGTTGGGTCCTCGAACACCTTGGTGCCTTGAATGCTCTTACTGCCCTGAAGGACCCACCCCGAATCCCAAGACCGAACGAGCGCAGCGAAGTGAGGTCGACGGTGAGGGGCCGGCTCCGCTGCAGCTGAGCGTTAGCCCACGAGGAGCGGTTCGCCCTTTATCCGTAGTAGATGTAGAGGGTACTGGAGTTCCGGATAGACCACTGAATTCCAACAAAGGGGTGCATTCGTAATGATCAAATCACGTCGGACAACCGCTCTTGTCATCTGCATCGTGTTGCAATGGGCGCTCGCCCAGACGCCCGCCCCTTCCACCACCTTCCGCATCACGCCACTTCGGCCCGTTGCCGAACTGGAGAAGGAAGCGCTCGCCTCGCATCCGCCGGAAGAGAAAGGCGACTTCCGCCAGAACGAACTCGTTGAACTCGTCAAGCTCGATCCCACCATCAAGCTCGATATCCGCTACGCCGGCACCAACAACTTCCTGAGCACGCCGATCTATTCGCAGGCGCGCGCTTTCATGCAGCGCCCCGCCGCCGAAGCGCTCGTACGCGCCAGTCATGCCCTCAAGCAGCAGGGCTACGGCCTTCTCATCCACGACGCTTATCGCCCGTGGTACGTCACAAAAATCTTCTGGGACGCTACGCCCGACGACAAAAAGATTTTCGTGGCCGATCCCAAAGAAGGCTCCAAACACAACCGCGGCTGCGCCGTGGACCTCACGCTTTACTACCTCAAGACCGGCGAGCCGGTGCAAATGCCCAGCGGCTATGACGAGATGTCGCCCCGCGCCTTCGCCGATTACGCCGGCGGCACACCCGACGAAACCTCCCGCCGCGACCTGCTGCGCAAAGCCATGGAACACGAAGGCTTCACCGTCTATCCGCAGGAGTGGTGGCATTTCGATTACAAAGACTGGAAGCAGTACCGCATCCAGAACGTAAGATTCGAGGACATCGCGCGATAGCAGGCAACGCCGTGGCGGCTTCCTTGTTCTCGCAAGAAGCGACGCAACTCCTCTAAATCGACAAAACCAACTGGTGTAGCGCAGGCACTCTTGCCTGCGCGTGCTCTCTCCGGCACGGTGTTCGAGGTACTCGCACAGACTCTTCCCCTCAGAAGGCTACACCCCGAATCCCGAGTCCGAGTGAGCGTAGCGAAGCGAGGCGAGTGTGAGGGGTCTGCTCCGCTGCGGCTTGGCCGTGAGCCCAGTTGGAGCGTCTGCCGCTTCAACAGACTCGTGCCCGCGTGCAAGATTTTGCACGATCGTTGAAAACCTCCCGCACGAAGCGTCGAGAGTAGCCCGCCCTTTTAACGGCGTGGTCGGAGGAACGGCCAAATCTCATTTAGCATATTCGCACCATGAATCCAGCCAACAACACAGTTCTGGTCACCGGCGGCGCATCCGGCATTGGACTCGCACTGGCGCAGCGATTCCTCAAAGCAGGCAGCCAGGTCATCATCTGCGGACGCCGCGTGGAAACGCTCCGCGAAGCTGCAACCGCCTCCCCCGGCCTGATCACGCGCGTGTGCGACGTCGGCAGCGAAACCGGACGCGTCGGCCTGGCCAACTGGATCGTCCGCGAGCATCCCGCATTGAATGTTCTCGTCAACAACGCAGGAATTCAGCGTCGTGCGATTGATCTTGGCAATGCCGAGCCATGGGCGGACACACACACGGAAATCGCGATTAACCTCGAAGCCCCCATCCACCTTACCGGACTCCTTACTCCTCACCTGCGCAAGCAGCCCAACCCCGCCATCATCAACGTGACTTCGGGGCTTTCGTTTGCTCCAATCGCCTACATGCCGGTCTATTGTGCCACCAAAGCTGGACTGCATTCGCTCACGCTTTCGCTGCGGCATCAGCTCGCCAGTTCCGGAGTGACGGTGATCGAAATCATTCCTCCGGCAGTAAACACCGATCTGGGCGGACCTGGCCTGCATACCTTCGGTGTGCCGCTCGACGAATTTGCGGATGCGGCAATGCAGCGGCTTGCCGCCGGAGAACTGGAGATCGCTTACGGCTTTGCCGAGCAGGCGAGCAAAGCGTCGCGCTCGGAGCTGAATGCTATCTTCGAACGAATGAACCAGCCCCGCAGCTGACGGTTTGTTCCGGTCGTTGTCATTTGGTCTCTTGAGCCTGTTTTTCCACTTGGACTCCAAAAGACTTCGGCTATGCCTTTAGACATTCTTCGTCAGTTCCAGGAACCTCGTTCTTCCTCTGGCCTTTCGGTTTACGAGAGCGCCTCTTTTAGATCATCAAAACAGAGTTCCGAATAAACTCTTAGCCGCTACCAAACCAATAAATCCTCTGCTTCCTCTGTGTTTAAAGGTTTGCGGGTTTCCGTTAGCATGTTGGGAACTCACGGACCGACCCGATTGCGGAGTGATGTCCCATGAACTTCCAGAACTTTGAGCTCGAATACTTCCAGTCGCAATTTGAGCGCACTGTGGAATACAACCTGGCGGATAGCTCGGTGAAGTGCGCCAACGTTCGCGAGCTCCTGGGCATGGAGAGCCCTGATGGCCTCATCAACTTGCCGCTCTACTATCCCGAGGTGAATGGCACCACCCTGCTGCGCGAGCGTATTTCCGCTTTGTACCCAAACGCCCACTCAAACAATGTGCTGGTCACCGTTGGCGCGGCCCAGGCCAACTGGATGACCTGCCAGTCTCTGCTCGAGCCCGGCGATCAGGTCATTGTGATCTCACCCGGCTACCGCCAGGTCTGGGGACT
>DATAEJ010000132.1:0-7694 GCA_036258095.1 Candidatus Angelobacter sp. | reverse complement strand
GACTTCAGACACAGCCTTACCACGACTATGCGGCGTAATGGAGTGCATCCTAAAGTGATCTCTGGCATTCTCGGTCACGCGAAAGTCGCTCTGGCGATGGACGTTTACGACCATGCGAATGTTGAGGACTTCAGGCAGCCGCTTTCGTTCGTCGCAAGTGAGTTGTTACGAAATGTTACGAAGAACACCGCGACCGCGTGAACCGTTGTTGATTTGTAAGGAGATGGTGAGCGCGGAAGGAATCGAACCTTCAACCTACTGATTAAGAGTCAGTTGCTCTGCCAGTTGAGCTACGCGCCCGTTTGTGCGGGGAACGGGAAGAACGCTTCCCAAGAAGACGTCTTGTTTAGTGTAACACAGCGGTGTGGCTTCCTTTTGCAGCCGGAAACTGTGATGTGTCGTCGCGTCCTACAATGTTGGTCATGCTCTCCGGTTTTCAATGCGCCGGCTGTGGCGAGTGGAACGAGACGAACGTCGATCCCTCCGTCGGACGCCGCCAGAGCTATGTCGAAGACTGTCAGGTCTGCTGCAAGCCGAATGTTCTCCAGGTCTGGTGGGACGCCGACGAGAACGAGTATGTGATCGCGGCTGAGCTGGAGTAAATAAGTAAGAGTTCCGGCACAGTCGTAACCATTGATCTCAAAACAGCAATACCTGCGAAAGCCCTTGTGTGGTATGTTCCCCGCCATGCCAGACAATTCAGACGGAAATACACCGCAATTCCAGACCGCCGCATACGCGCAGCCCGCCTCCGACGTCTGCAAGGGCTGCAATCAGCCAATCACCGGACTTTACTATCGCGCCAATGGCGCCACAGTGTGCGGCAGCTGTGCCGATCGAATTAAACGACAGGCACCTGCTGATAGTCACTCGGATTTCACGCGTGCCATCTTATTCGGCCTGGTTGGGTTTGCGATTGGGCTCACCCTCTATGCTGCCTTCGTGATCATCACCGGCATCTCGATCGGTTACATTTCGCTGGCCGTGGGTTGGATCGTCGGCAAAGCCATGATGCTCGGCTCGAAAGGAGTCGGAGGTCGTCGGTATCAAGTTACGGCTGTGCTTCTCACGTATGCGGCCGTTTCCATGGCATTCATCCCCATTGCGATTTCAAGTTTAAGAAGCGAAAAATCGCAGCCCAAAGTCGAACAGCGTTCTGTTCCGCAAAGCCCCACATCGGCCTCTGACGGTTCCACCGAAAATGCTCCCACTGCATCGGCGCAAGAGAACAAGCCGGCCGTCAGCTTTGGCAAGGCCATCGCATCGCTGGTAATGATCGGCCTGGCTTCTCCGTTTATTGAGCTCCAGGAAGGGTTCAACGGGTTCATTGGCTTGATCATCCTTTTCGTGGGCATGCAGTTCGCCTGGAAAATGACTGCGGGTACAAAGCAGATAAACGTCGAGGGTCCATATCAGCAGTCCGCGGCAACTTCGGCGTAAACTAAAGTAGCGTGTTTTCGCGGACCCACTGTGCCTACGTTTCTTTCTGAGATAAAGCAGCAGAGCTGCAAACGATGCTCCTCTCCGCTCGCCGCGGACGCCCTGTCCTGCCCGGCGTGCCACGCTCTTGTCCACGCTGACGAGATGGAGCATCTCGCCGAGCAGGCTCGCGAATCGGAACGTCGCGGCGATCTGGCAACTGCACAGAAGCTCTGGAGCGAAGCTCTTGCGCTGCTGCCGGCTGACTCGCAACAATCTGCCTGGATCCGCGAACACCTGCGTGAACTCGACTCGGCACAATCTGCCGCGCACCGCCAGAAAACTGCCGGCCAATCCGGCGGATGGGCGAAGAAGCTCGGCCCGCTCGCGCCGCTTGCATTCATTCTGGCCAAAGCCAAGACTTTCCTGTTCGCAATTTTCAAGCTCAAGTTCCTTTTCAGCTTTGCCGCCTTCATCGGACTCTACTGGAGCATGTGGGGCATGAAGTTCGGCATCGGCTTCGCACTGCTGATCCTGATCCATGAAATGGGCCACTTCATTGAAGTAAAGCGCCGCGGTCTCCCCGCGGAAATGCCAGTCTTCCTTCCCGGCCTTGGCGCATACGTTCGCTGGCAGGCGATGGGCGTCTCTCTCGAGACCCGCGCAGCAGTTAGTCTTGCTGGCCCGCTTGCGGGATTCTTCTCCGCCGCGGTTTGCGGGCTTATCGGCATCAAGACCGGCGACCCAATCTGGCTTGGACTGGCACGGACCGCGGCTTGGCTCAACGCCCTCAACTTGATTCCTGTGTGGGTGCTCGATGGCGCCGGTGCCATGATGCCTCTCAGCCTCATCGAACGCAGCATTGTCATGCTCGTGGCCGGCGGCGTTGGGTACGCCACGCATGAAGGCTTGTTCTATTTCGTTGCCGGCGGAACGTTGATCAACATCATCTTTGCTGCCTGGTCGCAACGTCACGCCGCTCTGGCCACACCGCACGGAGCTTTTCAATCCCAGCCTCCTCAGGATTCTCCTCAAGGCTCTCCCATGATCGCTGTCTACTTCATCGCTCTGATCACCGCACTGGGACTCGTTCTCTACTTCGTCCCAAACCACGGTCCGCGTCTGTTACTGGGGCAATAGTCTTCCCGCCAGTCGCAACACCGCAGCGCAGTTAACTTCTTCATTTCCACAGACTCCCACAAAATCCTCTGCCGTACCCGTCTGGTTCCAGGCTCTTTATTTACCGTCATTTAACACCCGATTCACGCGATTGAAATCTCCGCTTGCTACAAACATAGTGCATGATGCCGGAGCGCTGTTTCGATACGGTAATCCTCTCTGACCTGCACCTGGGTTCAGACGTAAGCCGCGCTCGCGATGCGCTCGAGTTCCTTGAGACCGTGCGCTTTCGCCGCCTGATCCTGCTGGGCGACATCTTTGCCGACCTGAACTTCAGCCGTCTCACCAAGGAACACTGGAAGTTCCTCGGCTACATCCGCAAGCTCTCCAATCCCAGGCACGATGTAGAAGTGGTCTGGGTGGAAGGGAACCACGATCACGGTCTCACAGAAGTCATGTCGCACCTCGTCGGTGTGCCGGTTTACCAGCAGTATGAATGGGACTACTGCGGTTTCCGTCACATCGCCATCCATGGTCATCAGTTCGATAGCTTCGCTATCAAAAATTTCAAAATCACGCGGCTGGGGCAATTCGTTTTCCTCTGGCTGCAAAAGCTTGACCGAAAGCACCGGCTTGCCCGCTACCTTGACCGTCTCAACACAAGATGGCTGCGCCTCTCGGCGCAGGTAGCTCAGGGCGCGCTCAGCTACGCAAAACAAGGCAAGGCTGAGCGCATCTTCTGTGGTCACACTCACGTCCCGCTGGCGCAAGAGCGGGACGGCGTGGCCTATTACAACTCCGGCGCATGGGTTGACCTGCGCTGCACTTACATCGGCATTGACCGCGAAGGAGTCGAAATTTATGAGTACATCCCTGGCGAAATTGACCATAGTCATTCCGGCCAAGAACGAGGTGCTCTTGTTGCCGAACCTGCTGGAGTCGATCTGCCGGCAGGATTACCCGTTCCTGCGCTCCACTAAAGTCTTCGTCGCCGACGCCGGCTCCACGGACGGCACGCAGCAACTGGCGCTCAGCTTCGCTGACCGGCTCGATATCGAAGTCATTCCGGGCGGCCTGCCCTCTGTCGGACGCAATGCTGGTGCAAAGCGCGCCACCACACCATACGTCCTCTTCATTGACGCCGACATGGAACTCAAGGATCCCACGCTGCTGCGCCGCGCGATGGAACTCGTGGAACGCCGCAAGCTCCACTGCGTTACCACCAACATCTGGTGCAGCAACGGCACCGTTCGTGACCACATCCTCTACACCCTCAATGACATTGCCCAATATGGGTCCATGCTCATCCGGCCGTTCAGCACCGGCATGTTCATGCTCTTCGAAAGAGCAGTCTTTGAGCGGCTCGGCGGCTTCCATGAAGGTGCGCTTTACGCGGAAGACTATCTCCTCAGCAAAAAGGTTTCAAACCGCCGCTTCGGGATCGTCAGCGGCCGCATCTTCACCACCAATCGCCGCTTCCGCAACATGGGTTACGTGAAGATCGCCTCGTTGTTCCTGAAAACCATGTTCAACACTTTCAACGACAGCTATTTCCTCCATGATCAGGGCTACTGGCATCAAAAGGTCTAGAATCCACGATTAATGGATAACGGACCTCCCGCACCAGACAATCACATCTTTCCGCCCGGCTTTCTCTGGGGCGTGGCCACCGCTTCTCATCAGGTAGAAGGCGGCTGCACGAATAACCAGTGGTCGCACTGGGAGCAGCAGGGACGCATCAAGTCTCGCGACCACGTTGGCCTCGCCTGCGACTGGTGGCAGAACGCCGAACGTGACTTCGATCTCGCCAAATCGCTGGGCGTCAATGCACTGCGCCTCTCGGTCGAATGGAGCCGCATCGAGCCTCAACAAGGAGTTTTCGACCAGAAGGCTATCGCGCGTTATCGCGCCATGTTGCTTGCACTTCGCGAACGCAACATTCGGCCATTCGTTACTCTCCATCACTTCACTAATCCGCTCTGGTTTGAGCAGCAGGGAGCGTTTGAATCTCCGGCTTCCGTGCCGCTCTTCGAGCGTTTCACGCGCCACGTTGTCTCGGAACTGAAAGACCTCTGTTCTGACTGGTGCACTTTCAACGAGCCCAACGTGTATGTCTCCCTCGGCTACTTTCTCGGCGAGTTTCCTCCCGGACGCAAAGGCCGCGTTCTGCAGGCTGCGCGGGTCACGCGCAACCTGCTGCTGGCTCATGCTGCAGCGTATCGCGCCATTCACCAACTTCAGCCACACGCGAGCGTTGGATGGGCGCAGCATTACGTTGTTTTCAAGCCGCGCAAAACTGAATCCGCCATTGACGGCTGGCTGGCCGGCTTCATGGATCGTCGCTTCAATGACAACTTTGCCTCCAGCGTTCTCGACGGGCGAGCGCCGTTTCCGCTTAGCGAATTTGGCGATTGCCTTCCTGAAGTCGAGGGCACCTGCGACTACATCGGCATCAACTATTACAGCCGCCTTCGCGCCGGCTTCAATCTGCGCAGCCCAAAAACGCTCTTCTTCCAACTCACCGTTCCTCCACACAAGCCGCAGGGCGATTCAGGCATCGAAGCGCCCTATGGCGAAGCCTATCCGGAAGGCCTGCGTCGCGCTGTCGAGCACTTCCGTTCCTTCCACAAGCCGGTTTACATCCTTGAAAACGGCGTGCCTGACCGGGCCGACCGCATCCGCCCGTGGGTAATTCAATCCTCCGTCGAGCAGATGAAGAACCTTCTGCGCGAAGGCGTCGATCTCCGCGGATACTTCCACTGGAGCCTTACCGACAACTTCGAGTGGAACGAAGGCTGGCACCTGCGCTTCGGCCTCGTCGAACTCGATCCCGTCACCCAGCGACGCAAGCCCCGCCCCAGCGCCCGTCTCTATTCAGAAATCATCCGCCAGAGCCTAAACGGGCATGGGAGGTAGCAAACTCTGGTACTGATTACGGCGATCACGGCGATCACGCGCGATGTTGGCGATCTCTGCCCCCGCCACTCCCCACTTCGTCCCTATCCGTCCCAACCTCGTCCCAATCCGTCCCGACGTTGTCCCAATCGGGATGTCCCAATCGATCCCAACGCCGTCCCAAGCGTCCCAAAGCCCACTCTTGGGCTCTCTCCCGGTCCCTTCGAAAAGTATCAGCTTCCATCGCTACTTAGGTGTTCCAAGCTCTAACCCACTGAAGGACCCATCCCGACAGAGTGTGTAGCCGAGCTTGCGAGGCGAGTGCGACGAGGGACCTGCTCCGCTGCCGCCTGGCGTGAGCCCAACAAAATGCTGGTTCTCATCTTTTTCGTGGGAGACGACGTCTCATAGCCGATTGTGGTCATTGGTTTATCTTCCGGTAAACCTTAGAGGGGGTGCCCCCTATTTTTTCGCGGCTTTGTTGCAAACACAGGCGTTTGCGCCATTTCGACCCTTGGGTCACGCCGGGACTGCCCTTGGGTCACGCCGAAAATTGCTTGGGTCACCCAAGGTTTTTCTTGGGTCACCCAAGGGTCAGACTCGTCCTCGAGTTTTGCTCCAGGTTTACCATTACGCCAACAGCTCCGCAGATGAGCCAAAGTCCAATGGCTAAGGACCAAAGGCCAGCTCCAGGCTAGAGCTAGTAGCTAGATTGTCAAAGAGCCGAGAGCACCGTTGGTCGCCCAATTCGCCTCAGCAAATCGAGCTAACATAACACGGATCTACGGTGCGAAGCAACAGCGAAATAGGCCAGCTCTCCTCCTTCCGGACGGACAGTGCAAGCGATAACACCAAAAGCCACTGACTCGTGAAGCGCTGTGCCTGCCCTGAGCGAAGCGAAGAAGTCGAATGGGGGACCTTGCGTGCGCCGTTTGACCCGCTACCCCGCTTCGACGGTGGAGCGCAGGCACTCTTGCCTGCGCAATCAATTCTGTAACCCGCCCTCGTCGGGTGGAGCAGACCTTACGTCTGCGGCGAAGGTGCTAACTCATTCGGCTTTAGCCGTTGAGGTGACTATGCAAAGGCTTGCGTGATTCAGTCGGCCGACGCGTTGGTTGCAACAATGGGCTTCAATATCTTGCGAATCATCCATGCTCCAGCCCTGAAAAAGAACTTCCGCATAGAGTTACTGCATCTTTGCCAATCGGCGCTGCAGATCGATGAGCGGCTGGGCCCCCACTTCTATCAAACCTCGCCGCGGCTGGTCGAGGTCCATGATCACGGCTAACACCGCAGATACACACGTAGCCAATACCCACGTCGAAATGTGATCGTGTTGACCCGACAATCCGAAGTTGTACCCGACCAACAGGCCTGCCAGCAATCCGACGAGACAATCCACCCAGAGCACGCCGGCGGGAACGTGGACCGTGAGTGCCGTCCAGCGGGCGTCTTCCATATCGAAGGCGTGGTTGAACGATTCCAGCAGCAGTCCCGCGGGAACAGATTGCGGGTTTGTTAAAGAATTGGCTGCGGCTCGCGACCACATCTCGTTTTGCAATTGCGCCGTGCGTTCTCGCGATGCGCGCAGACTATCGGGCTGAACACCGGAGTCAAAAAAATGTATCTTCGTGTCCAGGTACTCCTGGAGAAGGCCAACTAATTCCCGGCCCTGCGTTGGAGGAACAAGAAGACAGCGCCAGCACGCCGTCCCAATGGCGTTCGCTTCCTCCACCGCCAGCTGTCTGCGCGAGTCAAAGCGGGATACAGCCATCACCAGGCTGAAGGCCAGCAGCAGCGCCAGGATGGCTAGGACAGCCTCCTCAACAGCAATGATCTGTATTTTCACCTGGCCGGCTGTGACTTGCGACCTCTCTCCCAGCCACATGCCGCCTTCGCTGATGGCAAGAAAGATTCCAAAGAATATCAAGCTGGAAAGCCACGGGACGCTGCTCAGCCGCATTTGTGGATTGCCGCCGAACGAATTACGTTCCGCACGGTCCTTGAAATCAACGTCAGTCCTTGCTCCGCTGTTCATTGAGTGCTGGCTGTTATGCAGATTAATCTCGCTCTGGAGTTGTGATGTGATCGCTGGCCCTTGAGTGGTCGAGATGAGCCAGCGTGCCGCAGCCGCGCGGCTGCGCTCTTCGATTCGAAGCTGCACGGATTGTTCTTTGGATGCTCCCCGGCTCAGGTCCCCTTCGGTGGGCAACACCCTCGCGAAAACCGCGTTCTATCTTGAACAAACGTGAACGAAATAT
>DATAEJ010000131.1:0-42877 GCA_036258095.1 Candidatus Angelobacter sp. | reverse complement strand
TGCGCATTGTTATCTCGCGGCTGCCGGGGATACGACAGGAACTGGCGAAGCAGGTTGTGAGCTTTGTGCAGTCGGTTCGCGAACTGCACCTGAGCAAGGCACCAGGCGTGGCGGAGACGCTCGACTGGGCAGAGGCGCTGGTGGCGCTGGGCAGGCAGAAGCTCGATCCTGCAGCGGTGGAAGCGACGCTCGGCTGTCTTTCCAAGTCGCTGGAAGATACGGCCAAAATCAGAAACGCCGATGTGGAGAAGCTGATTGTTCATGCCGGATGAAATTGGCGATCAGCTGGCGGAAGTGATCGTGGAGTTTTGCCGATTCGTGCGCGCATCAGGCATTCCTGCCGGTGTAAAGGAATCTGTGGCTGCGCTTGAGGCTGCAAGGGCTGTCGGCGTGGCAGATAAGCAGACGCTGAAGGCGGCGTTGCGCGCGGTGCTGTGTTCGTCAAAAGAAGAATGGGATTTGTTTGACGATCTGTTCTGGTTGTTCTGGCGAGCGGCAGACAGGGAAGGAGGGCAGGGAAGAAAGCCAGGACAAAAGGAACGTGCGCTGGAGACGCAATCCGCGAAAGCCCTGCTGGGATTGATGGGCAGCAATCGCAGCGCAAGTGGAGAGGAAGACCGTGGACGGGCAGTTGCGGGAGCGAGCGCGAATGAGCGGCTGCGCAAGACTGATTTTTCCGAAGTTCCGCAGTCTGATCTCCACGATCTGGAGAAACTGGCATTGCAGCTCTTGCGAAGGATGAGCGAGCGGCTCTCGCGTCGATTGAAGATCGTGCAGCTGCGGGGACAGGTGGATTTGCGGCGGACGATCCGCCGAAGCATTGGCCGCGGTGGCGATCCGATTGACCTGGCATTCAAGGGGAAAAAGCTTCAGCAGGACCGGCTGGTGGTGCTGCTGGACATCAGCGGCTCGATGAATGCGTACAGCCTTTTTCTGGTGCGCTTTGCGTTTGCCCTGCAGAAGTATTTTCAACGGGTGGATACGTTCGTGTTTAGCACTCAGCTTTCTGAGATTACCGGCACGCTGCGTGGACGCCAGCTGCGCGAGGCCCTGAAAGAGCTGGGCGACCAGGCGCAAGGGTGGTCAGGAGGAACGAAGATCGGTGAGTGCCTGCGCGAGTTCAACCAGAAGTACGGCCGAAAGCTGCTGAACCGCGATACGCTCTTCATGATCCTGAGCGATGGCTGGGACACCGGAGAACCTGAGGTGTTGGCGAGCGAACTGGCGGCGATTCGCAGGCGGGTTCGAAAACTGGTGTGGCTGAATCCGCTGCTGGGGCTGCAGGAATACGAGCCGATCACGCGCGGGATGAGCGCGGCTTTGCCGCATGTGGACGTGTTTGCGCCGGCACACAACCTTGAGAGTCTTCTGCAACTGGAGCGGCATCTGGCGCGCGTCTAGAATTGGGAAAGCCGGAGGCAAAGCAGATGTTTCACGAGTTCATGGAAAAATCGGCGGAGCTGCTGGCGCGCGGAGAGAGATTTGCTGTGGCGACGGTGGTGCGCTGCCAGACGCCGTCATCGGGTAAGCCGGGCGACAAAGGAATCATTCATGCTGATGGCACTCTGTGGGGCTGGATTGGCGGAGGATGTGCTCAGCCGGCAGTGGTGAAAGAAGGTTTGAAGGCATTGGCAGATGGGCGTCCGCGGCTGGTCAGGATCAGCCCTTCAGCAGGCGATGGAGGCGAGGGCGTGGTGGATTACAGCATGACGTGCCACAGCGGCGGCGAACTCGATATCTATATTGAGCCGGTGTTGCCGCGGCCGCACGTGGTCATTTTGGGAAGATCGCCAGTGGCACAGGCGCTGGCGCAGCTGGCGGGAACGATTGGGTACAAGGTTCAAGTCGTTGCCGATGAAGTGACGGCAGAAAGCTTTGGGACCGCCGAGGTCCATCGTGATTCCGACTTCAACCTGACAGGTTTGAAGATCACGCCACAGACGTTCGTTGTGGTTTCCACGCAGGGGCACGGCGATGAAGAAGCGCTGGAGCAGGCGGCAAAGTCCGATGCTGAGTACGTAGCATTTGTCGCAAGCAAAACTAAGACGGGAAAAGTATTTGAGTTCCTGAAAAGCCGCGGGGTCCCGCAAACGAAGCTGGATCGGATCAAGGCGCCTGCCGGGCTGAACATCAATGCCGCGTCGCCGCAGGAAATCGCGGTGAGTATTCTGGCGCAGATCGTGCAGATACGTGGTCGCATGGCCATCCAGGCTGATACGAGCAAACCCAGTGCCCGAACTGTCGCGCAAATGCTCAATGTGTTGAATACCGAAGCCAGGGACCCTATCTGCGGCATGACGGTGGATATCGCGAAGGCGAAACACAAAAGCGAGTACCAGGGGAGGTGGTTCTATTTCTGTTGTGCGGGATGCAAACAGAAATTTGAAGCGCAGCCGGAACAGTATCTCGCCACCGCTGCTCGCGGTTGAGATCGGCCGAAGACATGCGGATCGCAATTTTCTCTGATGTTCACGGAAATCTAACGGCGCTCGAAGCCGTGATGGCCGACCTGAAGCAGCAGTCGCCCGATCTGGTGCTGCACGGTGGCGATCTGGTGTTCGGCGGCGCCAATCCTGCCGAAGTGGTGGATGCCATTGCGGCCGAGGGCTGGGCAGGCGTCCTGGGCAATACCGATGAAATGTTGTGGAAGCCGGAACTGCTGGAAAGCAGGATCGCGGTAGCTCCAAAGCTTGAGCCGATGTTGCGTGTTTTTTTCACTGAGATGGCCCCGGTAACGCGGAAGCTGCTGGGAGAGCCGCGGGTCAACTGGCTGAAACAAGTTCCGCTTGAGTACCGAGTGGAAGAACTAGTTCTGTTGCACGCGGGCCCGGGTGATCTTTGGAAGTCGCCGATGGATGATGCTACTGATGAAGCCTTGAGGAAAACATATGGATCGCTCGGCGCAAAGACGGTGGTTTACTGCCATATTCATCGTCCTTTCGTGCGCAATATTGGCGAGATGATGGTTTGCAATTCAGGAAGTACAGGAGCACCGTACGATGGTGATGCGCGAGCGGCCTATCTGTTGATCGATGGCGGCCAGCTGCGAATCAGGCGAGTTGAGTATGACCTGAAGAAGGAAGCTGAACGACTCCTGACGTCGCAATATCCACGCAGAGAGTGGATCGTGAAAATGCGTGAGCATGGAGCTTATGTGCCGCTACAGGCGGCTGCGTGAAGGAGTTACTCTGACGTTACAGCTCAGGGATTAAGGGCCGCGTTTCTTCTGTCGGCGAAGAACTGCTTCAGAATGGCAGAGCATTGATCGGCAAGCACGCCGGAAGTGACTTCCATCTTGTGATTCAGCCGGGGATGATTCAGCACTTCCATAACTGAGCCTGCGGCGCCTGCTTTGGGATCGGATGCGCCGAATACAACACGTGAAAGTCGCGCGTGGATCATGGCGCCGGCGCACATCGCGCAGGGCTCAATGGTCGCATAAAGGGTGCAGCCGAGCAGGCGATGGTTGCCGAGTTTCGCGGCAGCATCACGCAGCGCAACAATTTCGGCATGGGCAGAAGGATCGCTGTCCTGCAGGTTGCGATTGTGGCCGCGGCCGATGATCTGGCCGTCCTTGGTTACTAATGCGCCAACGGGTACTTCTCCCTCGCGGGCAGCCGCATGGGCTTCCTCAAGGGCAAGCTTCATTGCGGCTGAATCATCCAGCAGCAGCTTGGAATCGGTGCTTTCCTGCATGTTGCGGCTCAGAGTGACGGCGAAAGGTTGCCAGAAGATTCTAGCAGCAGCAGCTTTGCATTAATCCTTAATCCGGGTCAACCTCCTCTTAGTAACTCTTCTCTAAATGGTGGACAGTCTCAAGACTCGTGGCTGAAGGCGGAGAAACGAATCAGCTGAACGGGCAGGGAACTTCGAAGGAGCAACTAAGACATGAACAAGAAATTGCTAATGGCAATGATGCTGGCGTCCGGCATGGCCTTTGCCCAGGCGGGCGGCGGCGCAGGTGCCGGGGGCGCAGCCGGCAGTGCGGGGTCCGGAAGTGGCGCATCAGCACCGACAGGAACTCAGCCTGCCACCGGCGCGGGAAACAACGCGCAGGTCGACACAAGTGCTCAGGGACAATCGGGCCCGACCAGCACGGCTTCGCAGAACGCAATGACCGGCTGCCTGCGGCAGTCCGGCGGCAACTGGACTCTCGCGTCAGATAACGGTCAGACCGTTAACCTGAGCGGCGACAGCTCCAACCTGAAGCAGTACGACGGCCAGCAGGTTTCCATCCAGGGCAGCCAGGCGAGCGATGGCTCGTTCCAGGTGAGCTCGGTCAACAAGATTTCCGATTCGTGCACCAGCCAGACGTCTTCGAACAGCACTGGTGCAGCAGGCGCGGCGGCAGGAGCAGGAGCGGCGGGAACGTCAGCAACTGTGAACAGTCCGACCGCTGGCGCAACCGGTTCAACCAATACCGCTGGTGATCAAAGCACGACCAGCAATAGCCAGAGCACCACGACCAGTACGACTTCGCCTGATACCAGCAGCCAGTCTTCAACGACCGGCACGACGACGCCTCCCGTCAGCGGGCAGACTCCGTCCAGCACGGTGGGCAGCGGCAGCACGGGCGCGGCGACGACGTCTAATGACCAGAGCTCCGCTACCCAGGGCTCTACGGCATCGCAGAATCCGCCGCCTTCCGGGACCGCTGACACAAGCTCAACCAGCAGCGGCGCGACCGGTACCACAGGCAACACCACGACTTCAACTGGCAGCAACATGGGCCAGACCGTTCCAAATTCAACCACCGGCAGCACGGATAATCCGTCGCAGCCGAGCAATGCTCCGACGTCAAATCCTTCGGCCGCTGGACAAAGCAGCACGACGACTCCTCCACCGGACCAGAGCACTACGAGCCCGAGCAGCACAACCTCGCCCAGCTCTGCGGACCAGAGCACGACTAGTCCGAGCAGCACGACCGGAGCAGGCGCAGCTGGAGCAGCCGGGGCAGCTGGTGCGGGCGCAGCCAGTGCTGACCAGAACGCCAATCCAAGTTCTACTACTTCACCGTCCTCCAGCGATCAGAGCACTGCTGGACAGGGCGCCAATGCAACTTCCAGCGATCAGAACGCAGCGACCGCCCAAAAGGGCAGCAAGCTGCCTCAAACCGCTTCTCCGCTCCCGCTCCTGGGACTGTTGGGCCTCGGCTCACTGGTTTCCGGTTTGGTCGCTCGCAGGAAATAACTCAGGCGAGCAATCTGGCGGAACAGAGAGCTGCCCGGAAGAGACCCTTCCGGGCAGTTCTTTTTTGCATTACAGGACTGTCATAAGCCAAGGATCATCGGCGCTGCCGGCTGCTGCTGTGTCCCGCAGTGGATCGCTCCGAGTCCCCAGATGAAGTCACCGCAGTAGATGCCAACCACTTCATGATCCGGCAGAACTTCTGAAATGATGTTCAAGGCGATGCGGTCGTTCGGATCATTGAAGGTCGGCACCAGCACGAGCTTGTTCGCGATATAAAAGTTCGCGTAGCTCGCGGGCAGGCGTTGTCCTTTGAAGATCACCGGACGGGGCAGTGGAATCTGCACCACGTTCAACTTACGACCGCGGAGATCAGTGGCTTTTCGCAAACGACTAAGGTTCTCTTGCAGAGGTTCGTAGTTCAAGTCACCGCGGCTGCGCTCGATGACCGTGACGACTGTGTCCGGGGTTACGAAGCGGGAAATGTCATCCACGTGGCCATGCGTGTCATCGCCCGCGATCCCTTGATCAAGCCAGATTACTTTCTCCACGCCAAGATAATCCGCGAAAGCAGTTTCCAGGTCTTTCTGTGTCATGCCCGCATTGCGTTGTTGCACGCGGCTGAGCAGGCATTCTTCCGTGGTGAGCATCAGGCCCTTCCCGTTGACGTCAATGCTGCCGCCTTCGAGCACCACATGATAGGGTTTGCCGCGATTGGAAATGACAGGCGTGAACTGGGGCAGCCGCAGTTTCTGCCCGATTCTCCCGGGTAAGAGGGAATCATGCTGCCAGTTCGAGTATTTCGCCCACGCATTGAAGCGCCAGTTCGTAGTCGCGACCGGAGCGTCTTTTGATTGGCGGACTACGAAGATGGGACCGGAATCGCGCGTCCATCCGCGGTTGGTGGGCCAAAGATGGAATTTAACCGATCTGAGGTCTGCGCCTGCTGCCTGCAGGATTTCACGAGCGCGGCTGCGAGTCGCGGCATCATTGAGAATGATATCCACCTGCTCCACGCGACCGAGGTGTCGCGCGATCTCGGCGTAAACCCACGGAATTGGCTCAAACTTGCCTGGCCAGTCTTCACGGTTCTGCGGCCACACCAGCCAGGTCGAGTGATGCGGTTCCCACTCTGCAGGCATCCGATAACCGAGCTCTCGCGGGCTTAACGGGGCTGCAGGTTTAGGGCTCTTCTGACGGAGAGGTGCCATCAGTCAAGGAACCTGTGGGTGATACCGCCGTAGCTCTCGATGCGCCGGTCGCGCAGGAATGGCCAGTTGCGGCGGACATCCTCAAGCAGCTTCAGGTCGCATTTACCGATGAGAATCTCTTCTTTATCGTGCGAGCCTTCGGCGAGGACGCGTCCAAAGGGATCGCAAAGAAACGATCCTCCCCAGAACTCCAGGCCTTTACCGGTTGGTGCGCGGTTGCCGCGAACATCCCCGAATTCATGTCCGACACGGTTTACCACGCCGACGAATACCCCGTTGGCGATCGCGTGAGCGCGCTGGATGGTTTTCCAGGCATCGTGCTGGGCTTCTCCGTATTCGGCTTTTTCGTCCGGATGCCAGCCAATCGCGGTCGGATAGAACAGAATGTTCGCGCCCTGTAGCGCCGTGAGGCGAGCGCCTTCTGGATACCACTGGTCCCAGCATACGAGCGTACCCACGCTGCCATAGCTGGTCTCAAAAGCCTTGAAGCCGAGATCGCCCGGGGTGAAATAGAACTTCTCGTAATAGAGAGGATCATCCGGGATGTGCATCTTGCGGTAGAGACCCTTGATGCTGCCATCAGTTTCGATCATCACGGCTGTGTTGTGGTAGAGACCGCGAGCGCGTCGCTCAAAGAGAGATGCAACAATCACGATCTTGTTCTCGCGCGCGATGGGGGACAGCGCTTCAGTCGTGGGACCGGGGATGGACTCGGCGAGATCGAAAAGAGAATGGTCTTCACGCTGACAGAAATACTGGGTCCGAAAAAGTTCAGGCAGGCAGACTACCTGGGCGCCCTTGTTTGCCGCTTCGCGCACTTTCTCGCAGGCACGCCGGAGATTCTCGTCCGGGTCGGGCGAACAGGACATCTGGATCAGACCAACTGTGAACGAATCGCTTGCCATCGTCTTACAGAATAACAAAAGAATTTCGCTGCTTTGAGTGAATGCGGGTTTGACTGCAGCGCGCACAGCGTTTAGCTTTTTTCTTCGCGACTAAATTTTATGAGGTGAGGAATTGGCCAAGCAGAAGCGCCAGGGCGCCGGCAAAGACCGCAAACTCCACGATCCCGTAAGCGACAAGCTTTCTCCGGTTTTTCCGCTCGATCTTTCGAAGGTGAAGAGCGTAAGCGATCTGGTTCGTGCCATGGGGGATACGGCCTTCACCGGCCGCCAGTTGGGTGAAGCCGTCGACGTGCTTGAGGCGATGGCGCGCGATAAGGACTGCTTTGTGGTAATGACCCTTGCCGGCGCGATGACCGTGGCTAAACAGGGCCTTGTCATCTGCGACCTTATTGATAAGGGACTTGTGAACGCCGTGGTCTCGACCGGCGCGCTCATGGCGCATGGGTTGGTGGAAGCCACAGGTATGAACCACTACCGCTATGACCCGCGAATGAACGATGTTGAGCTGTACGAGGCGGGTTACAACCGCGTCTATGACACGCTGGAGCCGGAGACGAACCTCGACCATGTTGAGCTGGTGATGGAAGAAGTTCTGGGCAAATGGGATCCGCAGCAGACCATGTGTTCATGGAAGCTGAACCGTGCCATCGGCGAGCACCTGAAGCGCCACAGCAAGGGCCGTGGCATTCTGAAGTCCGCCTTTGAGCAGAGCGTACCCGTGTTCGTTCCGGCCTTCACCGACTCCGAGCTGGGCCTCGACGTTGCTCTGACCAATCGCATGCGGGCGCGCAAAGGCCAGCCACAACTTCGCTATGATCCGTTCCTGGATCTGAATCACTTTGCAGAAACGCTGCTGGCGCAGAAAAAAATCGGCATCTTCACGATTGGTGGAGGTGTGCCGCGGAACTGGGCCCAGCAGTTCGGCCCGTACTGTGAACTGCGCGTTCGTCGTGCGGGCGAAGAAGTGGAGCTGAAGCGCTACCACTACGGGGTGCGCGTGTGTCCCGAGCCGGTGCATTGGGGCGGACTTTCCGGGTCGCCATACTCAGAAGCGATCTCATGGGGCAAGTTCGTTCCGCCGGCCGAAGGCGGGAGATTCGGCGAAGTGTTCGTCGATGCAACGGTAGGCCTGCCGATCATGTGCTCTGCCTTATTTGAGCGGCTCGGGAAGACTTACAAAAAGGCGGCGCTGAAACAACTCTCCTAAAACAAAACGAGCGCAGCGGATGCTGCGCTCGGATTTCCGGGCTACCATTTTCTATTGGCTGTTGCTGAAGGTCTTTACCCATTCCACAATGCTGCGCACGCCAATCCCTGACGGGCCTTTGGCGATCCAGCCCTTGTTGTCCTCGATCCATGCCGTGCCGGCGATGTCGAGGTGCAGCCATGGCGTGTCTTCTACAAATTCCTTCAGGAAAGCTGCTGCAGTGCTGGCGCCACCCCAGCGTCCACCGGTGTTCATGATGTCGGCAATACTGGATCGAATCTGGTCAAGGTACTCGCCGTCCACGGGCAGGCGCCAGAATTTCTCGCCTGAGCGATCCAGAGCGCGAGTGAAGTGCTGATAAGCGTCTTCATCATTCGCGAAAACGCCTGCGTTCACGTGGCCCAGTGCCACCACACATGCGCCAGTCAGAGTCGCGGCATCAATCAGGTGAGTGCAGCCCAGTGTACGGGCATAGTGCAGGCCATCAGCCAGTACCAGGCGTCCTTCGGCGTCGGTGTTGATGATCTCGATCGCCTTGCCGGACATTGCGATTTGAACGTCGCCGGGTTTTTGCGCTTTGCCACTGGGCATGTTTTCTGTGGCGCAGACGATTGAAATCACCCTCACCTTCGGCTTGAGCTGGGCAATTGCACGCATGGCGCCGATCATGGCTGCTCCACCAGCCATGTCATACTTCATCTTTTCCATCCCATCGGCGGGTTTGATCGAGATGCCGCCCGTGTCGAAGGTAATCCCTTTTCCCACCAGGCCAAGTACGGGCTTCTCGGGTGCGCCCTGCGGTTCATAGCGCATCACGATCAGGCGTGGCTCCTCGTCGGAGCCCTGGGCCACGCTCCAGAAGGCGCCCATCTTCATTTCCTTGATCTTTTCCGGACCGTAAATCTCGCACTTGAGACCAACGCTCTCACACATATTTTTTGCGCGATCCGCCAGCATGGTGGGCGTAAGCCGGTTGCTGGGTTCGTTGACCAGCTCCCGGGTGAAATTCTGGGACTCGCCAATGATCCGGCCTTGATCGAGTGAGCGCTGAAGCACCGATTGATCTGAACCTGCAGCAGCAACAATTGTGACCTCCTTCATGCTGAGGTCTTTTCGATCCGTGCGGTAGGTGTCCGGGTCGAAATCAGCCACATAGCAGCCTTCCACCAACGATCGAACCGCGTCCTCTCCGCCAGACCCGAGTTCCGGAACGGCAATCGCACAACTCCTGATCATCTTGGGTTTCAGGCAGCGCAGGGCCGAGCCGGCCGCCTTGCGAACTTCCACGTGAGAAAAGCTTTTGGCCTTCCCACAACCCACCACGAGCAGGCGCTTTGCCTTGAGCCCCTGTGGACGATGCAGCAGGGTAGTCTCAAAGGGCTTTCCGGTGACCTCGCCACCGGCAACGAGATCAATAATGGCCTTTTCAGCGGCTACATCTTTCACCGCCAACTTAGGGGCGGGCTTTTGCTTGTCTCCGTGGTCAAGGGCGAAAACAACCAGGCATTCGGTTTCTACGTCCGGCAGGTTGGCAGTGAGGAGTCGTGTTTCCATAATGGCGTTTGATTGCTCCTGATTTGTTAAAACTTTTAACTCTTAAGGCCTAAAAATGAGGTAGAGTTCAACTTTTTCTTGCTCGGGCGACGGCCTCCCGGGCTTCTCGATCTGCAGTGCGACGCCGCTCGGTTTCGCGCTTATCCCAGGATTGTTTGCCCTTGGCCAGGGCGATTTCACATTTGATCCTTCCGTTTTTGAAGTACATACGGGTGGGGATCAGGGTGTATCCCCGTTGCTGTGTTTTCGCCGTCAGTTTTCGGAGCTCGTCTGCATGGACGAGCAGTTTCCGGGTCCGCAGGGGCGCATGGTGAGCGTAACCGGCGTTCTCATACGCACCGATATGCGCGTTGAGCAGCCATAATTCGCCATCTTTGACCAGTGCGTAGGCGTCTTTCAGGTTGGCGCGCCCGGCGCGCACGCTTTTCACCTCAGACCCGCTTAGAACGATGCCGGCCTCCATGCGATCTTCAAGGAAATAGTTGTGGGTGGCCGCCCGGTTGACGGTAGCGTCGCGTTCCCCGGAGGCGATGGGATCGCGCCTGGGATTCTTGGGCTTGTTGGGCTCAGTCTGATGAGTGGTATGGCGGGCCATGGCAGCTTTCTGCTGCTTCCAGCAAAATTTTTATGCTAACACAGCGCAAAACCCTGTTACTAAAGTCGTTCTGGGGATTGGGAAACTCAGTGTATAATCTGGCGATTCGTAATAGTTTAATTCCGGTACCCCGAAACGGTTCATTCCTTCGGAGACAACCCCCTAAAATTGAAGGAGTTAGCGGTCTCGGAACAAGCAGGAGCGTATGAGGAGAACTGCCCAAATATTGGCGTTTTTTTTGCTTTTAACGGCGACTATGCCGGCGGCCGATTCGGCGAAGTCGCTTCTTAGTAAAGGGCAGAAAGCGGAGAGCGCCGGCGACTACGAAGCCGCCTACGAGTTTTACCAGAAGGCTTATCGGATCGAGCCCGCCAACATGAAGTACCGCGTGCCGTATGAGCGGTTGCGGTTTCTGGCGGCGGCATCCAAGGTACATCGCGGGCAGAAGCTTCGTGAGCAGGGCAAGATGGAAGAAGCTCTCGCTTTGTTCCAGCAGGCCGCGGAAATCGATCCCAGCAATGATCTTGCGGCCCAGGAAATTCGGCGCACTCAGCAGATGATGCAGAAGGCGCAGGCTCCGGCTAAGCCGCAAGCGAAAGAAGAAGAGGATCCTCTCAAGAGGCGTCTCGAGAACGCCACGGGACCGGCTGAGCTGGCCACCCTTCCCAATGTTCCTCTCGATGCCCTGGAAATGACCGATGACTCCAAAGTTCTTTACGAGACAATCGGCAAGCTCGGTCGCATCAACGTTCTTTTTGACCCGGATTACACATCTCGTCGGCTCACGATCCATTTGCAGAAAGTGAGCCTGCAGGAAGCCCTCGACATCCTGGCACTGCAATCGCGCACCTTCTGGCGCCCGGTGACTTCAAATACGATTTTTGTCGCCCAGGATACGCAGGCCAAGCGCCGCGAACTGGAGCAGAACGTGGTCAAGACGTTCTATCTCGGCAACGTTTCCGGACCCACTGACCTTCAGGATATCGTCAACGCAATTCGTACCGTGCTGGAGGTGCAGCGTATCCAGCAGATTCCGTCACAGAGCGCGATCGTGATCAAGGGAACGCCGGACCAGCTGGCGCTGGCGGAGAAGATGATCGACGACATCGACAAGTCGAAACCTGAGGTGATTGTCGATGTAGTAGTCGCGCAGGTGCGTCGCGATAAGCTGCACGACCTGGGCATTACTCCGCCACAGAACGCCACGATCGCTCTCCAGAATACGACGCCGGGCGGAACAGGCACCGGTTCGAATGGAACCAGCTCAGGGAATGTACTGAATTTCAATGACCTTCAGCACCTCAACTCGACCAACTACGCGGTCACCATTGATCCGGTGAAGGTAGTGGCGCTGTTCAACGATACCGATGCGCGAATCCTGCAGAGCCCGCGCGTCCGAGCCACGGACAATGAAAAGGCGCAGCTGAAAATTGCCGATAAGATTCCGATCGCCACCGGCTCATTCGGTACGCCGGTGGGTATCGGCACCGCAACCGGTGCGGTGGGTGTGAACACCCAGTTTACCTATACCGACGTCGGCGTGATCCTGGAAATTACGCCGCGCGTCCATCCTGACGGCCAGGTGACGCTCAAGACAGTGATGGAAATCTCCAATCAAAACGGTAATGTGGTGATCGGCGGTATTCAGCAGCCAATCATCAGCACCCGTCGCGTGGAGCACACGATTCGGCTGAACGACGGCGAGATCAACCTGCTGGGCGGCATCATGGAGCAGCAGGACACTATCACCCGCAGTGGAACGCCGATTCTGGGTCAGATCCCGATTCTGCATTACATCTTCAGCGAGGAGAGAAAAGAGCGGATCACCAACGAAATCGTGTTCCTGCTCATCCCGCATATCGTTCGTGGGCAGGAGCTCAATGACCTGAACCGTCGCGCCTTTGACGTGGGCACCGGCCAGGGAATCGATCTCCACATCGCGGGCAAACAAGGAGTCCAGCCGGTAGTCGCCACTGCCCCGGCTCAGGCCACGCAGCCCGCGCAGGCGGCTCAGCAGACCAGTCCAGCTGTGACCGCGGCTCAGCAGTCACGTCCTCCGGTACAGCAGGCGCCACCTCAGCAAGCGCCTGTCCAGCAGCCGGTGCAACAGGCTCCTGCTCAGCAGCAGCCGGCGACTGCCGCTCCAACCGGAGCAGCGGCAACGAAACCGGCAGCTGTCGGCGCGCCGGGAACTACGATGCTCAAGCTTGATCCAGCATCGTTCTCGCAGCAGCAGGGGAGTAGTTTCACAGTAAATGTGATGATGGCGCATGGTCAGGATATCGCCGCTGTGCCGATCCAGATTACCTACGATCCACGGATCCTGCAGTTCGTGAATGTCTCCAACGGCGACTTCCTGGCGCGTGACGGGCAGCCCGTGGCGCTGGTGCATCGCGATGATCCTTCAGCCGGGAAACTTCAGGTTACTGCACAACGTCCGCCGGGCAGCTCCGGCGTAACCGGAGAAGGGACGGTGTTCAGCCTGGTGTTCACCGCCAAGAGCAAAGGGACGGGCAATGTTGCCATCACTGTTCCTGGCGCTCGTAACAGCCAGAACCAGCCGCTTGAGGTACTCGGGTCCCAGGCCGCGGTGACGGTAAACTAGTTTAGTGATGTATCGAAAACGCAAGTTGAACGCGGGCAGTAGCCGCGGGCGTGGATTCACACTGATGGAGATGATCGTAGTCATCACGATCCTCCTCATCCTGATGGCCACAGCTGTGCCGATCGTTCGCGTGAGCGTGAAGCGGGGCCGGGAAGTGGAACTTCGCCGCGATCTGTGGGAAATGCGCAGTGCTATTGATCGCTACAAGGACGCGGCGGACAAGAACGCCTTCCAGCAGAAGCTTGGTACGGAAGGGTATCCGCCGGACCTTGACACTCTGGTCAATGGAGTTGAGGTGGCGGGAGGCAAAAAGCTTCGTTTCCTTCGCCGTATCCCGGTGGATCCGATGACCGGCAAGCAGGACTGGGGATTGCGGTCCATGCAGGACGATCCCACCTCTGATTCCTGGGGTGGGCAGAATGTGTTCGATGTTTACAGCAAGTCTGACCAGACTGCGCTGAACGGTACGAAGTATAAGGATTGGTAGCGCTTATGAAACGCGAGCTTTTACGGTCACGGCGCAGTATGCGTGGCTTCACGCTTATCGAACTCATCATTGTGATTGCCATCATCGGTATCCTGGCTGGTGTAGCGATCCCACAATATCGTCTGCATGTAATCCACGCTCATGAAGCGGCCCTGAAGCAAGACCTGCGTACCATGCGCGATGCGATTGATCAGTACACCCAGGACAAGAGCAAAGCTCCGCAGGCGTTGGACGATCTTGTCTCCGCCGGCTACATTCGGGTAATCCCGACCGATCCTTTCACCCACCAGAACAACACGTGGCAGGTAGTGCAGGAAGATACTCTTCAAGCGATCGACCAGACCCAGCCCGGCATCAGCGACGTCCACAGCGGCTCCAACCTGAACAGCAGTGAAGGTACAGCGTATAGCAGTTGGTAACCAGCCATTCTGAAGTCCAATAGCATCAAGAGCCCTGCCGGGCTCCGTTCTGCTACCATTCCCTCATGCCTGTAGAGACGGAAATTGTTGCTGCTCACGTCCCTCCGTTGAAAGCTCCTCGCGGTAACGAGATCTCCTGCAAAGGCTGGCCACAGGAAGCGGCGATGCGCATGCTCATGAATAACCTCGACGAGGAGGTGGGCGAGCGCCCGCGCGACCTGGTGGTCTATGGGGGGACAGGCAAAGCTGCGCGTAACCAGCAGTCTCTGGAGGCAATCCTGAGCTCGCTCAAGTCACTGGACGATGACGAGACATTGCTGGTCCAGTCAGGAAAGCCTGTGGGGATCTTCCGTACGCATGAATACGCTCCACGAGTTCTGATCGCCAATTCCAATCTCGTAGGGCATTGGTCAAACTGGGAGAGATTCAACGAGCTGGAGCGAGCCGGACTCATGATGTACGGGCAGATGACCGCCGGGTCCTGGATTTACATAGGATCGCAAGGGATCATCCAGGGCACATTTGAGACGTTTGCTGCCGCAGCGGAAAAGCACATGGGCGGCAACCTTGCAGGAAAGCTGATTGTAAGCGGCGGGATGGGCGGCATGGGTGGCGCTCAGCCGCTGGCGGCAACGATGGCTGGTGCATGCTTCCTTGGGATTGATGTAGATGCGGAGCGCATCAAGAAGAGGCTGAAGACGGGCTACTGCGACTTCATGGTGAATACGCTCGACGAAGCACTGCGTATTCTGAAGAATTCTATTCGCAAGAAAGAGGCGATTTCGGTTGGGCTGATCGGAAATTGTGCCGACGTGATTCCCGAACTCGCGGAGCGGGGTGTGCTCCCCGATATCCTCACGGATCAGACCTCGGCGCACGATCCCCTGAACGGATATGTGCCGAATGGCATGACGCTGGAGCAGGCGACCGAACTTCGCCAGCGCGACCCCACGGTATATCTCGAGAAATCGCTCGACGCCATGGCTCGCCATGTGGAAGGTATGCTGCGTCTGCAAAAGATGGGCAGCGTGACCTTCGATTATGGGAACAACATCCGTACATTCGCCTTCCAGCGCGGCGTGAAGAATGCCTACGATTTCCCCGGCTTCGTACCGGCCTATATCCGGCCGCTGTTCTGCGAGGGGCGCGGGCCGTTCCGTTGGGTGGCTCTATCGGGTGATCCCGCGGATATTGCGGTAACCGACGACCTGGTGCTGGAAATGTTCCCCGAGAACCGCATTCTCGATCGCTGGATCAATCTGGCACGCAAGCGAATCAAATTCCAGGGACTGCCCGCGCGGATTTGCTGGCTTGGCTACGGCGAGCGTGCACAGTTCGGCCTGGCCATGAACGATCTGGTCAAGAAAGGCAAGCTGAAGGCGCCGATTGTGATCGGTCGCGATCACCTGGACTGCGGCTCGGTGGCTTCGCCGTACCGTGAGACCGAAGGCATGAAAGACGGGTCCGATGCGGTTG
The DNA here is from genome assembly GCA_036258095.1 of Candidatus Angelobacter sp. Lineage (GTDB taxonomy): Bacteria > Acidobacteriota > Terriglobia > Terriglobales > Acidobacteriaceae > Angelobacter. The sequence continues at coordinate 27,231 of DATAEJ010000131.1, read as the reverse complement.
CCGACTGGCCCCTGCTAAATGCTTTGTTGAACACCGCCAGCGGAGCAAGCTGGGTTTCCATCCACAACGGCGGCGGCGTGGGCATTGGATATTCACTTCATGCAGGGCAAGTAACAGTCGCGGATGGAACTGATGGCATGGCAAAGCGCATCGAGCGCGTGCTGACCAACGATCCGGGGATTGGGGTGGCGCGGCACGTGGATGCGGGATACAAGGAAGCAGAGGATTTCGCGGAGAAGAGAGACGTGAAGATACCCATGCATCGGGTGACCGGGTGATAGCGAGACCGGGTGATCGGCAACATCGCCGTGGTTTCGAAAAGAAAGCTCCTTACTTGCTGCTGGCGAACATTGGGCAGCTTCTCACCTTATGCGGAGATTCTGCTCCGCGGCGCGGCAATGCCTTAAACGAAATTGGGTTGCTGGAAGACGCAGCTGTCCTGTGCGGTGGTGGGAAGATCATCGCCGTCGCACCACAGCGCGAGATCCTGCGCAATGAGTGGTTCAGGAAGCAGCGAAAGAAGGTCCACGAATTCGATTGTCAGGGCAAAGTTGTGCTTCCCGGACTGATCGATTGCCACACGCATCCGGTGTTTGCCAAGCCGCGGCTGATTGACTTCGAAAAGCGCATTGCCGGTGCGAGTTATGAAGAGATTGCCGAGGCGGGCGGAGGTATCAGGTCGAGCCTGGATGGAGTGCGAGAAGCAAGCCGGAATATGCTGGCGGACAAAGTGTCCTTCGCCTTCCGGGCGATGCTCCGCCACGGAACGACGACCGTGGAGGCTAAATCCGGGTACGGATTGAGCCTGGAAGCCGAGGTCAAATCTCTGGAGGCGATTCGGGAGGCCGCGAAGTACTGGCCGGGTACCGTGAAGCCGACGCTGCTGGCTGCTCACGTGGTCCCACAAGAGTACAAAGACCGGCCGGACGATTATGTCCGGCTGATTTGTGAAGAGATCATTCCCCTGGTAGCGAAGCGTAAGCTGGCGGAGTACGTTGATGTTTTTTGCGAACGTGGTGCGTTCACGGTGGAGCAAGCGGAACGCATATTCACGGCAGCCCGGCAGCACGGTCTGGATACCCGCGCCCATGTTTGTCAGTTCACGCCATCACGATTGAGTGGGTTGCTGGCACACCAGGCCGCTTCGCTGGACCACATGGATTGTGTCGCCGATGGTGATCTCAGATCGCTCGCGTCGAGCGACACAGTGGCGGTGCTGTTACCCGGAGCCAACTACTTCCTTGGTCACAAGGAGTTTCCGGACGCTCGCCGACTGATCGAAGCCGGCATCGCTGTGGCTCTGGCGACAGATTACAATCCCGGCACGTCGCCGACCGTCAGCATGCCTATTGTGATCTCCCTGGCCTGCACGCATATGAACATGACTCCTGCGGAGGCGATTGCGGCTTCTACGATCAACGCGGCGTGTGCGCTGCGTGTTCAGACACAGAAGGGAAGCATCGAGCCGGGCAAGGACGCCGATCTGGCTGTTTTTGACGTGGCTGATTCTAGGGAAATCGCTTACTGGTTCGCGTGGAACCGCTGTGCTGAAATGGTAGTCGGAGGAGAGCTGCAGGGATTTTCCAAAGATTAAGGCGAACCGGAGCCATTGCCAGAATTGTCAAAACTTCCAAAATCGCCGGGATTGAACAGCCTCCCAGCCAGCGTACGTGTCCGTTGCCAGGTCATGATGTGGGTGATGTTGTCGGTTGGCTGCGCGGTTTTTGCGCAGCAGCCTGCTTCGCAGCCCTCGGCATCCACGCATGCGACACAACCCTCGCACCCGCCGAGCGGTGGGCAATCTCAACAACCCGCTCCGACAGCAAGTCCCACTCCTGCGCCACATGCGCCCGAAACTGAGCAGGGATATCAATCTCCGTCGCCAACCCCCTCGGCCACTCCGACGCCCATGCCAAGGGCGCTCTCCGGAACCAGCTTTGCGCTGCCGCCGTTGAATGATCGGGAGATTGTCATCACGGCAGTTGGCGACGTGATGCTGGGAACAACGTTTCCGGATGGGGACGGAAGCTCGCTGCCTCCGAACGACGGCTCAGACTTGTTGAGCGAAGTCACGCCGTTGCTGCGTCGCGGTGACATCGTTTTTGGAAATCTTGAAGGCCCGCTAACGGAAGGCGGCGAGTCGCTGAAGTGCAAAGGGAAGCCTCTGGGACGGTGTTTTGCCTTCCGCGTGCCCCCCCGCTACGGTGCGCACCTGAAAGCTGCTGGGTTCACGGTAATGGGGCTGGCGAACAATCACGCCATGGACTTTGGGCTGGAAGGCCGCGCGAGCTCCCGGCAAACGCTGGAAGCGCAGGGAATCGCGCACACCGGTGAGCTGGGAGACATCGCGCACCTTACCGTAAAAGGGACAAGGATCAGCGTACTGGCCTTTGCGACTTATCCCGGGGCCTACAACCTGCTTGACCTCGAGAACTCAGTGGAAACCATACGGCAGGCAAGGAGCGGCTGCGACATTCTGATCGTGACGTTCCATGGGGGCGGGGAGGGCGCCGCCAGGCAGCATGTACTTCCCGGCGATGAAACCTTTCTCGGTGAAGATCGCGGCGATCTGCGGCGTTTTACTCACGCCGCCGTCGATGCCGGCGCGCAGCTCGTGATCGGCAGTGGCCCGCATGTGGTTCGCGCAATGGAAATCTACCACGGTAAGCTGGTCGCTTACTCGCTCGGCAATTTCGCAACCTACGGACCTTTCAATCTGAGTGCCGAGAACGGCATCTCGCTTATTCTGGAGGCCCACCTGGCGCCGGATGGATCGTTCCTCCACGGACAGGTCTATCCGGTAAAGCAGGAGAAACCGGGCGGACCCAAACTTGATCCGGCGATGAGCGTGCTTCCCATTCTCCGCAATCTCTCAAAGAGCGACTTTCCACAAACCGCGATCGCAGTTGGCCCCCGCGGCGAGCTCTGGTTGTCCGGAGTGCCGGTGCCGGAATGCAGCAATGCGCCGGACTTGCTTGATACGCCAATCGGTACCAGACCTTGCGGTATCTATCCGTAAACGGAAACAAGGGCAAAAATGGATCGTTATGCGAACGAATGCTCTTTTTCTCCTTTTCCCGGTGATTGTTCTGGTTTGCGCGGCGACGCTGTGCGGAGAGCCTGCCGCAAAGCTGGCCAATCTTGGGCCCGAGTTGCAGCAAGTTTTGCAACGTGACGCTGTGTGCTCGCAGAAGTCCCCCGCGCCGGAACTGCCGGTCGTTACGCAGCCAATCATGGTGAGTGGCCGCGAAGCGGGAGTGATTGCTGAACCTCAAGACCAGTGCTACTGCCACAAAGAGAACTGCTCGACCTTTGTTTATCTGAAGAAAGGTGAGAACTACAATCTTGCCCTGGCCGACAACTTCGCGTCGCTGCGGCCCATGAAGGTCACCATGCACGGTCTGCCTTCGCTCTCGGGAAAGTACCAGGTGGATGAGTTCAGGGAAGAAACGACCGTGTTCGACTGGACCGGCCAGCAGTACCAGCCGTCTCTTTGCGCCACAGTCACACGCCGTCCGAACCAGCGGACTCCCTCAATTGTGAAACACCAGTGCAAAGCGACGGTACGGAGCCTTCCGCGGCAGTAAACGCGAGTTTTATTTGTAAATTCCTGCTGCTCTCGGCGAAAATATAGATAGCTTTTTGGCCGATTCTTTCAGGGGTGGAGTGCATATTCCCGCCACCCGGCCCTGTTCAACGGCGACTCGCCAAAGAAACCGCGGACCCGATCTCGGATCGATCAGGCACGCGTCTAGCATCAGGAGATAGCTTCGTTGAAGAAGACTGCATTTTTCTTAATTTTGCTCTGTTCCGCATTATGTTTTGCCCAGCGACTTCCAACTAATGTTATTCCCCGGCATTATTCACTTTCCTTCACGCCGGACCTTCAGAAAGCGACCTTCAGTGGGGAAGAGACCATTGAGGTTGACCTGGCCAAAGGCGCTTCTGACGTCACGATGAACTCCGCTGAAATTGAAATTCAGCAGGCCGAAGCGACGCAGGGCCAGAATACCCAGCCGGCGAACGCCAGCTTTGATGAGGCCAAAGAGCAGGTCACGCTAAGCGTACCCAATGTGCTTGAGGCGGGGCCAGCCAGTATCCATATAAAGTTTACGGGAAAGCTGAATTCGCAATTGAGGGGCTTTTACCTCGCGCACAGCAGCACGCGGAATTACGCTGTCACTCAATTCGAAAACACGGACGCACGCCGCGCCTTTCCTTCATTCGATGAGCCCGCGATGAAAGCGGTCTTCGATGTGACGGTGGTTGCCGATCAGGGTGACACGGCGATCTCCAACGGAAAAATCGTCTCCGACACATCCGGCCCAGTTCCAGGCAAGCACACGATCCAGTTCGCCCCAACGCCGAAGATGTCCACCTACCTGGTCGCCATGGCAGTGGGCGATTTTGTGTGCAATGAGGGTTCCGCCGATAACATTCCGGTCCGCGTGTGTGGAACTCCGGACAAGAAACCGCTGGGCACGGCCGCACTGCGTTATGCGGAAGAGATCCTCCACTACTACAACACTTATTACGGAATCCCATATCCGTTCGGGAAGCTGGATATTGTAGGAGCGCCGGATTTTGAAGCCGGAGCCATGGAGAACACGGCGGCAATTTTCTACCGCGAATCGCTGCTGTTGATCGACGACCAGCATGCTTCGGTCCGCAGTCATCAGCAGGTTTTTGAAGTACTGGCGCATGAGATGGCACACCAGTGGTTCGGTGATCTGGTCACCATGAAATGGTGGGACAACGTCTGGTTGAACGAAGGGTTTGCCACGTGGATGGAACTCAAGCCGTCACAGGCGCTGCATCCTGAGTGGAATGCCCTGGCGCAGGGCGTGAACGCGACAAATCGAGCGCTTGCGGTGGATTCTTTGCGCAACACGCATGCGATCCGCGCCAGAGCCGAGACGCCGGAAGAAATCAACCAGATGTTCGACCCGATCTCGTACGAAAAAGGCGCCGCGGTCCTGCGCATGCTGGAAACCTATGTCACGCCCGATGTCTTTCGACGTGGGGTGAACTCCTATCTGCGCAAATTCGCTTATTCGAATGCGACTGCGGAGGACTTCTGGCAAGCGATGACGCTAGCATCCGGCCGTCCAGTGAACAAAGTGATGCCGACGTTCATCGACCAGCCGGGCGAGCCGTTGATCACCGTAAAGACTTCCTGCACCGCACCACCACCGGAGCCGAAGACGGCGCGAAAAAAGTCAAAGCGCTCACGGACCCGGCAGATTGCGCCGGCAAAGCCCAAGCTGGAGATCACGCTGGAGCAGACGAGGTTCCTGGCTGATCCGGGTCCAAGAGCCGACAATCCTACGTGGATGGTTCCGGTCTGCGTGAAGACAGAAGGTGGCCGACCGTTCTGTCAGGTAGTGAGTGAAAAACAGCAGTCGCTGCCCGCCGCGGGCTGCGCGTCCTGGGTATTCGTGAATGCTAACGCGTCAGGCTATTACCGGACGCATTATGATGCCGAGCTGCTGAAAAAGCTCAGCGCGATCGCGATGACGTCACTGAGCTCAGCGGAAAGACTGTCACTGGTGAACGATGAGGCCGCGCTGGTGGGTTCAGGACAGGAGAGTGCCGCAAACTATCTCGACCTTGTCTCGGCATTGAAGGATGACAATGAGCGCGCTATCCTCGAGAGCATTGGTCCCGTACTCGCGGGAATCCATGATTACTACCTCAAGCCGACGGACAGGGCTGGGTTCGCTGCATGGGTACGCGCCACATTTGGTCCGCAGTTGGAAAAGCTGGGATGGTCGCCCCAGCCGGGCGAGAAAGACGATCAGCGCGCCGCACGGGCTTTGCTGGTCCAGATACTGGGAGAGGCCGGCGAAGATTCGCGCGTGATCAGTGAATCGGTTGCCGTCTCGCACCAATACATCAACAACCCCGCAGCCGTGGATGGGAGTCTCGCCCATTCGGCGCTGCGCGTTGCCGCGCTGAGCAATGATCCCCAGTTGTTCAATGAGTTGATGACCGTCATAGCGAAGCCGGGCAATACGCCGGAGCAGATCGACAACTATTCCGAAGCGCTCACTCGATTCAGCGACATGGCGCTGGTCACCCGCTGGCTTGATCGCATTGTTGGACCGGAAACGCGCAATCAGGATGCGGCCGGATATCTGGGCCGTGAACTTCGGAACGTCAACGTGCAACAACCGGTGTGGGACTGGATTCGCCAGCACTGGCCTGCGGTGGAGAGCAAACTCACGTTCGGCAACGGGGCAGCGATCGTGGGGAGCACCGGCGCGTTTTGCGAAGCAGGGCTGCGCGACCAGGCACAGCAGTTCTTCTCCGAGCACAAAGTATCTTCAACCGAACGTGCGCTGAAGCAAAGCCTGGAGCAAAGCAACCGATGCATCAACACCCGACCCAGACTGGGCGGCGAAATCGGGACATGGCTGCAGCAGCAGAGCGGAGCGGCGGCAAGTGCCGGGCGCTAGCGAGGGGATAGCTGATAAGCGATGCTCACGGGACCGGAACGATCGTCCTGGCGACGGATATAGCCGGCGGGACAGTTGCGGCACGTAATCGTCACGCGATCAGGGGCAGTCCAGTCCAGTCTGATTCCGGCGCCAACTGCGTCCTGTTCAACCATGAACACAGTCGGATTGAGTGCCTGGCCGGAGAAGAAACCCCGCTTTACGCCGGATACGCGTTCTCGGATGCTCACGCTGGTGATGAAGGGTGACTCTTCTCCGCAGCGGCGCTGGAGGATCGATGCAGTCCAGCGCGTGTCAGGGCTGGTGATTTCTGAAATCAGCTTGTCCGGGCAGCTTGGTCGAACGTGGAAGTACACCACGGTGAGCGCCAGAAACAGGACGAGCATGCCGCCGGCGAACCCTAGGCCGGCACGCCACATCTTCCGCGCAAATGGGTCCATCGCCATTCAGGCCGAGACCCTTGACTTGATTTCACGCCACAGATGACTGCGCCCCTCACCTGTCTTGGCGGAGTATGGGAGGATTTCATCAATCCCATGTTCGCGTTTCAGCGCAGCCAACGCATTTCTAAGCTTGTTGCCAGAGAGCCTGTCGCTTTTAGTGCCAACGACCAGGAATTCGCGTCGTGAATGCTTCAGAAAGTCGATCAGTTGCAGGTCAGACGGCTGCGCCGGGATATTGATATCGATCAGCACGACGCACAGCTGAAGGGAAGACCGGTGCTTCAGGTACGGTTCGATGAATTTCGGCCATTCGGCCGAGATGGAACGTGAGATTTTCGCATAGCCATAGCCGGGGAGATCGACAAGTACCATCTCAGGGTTCGGGTGGACGGAATTTTCGAAGATCCCAATGAAATTTATGGTGCGAGTGCGGCCGGGTGTGGAACTAACGTGAGCGAGCTTCTGGTCCAGCAGAGAATTGATCAGACTGGATTTCCCGACATTCGAGCGGCCAAGGAATGCAAATTCAGGCGGACCGTCGGGGGGAAATGCATCAGGATGAGCTGCGGCGGTCAAGAATTTGGCTACAGGTGACTTCATCCCTTTCATTCAGGATGACACAAAGATCGCGTATCCTCAAATAACGAGATGATGTTCTCAGCGGCATTAAGCTGTGCTAAAGTGCCCAGCCATGACCAGATCGGCAAGACTGTTTTTGACTGTGACACTCCTGTGCTGCTGCGGTGCCCTCATGTCCGCAGGCACCAAGGGCAGGGAACCGGCGCCGACATTCAACGCGACCACCACGACCGGCGAAAAGTTGAACAACAATTCACTGAAAGGCAAGATCGTTCTGCTGGAGTTCTGGACGACCTGGTGCGGTTATTGCGAGCAAGAATTGCCGTACATAGAGCGATTGAACCAGGAGTTTGGCAGCAAGGGTCTGGTCGTGCTGGCCGTGAACGTGGGGGAATCGAAAAGGACGGTCAGGAAGTATCTGGAGCAGCACCCGCGCAAGACGAGGATCGTGCTCACTGACGATACCAATCTGGCCGCAATGTTCGCAGCCAAGGTGTATCCGATCTACGTGGTGATCGATCGAGAGGGAAACGTAGCGGGCAAACAAAATGGCGCTGGGGGAGAGAGAGCGCTGAGAAGCCTGGTGGCAGAAGGCGGCTTGAAGGAACTCTCTGATGACGATTAGCGCGAGAAGAAAGAAGGGCGAGGCACAGGAGTACCTCGCCTTCTTTTTCACCGTAAGCGTCGCGATGCGAGCTTTACTTCTGTGAGCTACCCTGCCCGCCTGAACTCTGCGGGGACATCGGCTGTAGCTGCAGGTCCTGCGCCAGCTTGAAGCTCAGCTCCGTTTCGGCGGGGATTTCCTGTTTTTTGCCGGTATAGACCTGCGCGCCTGCGCCGCCAGCTCCACCGACAATCGCACCAATCGCTGCGCCTTTTCCGCCACCCAGAAGGGCCCCAAGAACCGCGCCGATAGCCGCGCCACCGCCGACGTATTTGCCGGTGCGCTTATTCGCTCCAATACCACCCGGAGCCGAGCTGTCTTTGCTTGCGGTCTGCAGCACGTAGTGCTGCCCGTTTACAACCACGGACTGGAGATCGAGGTTAGTGTCTTTTCCATCAGCGGTTGGCTCAGCGACGAGCTGCGCCCGTGAGCCGCGGGGAATCAGAACTTTCCCGGAGCTGTCTGTCACATCGGTACTTACGCTTCCCTGAAACGTTGCGTTGGTCTGCGGTTTTGCCGGAATGGCTGTGTCAGTTCTTACTTTGATAGTTGAGTCTTTGGGCACAACGCTCTGCGCGTTGGCACCGATCCCCGCCACCAGCAGCAGCAAGGGCAAAGCGAAGATGTTGGGTTTGAGTCTCATTGGTCAGTCTCCCGTGAACTGAGAGATGCCGCCAGCAAACCCCGGGTTGCGAGACGTGAGACCAGGGCGTGAGTGCAGGGACAGGGCTGCTGCTGCGCTTATAGAGATCGGCAAAGTAGTTTCACGAAACTTACAAATTCGTGTAACCCTCGACTCGAATCTCTCGTATTGACAAGTTATAGGAGCAGAGTCATACTCCTATAACTTCCTTATATGACCGATCTGAATAAAAAGAACGACGTTTGGCAGGGCACCATGGCCTTGATGGTGTTGAAGACCCTGGAGAGCATGGGACCACTGCACGGGTACGGGATCGCCCGCCGAATCGAGCAGATCAGCGGCGACCGGCTGAGCCTGAACTACGGCAGCATCTACCCGGCGCTGGTGAGGCTTGAGCAGGAGGGCTCCATCGCTTCGGAATGGGGCGTTTCCGAGAACAACCGTAAAGCCAAGTACTACCGGCTGACCGCGGCGGGACGCCGACAACTCAGGAAGGAAACCGAGGAGTGGGAAGAAGCGACTTCGATTGTGGCGCGGTTTCTCGCCCCGAAGGAGGGATTGTGAAGCGGCTCAGGAGGTTGTGGAGACGTTTGCGCGGGCTCGCTACAGCCGAATCGCGCGAGCGAGACATGCGGCAGGAGTTCGAGTCGCACATGGAAATGCACATTGCCGACAACATCGGGGCCGGAATGAGTCCGGAGCAGGCACGCCGCGAAGCTGCACTGAAATTCGGGAGCATGGAAGCTGTCCAGGAATCCGTGCGTGATGAATCGCGGCTGCTGTTGCTGGAAACGGCATGGATGGACTTGAAGTATGCGCTACGGGGGCTGCGGCTCAATCCAGGTTTTGCCACGGCCGCGGTCTTGTCACTTGCGTTGGGAATTGGCGCCACCATTGCCATTTTTACGGTCACGGACAATCTGCTGGTGAGGTCTCTCCCATATCCAGAGCCTTCGAAGCTGGTGATGATCTACGAGACCAACAACCGCCTGGACGTCGATCACAACACAGTGGCCCCGGCGAACTACTTTGATTGGAAGGCGCAGAGTTCGTCGTTTTCAGCGATCGGCGGATTCTTCGATTATCACGTGGTCTTCGGTGACGGCAGACACTCTGAAGAGATCGATGCGCAGGCCGTCACAGGCGAAGTCCTCCCGCTGCTGGGAGCCAGGACTGTTCGGGGGCGCGTGTTCACACCGGATGAGGATTCAGACAAGGCATACGTGGCCGTGATCAGCTATCGGCTCTGGCAGTCATGGTTCGGCGGGGACGAAAACATCGTCGGTCGCACCGTCCAGGTCAATGCGCGACCATTCACGGTAGTAGGAGTGCTCTCGCCTGACTTCTACTTTCACACCCGTTCCACTGACATCTGGCTGACGCTCGGCCTCAAAGCCTCGCCTGAATTGCGGGCCAAACTCGGCCGCTGGCTTTGGACCGTTGCCCGAATCAAGCCTGATGCTTCGCTCCGTCGGGCACGCTCAGAAATGGCGAGTATCGGTAGAAGAATAGAGCTGGAGCATCCGGAAACCAACAAGAACTGGGGCGTAAACGTGGAGCCCCTGCGCGAATCATTGGTAGGAAAGGTCAGAACGCAATTACTGATCCTGCTGGGAGCTGTCACGTTGCTGCTGGGTGTTGCTTGTGCCAACGTAGCCAACCTGCTGCTGGCGCGGTATACGGCGCGCATGCGAGAGCTTGCTGTGCGTGGCGCACTCGGCGCAGCGCCTGCCCGGCTGGTGCGCCAGTTACTTACCGAAAGCATTGTTCTCGGATTAAGCGGGGGAATGCTTGGGCTTGCTCTCGCCTGGTTCGCCGTGGACCGGATCGTCGCCCAGGCTCCGAAAGAACTCACGCGGTCTGTGGAAGTGAGCTTCGATTCAAGGATCGTGATCTTTTCTTTTGCGCTCGCGCTGATCACGAGTATCGCTTTCGGGCTTGCGCCGGCAGTGCTGGCCATGAGAGGTGATCTCAACCACGCGCTTCATGAGGAGAGCCGGTCGAGCACTGGGACAGGGCACCGGTTGCGGGATTGGCTTGTGGTGGGTGAAGTCGCATGCTCGGTCGCGCTGCTAGCGGGGGCAGGACTGTTGTTTCGAACCATGATCGGGCTTCAGAATGTGAGTCCCGGGCTGGACGCGGGCAACGTGCTTACCTTCCGAGTGAGCGTGCCCAAGGTGAGATATCCGACAGATGAAAAGGTGACCCAGTTCTTTGCTGACGCGGTGCAGCGCATGGCTCAACTGCCGGGAGTGCGCTCGGCAAGCGCAGTCAGCTATCTGCCTTTCAATGGTATGGCGGCGGGGACAGATGTAACCATTGCGGGCCGCCCACCTGCCAAACCAGGAGAAGGGATCGGAGCGGTTATCCGGACAGTGCTTCCGAACTATTTTGGCACGATGGGCATACCGATCATCCAGGGCCGCGATTTCTCTTATGCCGATGACCTGACCAGCACGCCACATCGCTTTATTGTGAATGAGGCATTTGCGCGCAAGAATTTCCCGGGAGAACCAGTTCTGGGGAAGCAGATCAGTGTGTACATGGCGGACCAGAATCCAATGGGAGAAATCGTTGGGGTTGTTGGTGATGTGAGGGAAGGAGCGCTGGATCAGGAGCCTGCGCCGACTGTTTACTACATTCACAGCCACTTGGCGTATAGCCAGATGGTCTTTGTCGTGCGTGGCCAAACGGATCCGGAGTCTTTGGTTGCGCCCACACGCAGCATCCTGCACAGCCTTGATCCTGAACTTCCAGTGTCTGACGTGAAGACCATGGCAACAGTGGTCCGCCTGACGTATGCGCGACAACAGTTCAGTACAGTGCTGCTAGCCGGCTTCTCACTGACCGCGCTTCTGCTGGCGGCGATTGGAATCTACGGACTCCTCGCCTACTCCGTGGTGCAGCGCACAAGAGAAATAGCTGTAAGAGTTGCGCTGGGCGCCGAACCGCCGTGCATTATCCGTATGGTTCTCGGCAACGGCGTCCGGCTGGCGCTTGTCGGGACTGTGGTAGGACTTGGGGGAGCGCTGCTCCTTTCAGGCGTGATGAAAAGCATGTTGTACGGTATCAGCCCGCACGACCCTCTGGCATTCACGGCTGCGCCTGCGGGGCTGTTTGCTATCGCTCTGCTTGCGTCGTATCTACCGGCCAGGCGAGCGGCGAAAGTGTCTCCGATGGAGGCGTTGAGGAACGAGTGAAGGAGATTGCCAAAATCGCCGAGATTGCCAAAATTGGTGATTGAACGCCTGAGAGGTTCAACGGCAATTTGCAGATGAAACCTTGTTCAGGAAAGTTACGCAGGCAATAGTGCCTGTGCTCCACAGAGAGATCAAAAAAACTGGCCCGCCGTTCAAGGCGGGCCGAAGTGGCTTTCGAAGGAGATCGTTACAGATAGCGCTCGCGGGAAATGCTCTCCGAAGACGTCGGAATTGGCTGCACAGCTTCTTCCGTGACCTCGGGAAGGGGCTGTTCCAGCGCGATCTTCAACACCTGGTCCATGTTTTCCACCGGATGGACCTTCATATTGTTGCGGATATTCTCCGGCACCTCGGCCAGGTCTTTTTCATTCTCTTTAGGAATGATGGCCTCAGTGATGCCCGCACGCAGGGCCGCCAGAAGCTTCTCTTTCAGTCCGCCGATGGGCAGCACCTTGCCGCGAAGCGTAATCTCACCGGTCATGGCAATGTCTCGGCGCACAGGGATCTTGCTCAGGGCGCTGGAAATCGCGGTTGCCATGGTGATGCCGGCTGAAGGACCGTCTTTAGGGATCGCGCCCTCCGGCACATGGATGTGGATGTCTACGTTGCGGTAGAAGTCCTTCGGAACGCCCAACCGCGCGGCGCGTGAACGAACGTAAGACATCGCGGCCTGGGCGGACTCCTGCATCACTTCGCCCAACTGGCCGGTGATGGTGAGCTTGCCCTTGCCCTCCACAATTGCGACTTCCGTCGAGAGAATCGAGCCACCGACTTCAGTCCAGGCAAGCCCGGTGACGAGTCCAACTTCACTCTTCTCGTGAGCGAGCGTGTCACGGAATTTGGCCACACCGAGAAACTCCGCGACCGTCTGCGCGTTTACTGTGAGCGTGTACGCCTTGTCTTTTACAACCTTGCGCGCGACCTTGCGGCAGACGTTGCCTATTTCGCGCTCCAGGTTCCGGACGCCAGCTTCACGGGTGTAGGAGCGAATAATTTCCTTGATGCCGTCTTCGGTGAACTGAATCTGCTGTTCGGTAAGGCCTGTGGCTTCACGCTGCTTGCGGACCAGGAACTGCTTAGCGATCTCCACCTTTTCGAGCTCTGTGTAGCCATGCAACCGCAGGACTTCCATGCGGTCCTGGAGGGCGGCGGGGATGCTGTGCAGCACGTTGGCGGTGGCGACGAAGAAGACCTGCGAAAGGTCGTATTCGACGTCGAGGTAGTGGTCCTGGAACATCCAGTTCTGCTCGGGATCGAGGACTTCAAGCAGCGCCGCTGCCGGATCGCCGCGGAAGTCGGACGCCATCTTGTCCACTTCATCCAGCATGAAGACTGGATTCTTGGTGCCAGCCTTTTTCATCATCTGGATGATCTGTCCTGGCAGGGCGCCGATGTAGGTACGGCGATGGCCGCGAATCTCAGCTTCGTCACGCACGCCGCCGAGCGACAAACGGACAAACTTGCGACCGGTGGCTTTGGCGATCGACATGCCTAGAGAGGTCTTGCCTACGCCTGGAGGCCCAACAAAGCAGAGAATCGAGCCCTTGGGATTTTTCACCAATTGGCGGACAGCCAGGAACTCGAGGATACGGTCCTTGATCTTCTCGAGACCGTAGTGATCGGCGTTGAGGATCTTTTCCGCGTGCTCGATGTTGCGAATCTCTTTCGATTTCTTCTTCCATGGCACAGCCAGCAGCCAGTCCAGATAATTGCGCGAAACAGTGGACTCAGCTGACATCGGCGGCATGGCTTCGAGCTTCTTCAACTCGGTAATGGCCTTTTCCTGAACATCTTTCGGCATGCCGGCGGATTCGATCTTCTTCTTGAGCTCGTCAAACTCGCTCTTTTCACCGCGGCCCAGTTCCTTCTGGATGGCCTTGATCTTCTCGTTCAGGTAGTACTCTTTCTGGGCGCGCTCCATCTGGCGCTTCACCCGCGTCTGGATGGTGCGGTCCATGTTCAGCTTTTCGATCTCGATATCCAGCACGTCGGCAATGCGGTTCAGCCGCTCGACCGGATCGAAGATCTCCAGCAGCTCCTGTTTTTCCTCGATCGAGAGCTGCAGGTTCTGCGCGATGGTATCACTCAGCTTGGCAGGGTCGTTCATCCCGGTAATGATCACGGGCTCCAGATTGAGTGACTGGCAGAGCTTCACATACTGGTCGAACAGGTTGTGCACACGCTGGAGCGCTGTCTCCAGCACCGGAGTGCTCTCCGTGGAGTACTTTACCGTGCGGACGGTGGCTTCAAAATAGCCTTCGTTGTTCTTAAGATCGAGGACCTTGCCGCGTTCAACTCCCTCTACCAGCACCTTGATGTTGCCGTCCGGCAGCTTCAGATTCTGCACGATGTTGGCGATGGTGCCAACCTGATAAATCTCGTGCGGCTTGGGCTCGTCAACGCTTGCGTCGTGCTGGGTGGCCAGAAAGATCTTGCGGTCTGAAGCCAGGGCCTCTTCGAGAGCGCGCACACTGGACTCCCGGCCCACGATGAAAGGGGTCATCATGAAAGGGAAGATGACCACGTCACGGATGGGCATCATGGGAAGCCGGCGTGTTTCGAATTTTTCCTTGTTTTGGGTCACTGATTATGCCTTCTGCCCGCCTCCGACCAGGGTTGGCCCGGGAAACGTGCTGTATTCCAAGAATATCATGGAGAGCAAGTCTTTGGCCCTGAGGTGTTCTGTGCATTAATGGCGAACAATGAACAGAATCAATGGGTTGCATTCTTGAATGACTAAAGTTTTTCGCCCGCTGCCCTCAACCGGAGAGCGGTAGCCCCATTTGCGGCTCATCGGCCGGTTTGCCAATGGCTAGTGCCTGCATTTGCGTTATGTAACGCTTGCTGTCGAATTTCTTTGAAGTGCTGTTGAAGGACATGTAGCGTACCTGGCCGAAGATGGGCCGGTCGAACCAGGGGCGATCATGTTTACCGACAATCGCCCAGGCAATTCCGGCGTAGCCGTTCGGGTCCCGGCCGTCGAGTTCGTACTTGTCATTGAGCTCCACTGCCGTGCGGTAGGCCTGAGCCGGAGTCTTGCTCCATTCCAAAATTTTCTTGGCCCAGTACATCCGCATGTAGTTGTGCATCCAGCCGGTGATGATCATCTGGAGCTGGGCAGCGTTCCAGAGCGGGTCCTGAGTCTCTGCGTTTTCAAGCTGTCCTCGTGAGTAGGCCTTGCGCGCGTCGGCGGCGTGCTCCGCGAGAGACTTGTGCGCCCATTCCGGACCGCTCTCGAAGTTATCGTAGTCGGGGTTAAAGCGAACGAAGTTGATGGCCAGCTCGCGGCGGACGATCAGCTGTTCCAGGAAGGCTTCCTTATCGACCTTTGGTGCTTCGGCCTTCTGGATTGCGAGCGCAACAGTGAGCGGGCCGAGGTGGCCGAAGTGCAAGTAAGGGGAGAGATGGCTGGTGGCGTCGAGTTCAGGGTGGTTGCGATCTTTCACGTAGCCGGCCAAGTGGTCACAGAGGAAAGTCTTGAGGTGCTTCAGTCCTTGATCAGTGCCGCCGCTGAAATGGGTCGAGGGCTGAACGGAACGGTCGAGCGTCCAGTCTGAGGTGATGTCGAAATCGGGCGAGAGCGATTCCAAACCTGTGGGTGCTTTCCACGGCACTTTGGCGGAGGTGTTGGCCGCCGGCGCAAGAAACTCCGGGAGCAGCCGATGTACGACCGGCCGAGCTGTGTAAGCAGCATGCTGCTCTTTCATGAGCAGTTGGGAAGGGATGATTACGTCAGCATCGACAATCCAGAGTGGAACCCTGAGTTGCTTCGCCACCAGCTCTCGCCAGCGACGAGGTTCGCGCATAGGATTTTCATCGCCAACAACCAGAGCAGGGCGAACTTCATTGCAGAACTTCAGGAGATGGTGATCAGGATAGCGCCTCAGTACGAAACCAACGCCGCGCTCGTGCAGTCGCTCTGCGATGGATGGGATGCCCTGTTGGAGAAATCGATAATGACGCAAGTTCGCGTTCGGGTAATAGGGAATGGGAGCAAGGAAGACTACACACGGTATTTCCAGCGTGTTTGCAGCGCGGACAGCGGTTTCAAGTGCAGGATTGTCGAGCGCGCGCTGAGCGCGCTGCATCCAGTAAACCACGCAATTTCCCTCAGGATCAGGATCGCCCTTGCGAAGCACCGAGACGCGCGGGTGAGATGAGAGCGCGGCGAGGGACATTTATTAACAGTATATAAGTCCGCGACAGCCTGTGAATATAAGTCCGCGATAGCCTGTGAGATCGGGTGATCGGTTTTTGCACCCCGAGCGCAGCGAAGATACCCGTCATCTGGTTTTAGATGGGCTCAGGGTTTCCGAACCTGCGAAATTTCCGAGGTGCGTGAACCCCTCGTGTTTGTCGAAGCAGCAGCGATCCCTCCCTGTGCTCGGGATTACAACACGGAGATTCACCCTCACCACTTCGCGATGTTCTTTCCAAACTTGAATGCCGGGCCCACAGAGACGCGCACGCTGTTGCGGCCGCCGTTGAGAATATTGTCGAACAGGTTCACGTGCACCACGTCCACGCCCACGCGTATCGCGAAATGACCAGTCGCGTTCAAGTCAAGGCCGCCGCCGACGCCGTAAAACGGCTTCAGGTCGCTGCGTTTACCTCCAGGGGCGAGCGCAGCCACAACCAGCGTCTGAACCGGACCGACCGGTTTTAGCGTAGCCAATTCGTGCATTCCGCCGATTGCCGGGCGGACGAAGAAAGTAACCCATTTGAGCTGACGAAAGTTGATCTGTGGTCCAGCGGTAAAGGTATAGGTAATGGAGTCGAATGGAATGGCCGGATTCGGCCCGAGGAGAGGCAGTATGGGCGCGAGCTGCGCCTGGAGCGAGGGTGTCAGGTCCTGCGGACGGATGTCGCTGTGTCCCGTGAAATAGCTGTAGTCGGCGCCAATGGCCAGCCAGCGATTCACGTTGATTCCGAACTGACCATTTACACCGCGCTCCGCAAGGTTGAGTTTAGGTGAAGCCAGATAGGAGAAGCCGGCGAACGCGTCGTAACGTCCAATGTAGTCCTGCTGAGCAAACGCGCAGGTAGCAAACAGAAAGAATGCGGCGACGGCAATGACGATCCGGTTCATCACAGGTTCCTTTCACAACTGAATCACAACTGGGATGAACGGCGGGAAACAGCCCAGCAAGCCTACAGGTTCAGACTGGCTAAGGGAGAGAAGGGGATGCCTGCGATGAAATAAGCGCGTTGCAGACTTGATCAGAATTCACGGGTGTGCGAGCAGCTTCTGTGCCTTGCGAAAAACATCGATCAACATTTTTTCTGTGAGCTTGCCAGTGAGCGTATTTTGCAGCGACGGATGATAGGCGCAGAGAAGTGTGCGGCCGTCGGGCAGGGGATACGATGCGCCATGGGCAAAGGTGAATGCGGCCTTGGTCTTGAGCTTGCCCTGGCGCTTCAGGAAATTCAGGTAGGCGTCGAATGCGATCTTGCCCAGCACCACAACCAATTTGACGCGCTTGAGGGCCTGGATTTCGTTTTCCATATGAGGTGCACAGTTGGCAATCTCTTCTGGTGATGGCTTGTTGGCAGGAGGTGCGCAGTGCACAGCGGCGGTGATGAACGCGTTGTGCAGTTCGAGACCGTCGTCGCAATGAGTGGATGTGGGCTGCGAGGCGAAGCCGGTCTTGTGGAGGACGCGGTACAGGAAATGTCCAGAGCCGTCGCCGGTGAAGGGACGGCCGGTACGGTTGGAACCATGCGCCCCGGGGGCGAGCCCTAACATCAGCATTTCTGCGTTCGGGTCGCCCCAGCCGGGCACAGGCTTAGCCCAATATTCAAAATCGCGGTACGCGCGCCGCTTCTCGCGGCCGATCTTCTGGCAGTGGTCAATCAGGCGCGGACAACGAGTGCAGGCGACGATCTCCTGGCGTATGCGGAGCAGAGCAGAAGACATTCTGCGGTTAGTCTAACAAGGACGCGGTTCCACGCATAAGCGATGGTCGCGCTGCACCACGTTGGCGAGCGCATTCAGGAAAAGCTCCGGACCATCGAGTGGGTTCACATGAACATCAGTATCTTCGCGCAGGAACTGCTCGTAGGGATCCAGGATCACCGAAGGGATCCCGAGCCGGTGAGCTTCGGCGCAGATGTGCTTGCAATCGCGTGCGGAAATGCTTTGACCGATGACGATTGCGCAGACATGCCGCTTGTGCAGGATGGCAAGCGCGAAATCGACTGAGTGGGCTGGAATCACGGCGTATCCGGCGTGGGCGAGGACAGTATTGCGGATAGGCGCCAATACTCTTTCCCGGGAGATGGAAAGCACTGCAGGTCTCATATACATCCTTATCCGTCGGCAAAAACACGCTGTACCCGGAACTACGATTATTCAGAGTATTTGCTTCTCTGGACACGAATGCAAGTAAAAAAACGTCAAAAGATTCTGAGGGAAATTCAGCTGGATGCGCACCGGTTATGAGGGGCGTTTGACCCCATCCCAATCTCTCCTTAAACTTAGGAGTTTGGGGTCTTTACTGCCAGATTCACAGCTTTGCCGTGGGCGCATCCGCCCTCCGGTTTAATCAAAGGAACAGCATTGGATAACGAAAACACCGAAAAGAAGGCAATTGAGGGTGATCAGCCAGAACAGCCGGGCGAAGGAACAGCCACGGCTGTGGCGGAAGATCCCTGCCGTCAGCAGATTACGGTTGAAATCCCGGCGGACGTTGTCGCCGAGGAACAGGAATCGATCGTTCAGCAATATGCCAAGCAGGCCAGAGTTCCCGGATTTCGTCAGGGCAAAGTGCCGGCCAGCGTGGTGAAAAGCCGTTTTGCCGACCAGATCAAAGAGCAGATGCTGGAAAACCTGGTTCCGCAGTATTTCCGCGTCGCCGTCATGTCCGGGGGATACAAGCCCATCTCGTCGCCGCACATCAGCGATTTGAAGGCCGATCCAGGTGAGGCCATTCGCTTTACTGCCAGCTTTGATGTGATGCCAGAATTTGAACTGGGCAACTACAAGACCATCAAGATCGAGAAGCCGAATATCGAGGTGAGCGACGACGAGGTAGAGCACGAGATCAAGCACCTGCAGGACCAGCAGGCGAGCTTCGATCCGGTCGAGGAAGAGCGAGCACTCCAGGATGGTGACTTCGCGCAGGTCTCGTTCGAGGCGGCTCCCAAGCAGCCGGAAAGCGCAGAAGGTGAGCAGAAGCCGGAGCAGGCGACTGAGCCGGTCAGGATGGACGAAGTGATGGTGGAGATCGCCGGGCCGAGCACCGTGGCAGAGTTTACAGAGAATCTGCGCGGAGCCAACGCGGGCGATGAGCGGACGTTCGACGTTGTCTATCCAGCGGAATTCCATGATCAGCGACTTGCGGGTAAGACGTTGTCGTACAAGGTGAAAGTCAACGCCATCAAGAAGAAGACGCTGCCTGAACTGAACGATGCTTTTGCCAAAGAGCTCAGCCCTGAAATTGAGACCATGGGCAAGCTGCGGGAGGTCATCAAGGAGAACCTCCGCAGCCATCGCCAGCACGAGGCCGACCACCAGGGTAAGGAGCAGCTGATTGATCAGCTGGTGTCAACGCATGAGTTCCCGGTACCGAGTTCGATGATTGAGCACCAGATTGACTTGCGGCTGGAGCGTGGCCTGCGGGCGTTGGCTTCCCAGGGGATGCGCCCGGAGGACATGAAGCGGCTGGACTTCCGCAAGCTGCGGCTGGGCCAAAGAGAGGCAGCCGTGAAAGAGGTCAAGTCAGGCCTGCTGCTGCATAAGATCGCTGACGCTGAAAACATTCAGGTGAGCGACGAGGAACTGGACCAGGAACTTTTCACGCTGGCGCAGCAAACACAGCAGTCCCCGGATGAAGTCAAACAACAATTGAGCAAGGAGCAGGGGCTGGACCGAATCCGTGCCCGCATGCGCGGCGAAAAAGCGTTAAACTTTCTATACAGCAACATGCAATAGAGCTTCCGGAGGAAGGGGCAATATATGGCACTCGTACCTATGGTGGTGGAGCAGACAAGCCGCGGTGAACGCGCGTACGACATTTACTCCCGCCTGCTTCGCGACAATATTATTTTTATCGGGACCCCGATCGACGACACCATCGCCAACCTGGTCATTGCCCAGCTTTTGTTTCTGGAAGCGGAAGACCCGGAAAAGGACATCCAGCTATACATCAATTCGCCGGGTGGTTCGATCACAGCAGGAATGGCGATCTATGACACTATGCAGTTTGTGCGGCCTGATGTGATGACTATCTGCTGTGGCCAGGCGGCCAGCATGGCCGCAACACTTTTGTGCGCGGGCGCAGCGGGTAAGCGTTTTGCCTTACCGACTTCTAGGATTCTTATTCACCAGCCCTTAATGTCTGGCCTTAGCGGCCAGGCGACGGATATTGATATACATGCTAGGGAGATCCTTCGCATGAGGGAGATTACCAACCAGATGCTCGCGAAACATACCGGGCAAAAGCTGGAGAAGGTAGAAAAAGACGTGGAGAGGGATTTCATCATGAATGCCCAACAGGCAAAAGAGTATGGCATTATTGATGACATCATCTACAAGCACAAGTAAGTGGGCGGTAGATAGCGGAGCCCAGGCCCGCTGGCCAAGCGAAATCAGGGTCTGGTAAACCAAGGAGTCACACGTGAAGCCAAGATCGCCGGAAGAGACCCTTCGTTGTTCTTTCTGCCACAAGTCTCAGGACGCGGTGGCCAAACTGATTTCCTCCCCCAGCGATTATCCCAGGGCCTATATCTGCGATGAGTGCGTCGCAGTCTGTAACTCCATCCTCGAGGACGACCGCTCTGAGACGCACGCGGCAGCAGCTCCGAACCACCTGCCCAAGCCGCAGGAAGTGAAGGCATTCCTGGATGAATATGTGATCGGCCAGGAGCAGACGAAGAAGAAGCTTTCCGTCGCAGTGTATAACCACTACAAGCGCATCCACATGAACCGGAACAAGGGCAACGATGTGGAGCTTTCGAAATCCAACATCCTGCTCATCGGTCCCACAGGAACCGGCAAGACCCTGCTGGCGCAGACCCTGGCGCGCATGCTGGATGTTCCCTTCGCCATCGTTGACGCCACCACGCTGACCGAAGCAGGCTACGTGGGTGAGGACGTAGAAAATATTGTCCTGAAGCTGCTGCAGGCAGCAGATGGCGACGTGGGCCGCGCCCAAACCGGCATCATTTACATCGACGAAATCGACAAAATCGGCCGCAAAGACGAGAATCCTTCCATCACCCGCGACGTAAGCGGCGAAGGCGTACAGCAGGCGCTGCTGAAGATCCTGGAAGGCACCATTGCCAACGTTCCTCCGCAGGGTGGACGCAAGCATCCCCACCAGGAGTTCACGCCGGTCGATACCACAAATATCCTGTTTATCTGCGGTGGCGCATTTGTCGGCCTTGAAAAAATCGTGGCGCGGCGCATCGGGAAGAAGTCGATGGGATTCCGCACCAACGAGCAGAAGGAAAAGGAATTCACGGAAGCGAGCAAGCGGGATACCGAGCTTCTGCAGAAAGCGGAGCCGCAGGATCTGGTTCGTTTTGGCCTGATTCCGGAATTCGTCGGCCGCCTGCCTGTTGTAGGGATCCTCAACGATCTGGACGAAGCGGCGCTGATTGAAATCCTGACCAGACCTCGCAACGCGATCATCAAGCAATACCAGCGCATGTTCGAATTCGAGAACGTGAAGCTGCGCTTCAACGATGGCGCTCTGGGCGCAATCGCCCGCGAGGCGATGCAGCGCAAAGTCGGTGCCCGCGGATTGCGCATGATCCTGGAAGAGCTGATGCTTGATCTCATGTATCACTTGCCCAGCCAGAAGCGGGTGAAGGAATTTGAAGTCAGCCGGGAAATGGTAGAGCGGAGAGATATCTCACTGCCGGCCATGGAGAAGGCCGGTTAGTCACTCAACAGTTTTTGATCAAAGCCGCCTGACCTAAGTCAGGCGGTTTTTCTTGCTCCGAGCGAAGATCCACGAACATACCGTTTCGTCTCAATTTGAGTCACTTTTGGCTGCCTGTTGAGCCTGAAGGGAACCTGTGTTGCCCAGTGTGAAAATGTTTTCCTATTCTGGCTGGTACGGCTGCGCAGCCGTGGCAGCATGGGCTGACGCTAATCCGGTCCTAAATTGGCGTTTAACATAATCTAATCAGCTACTTACCTCCTCTTTTGCTTGCGCGGCTGATCCCTCTCCATGCGGGCTATTTCCTTGTTCTTTGGTTCTGGACATGCACTAACGGACAGTACCGGACAGTGCGTTTCTATGTCCGCGACGACGGAGTAAAGATGAGACAGCCGGGTGAGCCACAATTTGAGTTACCGCCGGAGACGGTGGTTTTTGGGACTTCCGAGGCCATGAAGAAAGTCCAGCGCGATCTTTCGATGATCGCGTCGGCCGATGTGCCCGTGCTCATTCAGGGACCCAGCGGTACGGGTAAAGAGATTATCGCCAAAATCATTCACCGGACATCGCCCTTTGCAAGAGGGCCGTTCATCAAGGTCAATTGCCCAGCGATTCCCGATGCTCTCCTGGAGAGCGAACTTTTCGGATATGAGAAGGGCGCATTCACTGGCGCCAACACCGCAAAGCCTGGCCTGATCGCGATGGCCAACAGGGGCACGCTCTTCCTGGACGAGATCGGCGAGCTCAGCATGCAGCTGCAATCGAAGCTGTTGCAGGTTTTACAGGACGGCAAGTTCTGCCGGATTGGCGCGCAGGAAGAGACCCGTTCAGAGGCGCGCGTGATCTGCACCAGCAGCCGCGATCTGAAGCACGAGATAGAAGCAGGGAATTTCCGAGAAGACCTCTACTATCGCATCAACGTGGTGAACATCGGGCTACCCTCGCTACGCGAACGCAACGCCGACGTGCCGGCGCTGGCGGAGTATTTCCGTGAGCACTTCAACATGGTCTACAACCGGCGGACGCCTCCAATTTCAAGCTCGCTGATGAAGCTGCTGCAGGCCTATCACTGGCCGGGCAATATCCGCCAGCTGGAAAACATGATGAAGCGCTACGTGATCCTGGGCACGGAGAACTGTATTACCACCGATCTCACCGAACCGGTGCCGAGCTCCTTTGAACTGGATATCCCGGAAGAAGGTCCGGTGCCGCTGAAGAAAGTTACGCAGCAGGCCGTACGCAGGCTGGAGAGGCAGATCATCCTCAAGGTGTTGCAGAACACGCATTGGAACCGTCGTCGCGCCGCTGAGCTGCTCAAGATCAGCTATCGGGCGCTGCTCTACAAAATCCGTGATGCCGGCCTTTCTCCGAACCGGCCGGCAGCAAAACCTGACAATGTCCATCCAATCTCGGCTGGTAACGCTCAAGCGGAAAGCCACGAGGTGGAGGACGGTGATGAAAGCTTTCAATTGATGCCTGTTGCCAAGGGGAACCATGCCTAGAATAGGCGGCCAAAAAATACCGACGAAAATCGTGGTCCTGCTGCTCAGCGAAAGTGTGCTGATCATCCTGGGACTGGCGATGGCTACGTGGCTCCGCTTCCTGTCTTCGCACTGGGAGTATGCAGGCGCGCATACGCTGACCCGGTTCATTACGGTGGTGTGCGTCTGTATCCTGGCGCTGTATTACAACGATCTTTATGACCTGCAAAGCATGGATACCAAAGCGCGCCTTCTTGCGGCCCTGCTACAGGCACTTGGATTGGCCTGCATTGTCCTGGCCCTGATCTATTACGCCGCTCCTGATCTCAGTTTGGGCCGCGGTATCGCTGCCTTGGCTGTGCCGACTATCTTCACCCTGGTTTTCAGCTGGCGATGGTTGCTGGAGAAAAAGGGTTTCTTCTTCCTGCGCGCGCCCGAGCGAGTGCTGATCGTGGGCACTGGTGCGACGGGCATCGAGCTCACGCGTGAAATCTGTTCACGGCCTGACCTGAACCTGAAAGTCATGGGCTTCCTCGATGAGCACGGCGAGAACATCGGCAAGTCGCTGGTGAACCCGGGAATCGTCGGCGGCCTTTCCGATCTCGAGCGCCTGGTGGAAGCGCAGAACATCGACCGCGTGGTCATGTCACTGAAGGAAAAACGCGGGCTCATGCCTTACAAGGAACTGCTGCGGCTGAAGTTTGCGGGCGTAGCGGTGGAAGACGCCCACACGCTCTTTGAAAACGTGAGCGGACGCATTGCTCTCGAGCGCCTCTCGCCAAGCTGGCTGATCTTCTCTGATGGCTTCCGAAAGTCGCGCTTTGTGCTCGCCGTGAAGCGCGCCACAGACGTTGTGGCCTCGCTCATCGGAATCGCCCTGACGGTTCCCGTTATGGGGTTGACAGCGCTCGCGATCCTGCTTGAAACCGGAAGGCCGATCCTGTTTCGGCAGAAGCGTGTTGGCCTGAACGGCGAAGTATTCGAGATCCTGAAGTTCCGCTCGATGCGGCAGGACTCGGAAAACAGCGGCCCCAAGTGGGCAGCCGATGGCGACAGCCGCATTACGCGTGTTGGAGCGTTCATCCGTAAATATCGCTTCGACGAGCTTCCGCAGTTTTTCAACATCCTGCACGGCGAGATGAGCCTTGTCGGCCCGCGGCCGGAGCAGCCCTATTTTTGCGAAATGCTGGAAGCGAAACTTCCATTCTTTGCCCAGCGGCACACGGTGCGTCCCGGCGTGACCGGATGGGCGCAGATCAAGTACCAGTACGGCTCCAGCGTGGAAGACGCAAAACGCAAGCTAGAGCTGGACCTGTTTTATATCAAGCACCTTTCCGTGTCGCTGGACCTGGCAATCATCTTTGAAACCGTCAAGGTGATCCTGCTGGGCAAGGGCGCGAAATAAGTAAATCAGAACGGTTGAACGAATGAGCCTGGAGAGAAACATGGTGACGAAGCAAATCCTGGTTGCGGGCCTGCTGCTGATTGGGTCACTGGCGGCATCGGCGCAGAAAAAAGCCGTGCTGCCTTCAACAAGCAACAGTGCGGTGGAGAACAAGGCTGATATTCCGGCGGCGGAGCAGAAGCTGCCAGACGTGAAGCCTTCAGAGTACAAGGTCGGAGAGGCCGACGTCCTGCGGATCAACGTCTGGAAAGAAGCCGAGGTATCCCAGACGGTTGTGGTCAGGACTGACGGAAATATTTCAATGCCGCTGATCAATGAAGTGAAAGTAAGCGGCCTTACTCCGCTGCAGATTCAGGACCTGGTGGCCGAACGGCTCAAGAGTTTCCTGACCAACCCGCAGGTGACGGTAACGGTGACTGAAATCCACAGCAAGCGCGCCTTCATTACCGGCGAAGTACCGCGTCCGGGAGCCTATCCGCTGAACACCGAGACGACGGTACTGCAGCTGATCGCGCAGGCTGGTGGGCTGACGCCGTTTGCGAAACGCGGAGACATTGTGGTTCTGCGGTTCGACAACGGCAAGCAGCAACGCCTGAGGTTCAAATACAAGGACGTGGTCGGGGGCAAAAACACGCAGCAGAACATTACTCTCCAACCTGGAGACACAGTGGTGGTGCCATGAAGAACGCAATGAAGTCGTGGGGCTTTAATCTCTCGGTCGTGCTGATGTTAGCGTCGAGCGCTCTCTTCGCACAGAGCGCAACGTCACAGCCGAGCGCGTCACCCACTCCGACACCTGCTGCAACTACGGCTTCAGACACGGCCGCGCAGGAAGCAGGTCCGCAGTCGGTGAGCGTTGGTACCGGCCCGTACTCGGTTTCTCTTGGGACGGGGCAGCTGATCGGAGTGGGACCAGAGGTCGATCCGGAATTCGCAGGTGGAGCAGCACTAGCCCACGGAACGCCAGCTGAGTACAAGAACCTTTTCTACTACGGCGCTACCGGGTCAACTGTTTACTCAAACGCCTTGAACCCGGCCCAACCGAAGGATTATTCCTTTTCGAGTTCTTTCTCGCCGTACTTGGCGGTGTTGATACCGACGCAAAGAGGCAGCTTTGTTGCGCAGTACACAGCAGCGGTAAACCCGAACGACACGAACAATGGCGATCCCCAGGCTTACCACATCGCGGACGTAAAGCTCACAGGCGCGTTCACGAGACGCTGGTCCTGGCAGTTGCAAAGCGCAGGCAGTTACGGATCTGAGTCGGCCCGCTTCCAGGCGCCACTGACGTACGTGCTGGTTCAGTCAACGCCAGTGGTGAGTTCGAACTCGGCAATCCTGCTGCGCACCGCGAACTCGGCTTATGCGGAGAATGATGTTCATCTCGGTTGGCGCGCAACCTCTCGCGACGATCTGGGCTGGACGTTCCGCCACACTTACACCGGCATTGCGGGCGATCCGGCAAATCCTCTTTCGGCTGGGTCGCACTCGAACTCCGTCGGTCTGCGGATGGATTACGGCCGCACGCTGAATTCGCGCGTGGTGATGAAGGTGTACGGCGAAGGCGACACGCTGCTTAACGGACCCACCTGCAATTCGATCGGGGGCGGACTTGGGCTGGCGGTGAAAGTGAGCCATTCCGTTGCTCTCGACGTGGGTGGCGGACCGCAGCGTAACTCGAACAACTGCGGCGGCCAGCAAAATTACAACTTCAATGCGAACCTGGTAGCAAATGTGCGTTACCGGACCCGGCTCTTTGCCGCGGCGCAGCGCACATTCAGCACGGCGTTCCGTACGGACGGAGTCTGGGAAGACAATGCCAGCGCAGGCTTCACCAAGGACTTCATGCGGCTGAACCTTACGGCGGATGCCGGTTGGGTGCGTGGGCAGCCATTTATCGGAACCACACAGCATTACAACGGGTATTTCTACTCGCCACGTATACGCGTGCGGGCCACTGAAGCGCTGAGTTTCTTTGCCGGTTATCGCTCCTTCCGCGCTACCGGCGGCAACATTATCAGCGCGAATGAGAATTTTGCCGTGGCAGGAATCGAGTGGTACCCGGCCGGCATTCACTTCAAATAGGAAGCGGAGAAAGCAATGAATCAGGGAACGAACAATTCTATGGACCAGGTACTGGCGTTCTGGAATACGCTCCGGCACTACCGCGGATGGATTTTCCTGGGCACGGTCTTCTTCTCGCTGGTGGGCGGCGCACTCGTGTTCATGATGCCGGATCACTATAAGGCGACGACAACAATCCTGGTTGATCCGCAGAAAGTGCCGGAAAAGTACGTGAGCCCGACCGTGAGCTCCGATCCTGGACAGCGCCTGACGACGATCACGCAGCAGGTACTGAGCAGCACACGGCTGCAGCAGATCATTGACGAGCAGGCCCTCTATCCGGAGCTGAGGGGCAAGCTTTCGCGCGAAGAGATCGTGGAGTTGATGCGCAAGGACATCACCTTGAC
>DATAEJ010000130.1:0-9805 GCA_036258095.1 Candidatus Angelobacter sp. | reverse complement strand
CTCTACCACCAGATGCTGGACCAGATTGCCACTCAGGGACTTCAGGCGAACGTGAGCCTGAAACTCACTCACATGGGCCTCGATGTCGACGAAAAGCTTGCCTACGACCTGGCTTCAGCACTTGTGGAACACGCTGCGCGCCTCGATAGCTTCGTGCGTATCGACATGGAAGGCT
This sequence comes from Candidatus Angelobacter sp., assembly GCA_036258095.1. GTDB lineage: Bacteria > Acidobacteriota > Terriglobia > Terriglobales > Acidobacteriaceae > Angelobacter. The sequence continues at coordinate 9,630 of DATAEJ010000130.1, read as the reverse complement.
CGCCGTACACGCAGCGCACCCTCGACTTCGTGCGTCGCCTGCACGCGCAGCCGGAGAACGCCGGCCACGTAGGAGCAGTGATCCAGTCATATCTGTTCCGCAGCGAAAAGGATGTGGAACAGCTCCTCGAAAAACGCATCCGCGTGCGCCTGTGCAAGGGCGCTTACAAGGAGTCACCCGAGATCGCCTTTGAGAAGAAGGCAGATGTCGACTCGAGTTACGTGAAGCTCATGAAGATGCTGCTCAAGAGCGGCATTTATCACGGCATCGCCACACACGACGAAAACATGATCCGAGCGACCATCGAATTCGCGCAAAAGGAAAAGATTCCGGCCTCGGCCTTCGAGTTCCAGATGCTTCACGGCGTTCGCCGTGACCTCCAAGTGAACCTGGTAAAAGAAGGCTGGCGCTGCCGCGTCTACATTCCCTTCGGCACGGAATGGTACCCCTATTTTATGAGGCGACTGGCGGAGCGGCCTGCCAATGCCTTGTTCATCCTGAAGAATCTGTTTCGCTAAACGCAACTACTTCTTACGCAGTTCTTCGAGCGAGTATTTCGTTCCCCGCCATGTCACTGCGCCGTCACGGAGCACGGCCAGAGTTGACCGCCACGCCGCCACTGCGGTCACGACCGCACTGAGTGGGTTCGCGAGAAAGGCGATACCCGGCACACCACTCACGTGCTCGTTCTGGTAATACCGACCTGCGATCAGTGCGATCGCCACAGCAAACGGCGCTCGCGCCCAGCCCGGCGCAAACAGTACTCCAATAAACGGCAAGACGTTGACGAACAACAAGCCAAGGCATGCCGCAAACACCAGGCTGATGCGGAACCGCAGTAGCGCGAACATGTTCTTTTCCACGTTGCGGACCAATCCAGCCACTCCTTCAAACCAGCGTAGGGTGAGAAGTCCTGGACCCAGCACCACATCTTGCCGGAAGCGAGCCCGCTTGATCCTCTCGCCCAGCTTCAAATCGTCCACAATTTCCATTCGGAGCGCTTCAAAGGTCCCAATCTTCTCGTAGGCGCTCCGCCGGACCAGGTTGAAGGCTCCCGCGCCAATGAAGTCCCGTGCCTCGGGATCCCGCAGCTTCCTTGGACGCACGGCAAAACTTCCTGCCACCTGAAGAAACGCGATCATCATCGATTCTCCCCAGCTGTGCGTGAGGAAGGTCGGCATGAGCACGAGGTGGTCCGTATTTGTGCTCTCTGCGTGATAGATCGCGCGTCGCAGTGCGTCCGCGCGAAACACGCAGTCAGCATCGGTAAACAGAATCCATTCGCTCGTCGTCTGTCGAGCCCCGAGCCACATGGCATGAGTTTTTCCCAGCCATCGCGGAGGGAGTTCGCGGACGTGGATCACGCTCAAGCTCCCCGCGCTATCGGCGTGTTTTGCGACGCGCTCCAGGATTTCGCCGGTCGCATCCGTGGAACGATCGTTGATAGCCACGACCGCCAGTTTGGGATAATCGAGGGCAAACAGCGACCGCAATGCCTCTTCAATCGCTACAGCCTCATTTCGCGCTGGAACAACTACGGAAAGCGAAGGTAGCTCGTCATCTGCCGTAGGATTCCACTCCGGTTTAGTGATCGTGGCGACGCGATGACTGTGAATTGCCGACTCGACCACCGGAACAAGCCAGATCAAAGCAAGGAGTACACCTGATATCCAGAAAAACAGCGTCATGCCTCGGCGGCCCTGCTGCGCGGGACATATCGTGCACCGTAAATCAGGATCACCCCGGAAAGACCGGCGGCAATAAAAGCCATCCAGAAAGCGGTGGGCAGGGAAGTCTTGTCAGAAACCTTTCCCATGAGCGCCGGAGAAAACGCATCACCAAGCAGGTGAATCACGAACACATTCACGGCCAGGGCAGTAGAGCGAACTGCTGGGCTCACCGAATTCACCAGCGCGGCATTGGTCGGGGCCGTGCCGATCAGCAGGAAAAAAACTGCCATGAAGATGAACGGGAACATCAGCGGGCCGGCCACATAGATCGCCAGAATCATGAACGGCACGGCGACCAGCATCATGATCCCGGGGAAAGTGTAGTAGGCGCCTGCATACCGCTTAAGAAGGCGATCGCCGATCCACCCGCCCAGCAGCGTCGCTACAAACCCATGGAAGAGCGTGATCAGCCCAAAGGTTGTGTTTGCCTGTTGCAGGTTGAGCCCGCGCACACGCTCCAGAAAAGTTGGAATCCAAACCTGCATGCCACCCACAGCAAACGTGTAAGCCGCCATGCCCAGGCACGCCGTCACAAAGGCGCCGTTGCGGGCAAGGCTGGCGATGGCATCCCAAAAGTTATCGCTGCTTGTTGTCGTTGCCGGCAGCTCCCGCTCGAACTGTCCACGCTCTGGTTCCGGCAAAAAGAAGAGCACCAGTGCCAATAAGAATCCGGGGGCTCCGGCGACCATAAAAGGCGCGCGCCAGCCAAAATGATGAGCAAAATATCCGCCCACCAGATACCCTGCAGCGGAGCCAAACGGCAGTCCGACGAAAAAAATCGAGAGCATGCGCCCTCGCTTTTCGAATGGGAATGAATCTGCAATGAGCGTCGGCGCGATGGCGGCATAACTAGCTTCACCAATGCCCACAATCGTGTGGCGAAACAAGAGCTGGTTGTAGTCGGTCACCAGCCAGGTGAAAAGCGTAAAACCGCTCCAGATTAGAATGCCACCCACAATGATGTACTTGCGCGGGAACCGGTCGCCCAGCCACCCCAGCAACGGCGCCGCAAGCATGTAGGTAAAGAAGAACGCACTGGTGAGAATCCCAATCTGTGCATCGGAAAGGTTGAACTCCCTCTTCACCATCGGCTGGACGGCAAACAGAACATTCCGGTCGATGTAATTCAGAATGTTCAGTCCGGTCAGGACTGCCAGCATGGTGTACGGATAGGTTTTGCGCGGCATTGGGCAGGAGGATTATACGAGATGCATCAGCCGCGTCTGGCCCGCTACTCCGGCCTTGGCCACTTGGCTTCCACTGTTGTCCCAATTCCGCCGCGCGGGCGAAACACGCCCTTGATGATCGCCCACTTGGGTTTGGTGGCGCGCACAACATCCTCAAGCACCTGATTGACTATGTTCTCCTGAAAAATTCCCAGGTTGCGGTATTCGGTGAGATATTCCTTCAGCGATTTCAGCTCCAGGCACAGCTGGTCCGGCATGTAGCGGATTTCGATGACACCGAAATCGGGCAAGCCGGTTTTCGGGCACACGGAGGTGAACTCCGGCACGTCAATCATGATTTCGTAAGCGGGAAACTGGTTCGGCCAGGTGTCGATCTCCGGAAAGCGGTGGTCCAGGCCTGATTTGGCGTGGTCTTCAGTGTATCCAGTGCGATTTGCCATTCAATCTTATTCTAGCAATCCAGCGGCAGCCTGCGCCCGCAGTGCTGGACCGCTGCACCGAAGCAGATCTGGCGGGCATCTAAAGACCGGAAGTGAATCTCGTAAGATGTTGTTTTCATGGTTCGATCGGCTTGTTTTGTGTCCTGATGTGATTCGCTTCGTTATACTTGAATTTTTGCTACTCGATGGCAGCCCAAGCGAAAAATGGATCTGAGCGGCGGAGGCTGATCAGCGCAATCATACTTGCGCTGGTGGCCCTGCTTATTTTTACCGGCTGGATGCGGCTGCGGAATACCGTGGTTTCAGTGCGCGCTGAGAATGTGAGCCGCCAGGACATTGCCAGCGTCATATCGACGAACGGGAAAATCGAGCCGGTTCGTAATTTTGAAGCGCATGCTCCGGCTCCAGCGACCGTGCGCAAGGTGCTTGTAATAGAAGGCACCCGCGTTCATCCCGGTCAGCTTCTGGTGCAACTCGATGACGCCGAGGCGCGCTCGCAGGCGGCCAAAGCCATGGCCCAGTTGCGGGCCGCGGAAGCTGATTTGCAGGCCATCCAGTCCGGAGGTACGCACGAGGAAGTCCTGACCACGCGCTCCGAACTTTCCAAAGCGCAAGCGGAACGCGACGCCGCCCAGCGAAACTTCCAGGCGGTACAAAAACTTCAGCAGACCGGCGCTGCCTCTCCCGCGGAGGTCGAGGCCGCACAGAACCGGCTCAGGCGCGCGCAAGCTGACGCACAACTGCTCGAAGCCAAGCAAACCGGACGCTACTCATCCCCGGAGCTCGCTCGTGCCCAGGCAAATGTTGAACAGGCCCGGGCAAGCTATGCCGCCGCACAGGACCTGATCAGGAATACCAATATCCAGGCTCCATTTGCGGGTACCGTGTATCAGCTGCCGGTCAGGGAAGGTTCCTACGTCAATGGAGGCGAGCTGCTGGTTGCAGTTGCCAATCTCGAGAAGGTGCAGGTTCGGGCATTTGTCGACGAGCCGGAGATCGGGCGCCTTGCCGTGGGCCAGAAGGTTGAAGTGAGATGGGATGCCGTCCCCGGACGGACGTGGGAAGGCACGCTCACGCGAGTTCCCACGGTGGTTACCATGGTTGGCACAAGGACCGTTGGCGAAGTCACGTGTGAAATCGACAACGGCGACCGCAAGCTCTTGCCGAATGTGAACGTGAATGTGGCCATCGTAACGGCGCGCCATTCCGGCACGCTCACGGTCTCACGCGAAGCCGTGCATGACATCGAAGGAAAGCGTTACGTCTACCGCATTGAAGGTCAGAAGCTCCAGGCACAAGAGGTACAGACCGGGATCTCGAGCCTCACACGGGTGGAAGTCACTAAGGGAGTTACGCAGGGCGAGCAGATTGCTCTTGGCGCGGTAAATGCGGCTCCTCTGCGGACGGGAATGGAAGTGAGGGTGGTGGAACGGTGAGCCGGTTTCGTTCTCTGTTGTTGTTGCCTGTGGTGTTCATGGCATTGGCGCAGGCCGTTGATGCTCCGCCGGAACAGCTTTTGCGCGCCGGGCGGGCCGACGAAGCACGCCGGGTGCTCAATGCGGCGGTCAACCGGAATCCCGACGATGCTCAGGCTTATAACCTGCTTGCCCGCATGTATTTCCAGCTTGAACTGTGGGACAGCTCCCTGAAAATGGCGGAAAAAGCTGCAAACTTGCAGCAGAACAACAGTGATTACCACCTGTGGCTTGGGCGCGCCGCTGGACGCAAAGCCGAAGCTTCCAATCCGTTTACCGCGTGGGGGCTGGCGCGCAGGGTTCATGCGGAATTCGAACGCGCAGTGGCCTTGAACGGAGACAATCTTTCTGCGCGTTCAGATCTTGCCGAATATTACCTTGAAGCTCCTGCTTTCCTTGGCGGCGACAAGAAAAGGGCACGCGATCAGGGCGACGCGGTGAGAGACAAAGATCCCGCGCTGGCCAGCTACATCTTTGCCAAAATAGCTGAGAAGCAGGGCAGCAGCAGCGCTGAAGAGCAATATAAACAGGCGATCCGGCAGAGCGGCAACCAGTCGCGTTATTGGATCGAGCTCGCCCATTTTTACCGGCGTGCCGGCAGGTTGACGGAGATGGATGCCGCAGTAGCACAGGCGATGGCCGGCATCCACCAGGACAGCGCTCCGGAATATGAAGGCGCCTATCTATTCCTCCGCACCAATCGCAATCTCAACAACGCAGTCCAAATGCTGCGGCGTTATCTCAGCAACACCACCGCATCGGAAGACGCTCCGGCCTTCCGCGCGCACTACCTGCTGGGAGAACTGCTCCTGAAGCAGGGCGACAAGAAGGGCGCTGCGGAACAGTATCGTGCCTGCCTCTTGCTGGCTTCAGAGTTCCGTCCGGCACAGGATGCACTCGCCCGGCTTTCCCGTTAAAATCCGTCTTTCGCACTCATTCTGTTCCGCAGGTGAAAAATGAAATCTGGTCTTCGTGTGCTGATCCTTGCATCGACATGGGTAGGTCTGTTTTTCGGCGCGGTAGGTTGGGCACAGACAGCTGCGTCCCAAGCTGCACCAGAGCCGACTGCCGCGAAGCCGGTCTCATTTCGTACCGTCATTGAACTGGCGGTCAGGAACAGCGCCGCCACTGCAATTTCCCGTGCCGATATGCAGCACGCTCGCGCGTCGGTGAACCAGGCCAAAGATGCTTTCCTCCCGCAGCTCATGATCGGGTCGGGACTTGGGTGGTCCTATGGGTTTCCATTGAGCCTGGAAGGAGCCGCGCCCTCAATTTTCAACGTGACCGCACAGCAGTTCCTGTTCAATCTTGCTCAGCGCGATTACATCCATGCCGCAAAAAGCGAGCAGGAGATTTCCGCTGTGCAGGCGGGAGAACGCCGCAATGACACCATCATGGAAGCCGCTCTCTCCTACATGCAGCTTGACCTGCTCGATTCCTCCATCACCATTCAGCGCGAGCAGCAGGCAGCAGCAGCAAAATATCAGGATGTAGTAAATCAGCGCATCCAGGCCGGGCTCGATAGTCAGGTGGAACTCACGCGCGCAAAACTCGCGGTCGCCCGGACAAGGCTCGATATCGCGCAGACTCAATCCGCGGCAGATGCGCTACGCATGCGTTTATCGCAGCTCACCGGCTTGCCCGCCGATTCCATCCGCACCGTTACCGAGAGCATTCCCAATCTCCCCGATGTTTCCCAGCAGGACGACTACGCAGCCCAGGCTGAGCAGAAGAACGGTGCCGTCGTCATTGCGCTGCGCTCGGCCGAGGCAAAAGATTTCAAGGCTCGCGGTGAGCATCATCAGCTCTATCCGGCGATAGATTTTGCCGCGCAATATGCCATGCTCTCGCGCATCAATAATTACGACGAGTTTTTTCTCAAATTCCAGCGCAACAACGTCACCATCGGCGCTGCGTTCCGGTTTTCATTTTTGAATGTAGCCCAGCGGGCAGCCGCCGAATCGGCAAGGGCTGACGCGAACAAAGCGCAAGCTGAGGTTCGCAACGTCAAACAGCAGGTAAGCTCGGACACACTTAAGCTGCAACGGGCGGTGGAGCAGTATGCGGCAGCGAAAGATGTGGCCCAGTTGGAACATCAGCTCTCGCTGGCTGACATTGACTCAACCCATGCCAAAATCGAATCCGGGCAGGCGTCAATGAAAGATGAGCAAAACGCTCGCGTCGCCGAGCACCAGAGATACACGGCATACCTGAGCTCAGAATTCGACCTCGACAAAGCCCAGGTGCAGCTTCTGCGACAGATCGGGAATTTAGAGTCGTGGGCGTTGGGCCCCGCAAGATAGCTCACCTGAAGCGTTCTGGTCATCTAAGAGCTCACGATGAGTCCTGTCACGCATTTCCTATCCGGTTGGGTACTGGCCAGCGCCTTCTCTCGGCAGCTTGGCAAGTCTGGAAAAACTATTGTCGTGCTGGCTTCAGTGGCTCCCGATATCGATGGGTTAGGAATTATCCCTGAACTGTTGACCCGAAATTCTTCGCACCCTCTCTTGTGGTTTTCTGAATATCACCATTCGCTCCACAATCTCGCGTTCGCACTGCTTTGCACAGTTGCCGCGTTTTTAGTGCTTCGGAACACGACTGTGAACAGGTGGTTCGCAGCCTTGATGGTGTTCCTAAGCTTCCATCTGCATCTCTTGTGTGATCTTGTGGGAGCCCGCGGGCCAGATGGATATCAGTGGCCGATTCCATATCTCAAGCCGTTCTCAAACTCAGTTCAGCTGACCTGGAGCCACCAATGGATCTTGAATGGCTGGCAGAACTTTGTCATCACGAGCATATTGCTGTTCGTGGCCCTGTGGATTGCATGGAGACGCGGCGAATCACCGCTTCAATTTGCTTCAGAAAGAGCAGACCGGGCGCTAACACAAGCCCTGCGCACGCGTTTCTCTAGGTAGTGAAGACGCGAGGCCGACTAGCGCGCCGAGCGGCGTGTCATGGGGCCTCCGCGTTCTTTAGGAACAGCAAACTGCTGGGCGGTTTTCTTAAAGAAAAGCCGCCGACTAGCGCGCCGAGCGGCGTGCGAAAAGGCCTAAACGCAGTAAGCAAGGCAACGCGCTAAAGCGGTTTGGAGCGAAGCGACAAAACCATTTGACCACGACATTCAGCGGCAGTTCGCCGCTGACGCGGCTTGTCGCTTGAGCGGTTCCCGGAGGGAAGTTAGATTCGGCACGTGGTCCAGAAAGAAGCGCGTTTATGACCAATCTCCGGTTGACCCAAGTATTGTTGTTGCTAATCGGTCTGTGTTCCGGCGTGGCGTTCTGCCAGTCCGAGCCCTCGGTGGGCGAGGATCCCAAACAAGACGCGGCTCGGGGTGCCGATCGTAGCCTGCAGATGCGTCCTGCGCCTGTACCTGGGAATGCCGAGGCCGGAGTCACAGTCCCTGCCGGAACCAAAGTGATGATGTTCTTGACCAGCCCCCTGCACTCGACCTCAGGCACGCAAGGCTCGGGACTTTACCTCGAGACCCTCTACCCGGTGATCATGGAGAACCGTGTGGTCATCCCCGCCGGCACCCAGGTACAAGGTGTGGTGGAGCGCAATCGCCGGCCAGGGCACGTGCAGCGAACATCAGAGTTCAGGTTCCGTTTCACCGCCCTGGTCTTTCCCAACAACCGCGTGCTGCCGATCGCAGCCGGCTTGCTGAGTCTCCCCGGCAACCGGAATGTACGCACCAAGGATAGGGAAGGAACCGTCGGGACGGTCGACGAAGGCGAAAAAGTGGTGACCGCAGCGGTGGCAGGCGCCGGAGCCGGAGCAATCATTGGCTCCGTGCGCCACTTTGGAATCGGAACCTACGTGGGAGCTGGACTCGGCGCGGGCGCAGGCGTGCTAAGCGTCATCTTAAAACGCGGTAGCGACATCAGCCTGCCCGTAGGAGCTCAAGTAGAAATGGTTCTGGAGACGCCGGTCACGCTCGATCCAGATCAGGTCGCGTTCAACTCCCAATTCGTGCGGCCCAACCCACCTGTCGCTGTTACTAATCCTTCCGCCAATTCAGACCCTCAGGAAAATCCACAAAGCCATGCCCGTCATTGCAAGCCTACGCCGTGGGGACTGCCATTGTGCCATTGAGAGCCTAATGCTTCAACAACCACATGGCCCAGCCCGCGATGATCATGCCGCCCATGAATACTGCGAAGCAGTAGGCGCCGTAGCGCACCATGTCGCGCGGGCTGTTGCGGAAGCAGATTCCGAACACCACTGAGGAGAAGAACGCGAAGATAAAAGCGGCCGTGAAGTGCGAGAGCTGGAGCATCAAAATCATTGCTTTTTCCCGATTGCGATGTGGTAAGCGTCCACGGCGCCAATAATGTTCAGAAGCCCGGCCACTGCGATATATTTCGTTCCGTAATCAGCGGCGGCGGTTGAGATTGCCGGGCCGCCCCAATCCATTGCTCGTCCAATGAAGTACAGAATACCCGCCCCGAGATCGCTGACGAAGCCCAGTATGTCCAGCAAGTCGCCTGTGTTGGGCTTGTAAATTTTGCCCTCCATTGCCAGGCCGAAAGCAAACATCGCCACCACTGAGATCATGAGCAGCAGGCCGCGGACCCAGCGCCTCTGGACCAGGTGTCCTGCGCCGGGAATGAACCACGCGAGCGCCGGCGCGAGCACGGTCATCGTGGTCACGGGCGGCGCTGCCGCGCGAGTCTGGGTATCTGAAGTTGTGGTGGTTTGAGGTTCTGCCATTTAGATGATTACCAGTTCCCGTTGTATTTTACCCGTAACTTCGGCCGCACCATTGTGGATCATCACGTTCACTTCGCTGCGCACGCCA
>DATAEJ010000129.1:0-18869 GCA_036258095.1 Candidatus Angelobacter sp. | reverse complement strand
CGTGAAGCCAATTGCACTTCCTCCTGAAATTGCTATGTGCCGCCTTCGGCACCGAAATCGTAGGATTCCGTCAAGCAGAATAATCAATGTCATGGCCCCCGCAGAACGGTTTGGCGTTACTCCGGGTGAAAACGCAGCTGAATGGAGTGAATTACGCTGCGAAACGGGCCTTAATCATTGTAATTGGCAGGGTGGAATACGGCTATAGAGTCATTGCTCTACCGGGCCTGTAGGGGTGAACATCAGGGTTCGCGCTTCGCTCTCATTGCCTATCACGCCCATGGGGCGTCCGTTGAAGCTGAGATCAATGCCGCCGGCGTTCGCCGTGGTCACAATGACTTGCTTTCCTGCACGAATGAGCCTTTGCTTGTCAGCCTTCAAGACTCCGTGAATGACTCGACGGCCATCGGCCACGATCGAAACCCAGGCATCTTCCTTGGCTTTGATCACCACGAAGAAGGTCTTCTGCGGCGGCACTGGCTTCTCCTGCGGCTGCGCATCACGATCCTTTGGAGAGGTGCGGACAGGAACTGAAGCACTCATATCGATGTGGGCAGGAGCGGCAACGGATGCGGAGGCTACCTGCACCTGGCGGGCGGCAACGGGCGCCGGAGCCGCGGAAGCCGTCTGTTGAGGCGATGATTGCTCTATTGCTGCCGGGCTGGCTGACTGAGCCGGTACGGCCGTTGAGGCACTCACACTTTCGGTTTCCAGCGCGCGATGCTTGGATCGCCAGACGGTGTAACTGGCCATGACCAGCACCAGCGCCACCACTGCGCCGATCAGGGGTAGGTGGGAGCGTTTTGGGTTCAGCTCGCGGTCGGGTTGCTCGTGAATTTCGAGGGGGAATTTCTCCGCCTCAACGGGCTCTTCCTTGAAAAGCTCGGCGTAGTCGGCTACGGCCTGCTCTTCATCAATGCCGATAAAGCGCGCATAGGAGCGAATGAAGCCTTTAATGAACACGCGCCCGGGGAGCGCATCAAAGTTTTCCTTTTCGATGGCCTCGAGGTGGCGCCGGGCGATCTTGGTGGACTCGGCAATCTCATCCAGGGTGATGCCGCGCATCTCCCGTTCGCGCTTCAGCTTGTCCCCGAACGTGCCCATGCTTAAGGTGGATGATCCTCTAGTACTAAGCTCGTTACGAGCGTCATCATAGGGAGTTCACTCCCACGTGTCAAACTAAAAACAGCCCGTAAGTGCCCATAGGACAAGCACTTTGGTGGTACGGTTGGGCGATAACGGCCGGGTTTCCGGACCATTCAGCGGTTGCTCATTGCCTGGAAACGGGCGATAATACGCCAAAGTTGGTGACGGTTCGTACCCGAAACAGGCAGAAGGAATTTACCCAAGCCCATGAGTGAGGCGCCGGAGCGCAAAACCAAGCGGCAATTACAGGAAGTCGCCATCTTTAACGATGTTGCGAAGGCCCTTACCTCTTCGCTGAATCTCGATTCAATCCTGCAAACCATCATGGACAAGATGGCCGAATTCTTCCGGCCGGACACCTGGTCCCTGCTGATGGTCGATGAACAGAAGGACGAGCTCTACTTCGCGATTGCCGTGGGCGATGCGGCCGAAACCCTGAAAACGGTACGTATGCGGGTGGGCGAAGGCATTGCCGGCTGGGTGGCCCGCCATGGCGAATCGCTCATAGTTCCCGACGTCTATAACGATCCACGCTTTGCCAAGCGTGTGGACGAGATGACCAAGTGGAAGACCCGCTCCATCATCTGCGTTCCGCTGCAGTCAAAGCATCGCGTGCTCGGGGTGATTCAGCTCATCAATTGCGCTCTGGAAAGCTTTGGCGAACAGGAGATGTTCTTCCTGCATGCGCTTTGCGACTACGCTGCCATCGCCATTGATAACGCGCGCGCGGTCGAGAAAATTCAGGAACTCACGATCACCGACGATTGCACGGGCCTCTACAACGCCCGGCACCTCTACAAGACGCTTGAGTCCGAGGTGTATCGCTCAGCGCGATTCGGTTACGAGTTCAGCGTGATCTTCCTTGATCTGGACCACTTCAAGCACGTGAACGACACGTACGGTCACCTTGTGGGGAGCAAGCTGTTGCAGGAAATTGGCTTCAAGATCAAGTCGCAGCTGCGCCTGATTGATTACGCGTTCCGCTACGGCGGCGATGAATTTGTCATCCTCCTGCCCCAGACCGATAAGCAATCCGCGCTCGTGGTGGCCAAGCGTATTCAGGAAATGATGCGCAAGACTGTGTTCCTCGCCGAAGACGGACTCAACCTGAATGTCCGCTGCAGTATGGGTCTCGCCACATATCCCGAAGATGCCAAGAGTTCGCATGAGATCATCCGCCAGGCCGACGAGATGATGTACATGGTGAAGAACTCCAGCCGCGACAACATCGCGGTGGCGCAGCAGGGGATACTGAAATAATGCAATCAGTAGATAGTTATTAGCATCAGCCGGGCAGATCAGGCTTTGCGCCAGCTCTCGATCGAGAAATGTGGATCTAGATCGGCGGTCCCACAATGAGCTGCCGCACTGGCAAACCGGGAGAAGAAGGGCCGGTTAAGGTTGGAGAGTAATCATCTCCCACGCTTTCTTCCGCAACCTGCAAAACCCAACTGCGCAGCTGCTCCAGAAAGGATGGGGCACGCATTATAAAAGGGCGCCCCTTTCCAAGTAGTCTTGGTGTGCTTAGGCACCACGACGAAAGGAAGGAACACCCTCAATGAACAAGCTTAAATACATTGGGCTGGATGTGCATCAGGCAAGCATCTCAGTCGCTGTGCTGGATGAGAATGGCAAGCTGGTAATGCAGTCAGTGATTGCGACCCGCGCCACCGCGATACTGGAATTTCTCAGCGGGCTGCGGGGAACTCTGCACCTCACCTTCGAAGAAGGGACCTACTCAACGTGGCTCTACGATCTGCTAGTCCGACGTGTGAGTAGAGTGGTGGTCTGCCGGGTGCCCCACGCTTTCGGCTCCGCATCTATCCCTCACGAAATCGATCGGGTGCCCCACTCTTTTCTGAAGCAGCTGCGCAGTTGGGTTTTGCAGCTGCGGAAGAAAAGGGTGGGATATGATTACTCTCCAACCTAACCGCGGATGAGACGTTCCGGCTCAGGCTGATTCTATACTCCCACCCTTTGCTCCTTACCGAATCTCGCGGGAAAAGCGCCCGCGTGATTCAGTCGCAAAGAGTGGGGCACCCTCGGGTATTTCAGAGGGATGGATTATGAGGGTGAAAGCCTGGGCCACCCGCCTACTGAGGTATCTTTATGCCGTTTAATCAAAGGTGTGCTAGATTGCGTCCGGGAGAGCGTCTGACAATCATCGCGAAATTTATTGATGTTCACTCAAGGACTGCAAAGGCTCTGCTTTTCATCGCTCTGACGTACAGCGTCCAATTATTTGGCATCCCTCAAGCCGTCGCGCAGAAAGAACAAGAATCACAATTAGAAGCAGATATTGCAAGGCTGGATGCTTTGCGTTCTTCCAACGACCTGGATGCAATGCGCACGCAAATTGATCTCGATTCCGAGAGGTGGCAAAAAAGGGGCCGTAGCGCCTTCGTCCTCTATATGTACGGAGCATGCGGTGAGCTTAGCTCCTACGACATAGGAAACTCATCCCAGCGCGCTCTACTACTTGGTCACTACGCAATTTCAGTTTTGCAGAGTGGTGATTTACCTTTGCAGCAGTACGTGCAGTTCGCGGAGTTTCTTGGCTTCGATCCGCCCGTAATCGACGAGGCGGCATGGAAGGAACTGCGCCGGAAAAAGGCACAGTTTTGGTTAGAGGCTTGGCTTCGTGTGAGCAAGGCGATTGATCCAGGCTTTGATTTTGATGAGAGGCCACTGCTGAATGTTCCGCCTCCGCCCTCTACCCACTTGCCTGCCGGCATTGCGCCGTCCAGCGTAAAGGACCCGCAATTACGTGCTGAATACGAGCATGCGATTGCCGAGAACCGCGCCAAGATCGAACGGTACGGTCAGCAATCCTGGTTGAAGCTCGATGGCCCACGCGTTTTTAAAGAAGTGGAACAATACCTTGTGAATGCGTATTCGCGTGCTCCTTCGGATCCACAGGAGCTCCAGCAACTATTGTCCCGTTACATTGAAGATGCCTCGGTCCGTGAACGGGTACTGAGAGAAGTCCGGAAACCTGCCGGGTGCCCCACGCTTTCGGGTCCGCATCTTTCCCTCTCGAAGATGATCGGGTGCCCCATCCTTTTCTGAAGCAGCTGCGCTTTTGGTCTTTGCGGCTGCGGAAGAAAAGGGTGGGATACGATCATTCTCCCACCTTCACGGGCCCTTCTTCTCCGTACCAATAGAAGCGTACGCTGCTCCAAGGCCACAGCTCGGGCGAAGAAACCAATCCACGTCGGACGGGGTTGTTATGAATGAAGTTGAGCTTCTCTATGTACTTCCGCCTTGTTCCTACGTTGAAGTCATACGACCGAGGCTGCCAGAATGCAGGCGGCAGACTCCGTGAGCAGGCTGAGTTGTTGTTTGGCTCGACGCTGTTTGTTGCGGCACCTGAGCGACATGCGCTGCTTCAAAACCTGCATTACGACTGATGGGTTCTTGATTTTCGGTTCCCAATCAGCAGATGAAAGTGCTCGGGCATTACAACATGGCCTGCGACGACGAACTGATATTTCTTCCTGGTTTCCTCGAGAAATTTCAGGAAAAGATCGCAACGCGCCGCCGAGGTCAGAAACGGCAGCCGGTGATAACACGAACAGGTGATGAAATGCCAGTCGCCTTGCCCGTAGATGCGGATCAGACCTTTCGGCACGGGCTGATTTTATACTCCCACCCTTTGCGCCTAACCGAATCTCGCGAAAAAGCGCTCGCGAGATTTAGTCGCAAAGGGTTGGGGCACCCGATCATTGCCGCGAGGGATAGATGAGAGCGTTGAAAGCCTGGGCTCACCCGCCACGTCGCGCCCTAACCGGCAAGGCGGGACGGCGCAGGCGCTCTACACGATTGCGGTGCAATCTGCATTGACCGACAGTCACGAGCAGCGCTGGCCTATTTCGCTGTTGCTTCAGGGAGCGAAGAGATGGTAGGCTAGCGTGATTTGCCCAGGCGAATCCCAAGGTATTCGTAGTTGGTACCTGGTGAAGATCTTTGACAATTTGAAAAGCTGCTAGCTTCTAGCTGCTAGCCTGGATCATCTGCCTTTGGCCTTTAGCCATTGGCCCTTGGCCCACCTGCGGAGCTGTTGGCGTACTAGTAACCTCAGGCAAAGTTCGAAGGCGAGTTAGACCCTTGGGTGACCCAAGAAAAACCTTGGGTCACCCAAGCAATTTTCGGCGTGACCCAAGGGAAATCTCGGCGTGACCCAAGGGTCGAAATTGGGCAACTCTCTTTGTTTGCAACAAAAGCTGAAAAAAATAGGGGGCATCCCCTCTAAGGTTTACTAAGTTAGCAAATAGCAATTGGCAAATAACAATTAGCCAGACCAATGCCGGCACCGTCGGGGGATGTTTCGCCGCTCCACCCGCGGTCGGCTATGGGGTGTTCATCCCACGCGGAAAACGTGAAAAGCAACGCGGCTAAGGTCCCGAACCAAGCGCAGGGTCCCTCAGGCCTACTCGCCAGCTGATGACAACGCTGGCTCGTTTACGGCCTTCGGGATGACGAATCAATTCGTGTAATGGGCGCAAGTCGATGCTCTTTTCAGTGGTCCGGCGAGGCTGAAGGGTTCCCTCGCATACGTTCGGCACAAGGACACGATTAGTGCGGCCGCTTCTCCAGCGTCGGCCGGTCGTCAGCGCCTGATCCGCTCTTGTGAGCGCTCCACGCGTGTGGGTTCGCCGGCGCGCCGGGATCGACTCCGAAATCCCACACGAAGAGATTGATCTGGCCTTTTTCAAGCAGCTCCACAATGGCATATTCGCCCGGCGTGAGCGGTTCCACGGGAGTGAGTTTCATCCAGCCTGCTCCGGCGGGTTCGGAAGTTGTCTTGACCCAGTTTTGTTTCTGGCTCACCTTGCCGGTCATGGCGATGTTCAAATCGCCCACCACGCGAACGTCTTTCTTCTTCTCCATGCGTACGATGCCGAAACGTTGCTGTTCCGCAGGAGCGGCAGCCTGATTGTTGGCGGCAGGTTTATCTTTCGCGGGTGATGATGCAGCGGTGGGCTGAGCGTCGGCTGATTCCACGTTGACGTAGAAAGCAGGCTGCGTCAGGTGAGACTGCGTTGCAGAGCGGCTGCCTTTGAGTTCGATGGTCTGTTTCGAGGAGAGCGACAGCGGATTGATCGCGGCCCGCATGATGTTCTTGCCCATGTGCTTGTTCAAGGCGCTGTCATTCTGGCTGAGTTCCACAAGCTGCGGCTGCCCTTGAAAGTTGTCCAGGACAAAGACGCCACCGCCGTCGGGCAGATACAGGCCGGGCGCGACCATGGGCGGCTCTGGTGCATCACCCGGTTCAGGAGCGCCTGCCTTTGTGACCTCTTCTTCGCGCTGGCTCTGGCGTTCTTTATTGAATTTCTCAGTGGCCGGCCAGTCCACCAGGTCCCTGGGAATTTCTTCCCAGCTATAGCGGTCGGCGCTGAAATAGCGCACCCGGTTACCGTTGACTTCGTATTTGGTAACGGACTGAAAGGAGCCGTCTTTCAGGATCAGGCGCTCAGGATTTTGCTGGGCATGAACGATGCCAGAGACAAGGGACAGTAGCAGCGATACGAGCGAAAGTCTGATGAGGCGACGAACCATAAGACACCTGCCGGCGAGCTGTACTCATTTTATAACCCTGAATCAAGTGGGAAGTTGGAGACGCTGGCGGGTTCTGGTATCTTGCTCCTTCCCCAACCGCCGGAGGTTCAAAGATGAAGGTCGTGCGCGCGCTTCTCGCCAGCATCGCTATAGCTGTGCCATTGCTCTGCCTTGGCCAGAGTCCGAGTCCGACGGCTTCGCCTGCAGCTACTCCGGTGGCGAGTCCGTCTGCCATGGTAACTACCACTTACACGCTGCCTCCGGACAAGCTGGCCAAGTCGAAAGCGCTTTACGAACTCGGCGGAAGGCTACGGATTCTGGGGACGATCTATTCGTTTCTGGTGCTCCTGGGAGTACTTTACTCGGGCATCGCTGCCCGCTTCAGAAACCTGGCGGAGCGGGGCAACCGATGGATGATCGTGCAGGCGTTCATTTGCGTTCCTCTGCTACTGATCACATTGAACGTATTTGAGTGGCCGCTGGCAGCTTACGGACACAGCATCAGCAGACAATACGGTTTGTCGGTGCAGGGTTGGGGCTCATGGTTTGGAGACCTCATTAAGGGGGACCTGGTCAGCATCATCCTCCTGTCAATTGCGTTCTTGGTGCTGATTTGGCTGATTCGTGTTTCTCCCAAATGGTGGTGGCTTTGGGCCTGGGTTATAGCTGTGCCCTGCATCGTTCTACTTGCCACCATTCTTCCGGTTGTCGTTGATCCCATGTTCAACAAGTTTGAGCCGCTGGACAAAACCAATCCTAAGCTCGTGGATGCGATCGAGACCGTTCTTCACCGCGGCGGCGTAACCATCCCGCGCGATCGCATGTTCCTGATGAAAGCCAGCGAGAAGGTCACCACCCTGAATGCCTACG
This sequence comes from Candidatus Angelobacter sp., assembly GCA_036258095.1. GTDB lineage: Bacteria > Acidobacteriota > Terriglobia > Terriglobales > Acidobacteriaceae > Angelobacter. The sequence continues at coordinate 11,294 of DATAEJ010000129.1, read as the reverse complement.
TCACCGGCTTTGGTCCATCCAAGCGCGTTGTGGTCTGGGACACCACCATCCAGAAAGCCAGCACGCCGGAAACACTTTTCGTCTTCGGGCATGAGATGGGCCACTACGTCCTGAACCATGTTGTGATTGGGCTGTGCGCCGGGGCAATCGGGCTGTTGATTGGATTGTATGTGTTGTATCGGGTTTCCGGATGGTTCCTGCGGAAGTTCGGGGAGCGCTGGCATATCCGCGCCTTGGGTGACTGGGCCGCGGTGCCCATGATCATTCTTGTCTTCACCATTCTCGGGTTCATTGCTCAGCCCATTGCAGCTGGGGTCGGCCGGACGATCGAACACAACGCAGACGTCTATGGTCTTGAAGTAACACACGGGATCAACGCCAATTCACAGGAAGCTGCGGCACACGCCTTCCAGGTGCTCGGCGAGCTTTCACTTTCCTATCCGTACCCCAGCAAAGCGGTGGTGTTCTGGTATTACGACCACCCGCCGATTTCTGACCGCGTGGTTTTTGCCCATGAATACGATCCCTGGAGCAAGGGCGAGCAGCCGAAGTATGTGAAGTGAGAAGAAGTAGGCGGATGCATCGGCATGGACCATTGATGTTGAGATCATTAACTTGACATCAATATAAATCAGTAGCATCATATAGCGGATGCGGACGACGATTAATCTGGATGATGATGTATTCCCGGCAGTGAAGAATTATGCTGAGAGCCGGTCGGTGTCGATCGGCAAAGCCGTATCAGATCTGGTACGGAAGGGAATAAATGCTTCCCTGCCCACACGAATGGTGAACGGCGTGCCTGTCTTCGTTCTACCGCCAGGTTCACCGCCGATTACAAGCAAGCGCGTACGCGAGTTGCAGGATGACGAACAGTGACCTCGGTCTGCTTATTAGATGTGAATGTACTTATCGCCCTGATGTGGCCGGCGCATGAGCATCATCCCAAGGTACAACGCTGGTTCGGCCAGCATGCGCGGTCAGGTTGGGCTACTTGCCCGATAACGCAAGCTGGATTCATTCGACTAATCACCAATCCCGCGTTGACCACTGATGCAATTCCACCAGAGCAGGCCATCCGAGTGCTTGAAACAGTCACCGATCATCCTGCACACCGCTTCTGGCCTGATGCAATTACCGTCCCGGAAGCGCTAAGGCCAGCTGGCAACCGCTTGACCGGCCACAAACAGGTCATGGACGCTTACTTGATCGGGCTGGCGCGCCACCATAAAGGTTCGGTCGCCACGTTGGATCGCGCCCTCCCTGCTCTAGTCTCAAGCGACGAGCAGCGCACAGGGAGGGTAACGTTAATATAAGGCCAGTCACCGCGTTTTATAGTTGAACGTCAGTTTGGTTTCCTCATCGAGCACTAGAGCGCGGGCAAACCGGTAGGAAGCGCCTGCCCTTGGAACGTCGATTCGAACCGGAAGCACGCCCGATACTTTCTTCTGCAGGTTGAACACGTTCGCCGACGCGACGTTCTGCTGAAGATCTTGTTGCTTCTTCTCCTTGCGTCCGACTCCGCCAGCGACGCCTCCGCCGATCATAGGGAGCGACGAGATGGAGTCAGCGGTCACTTCAACGGTTTGTGACACGGTTCCGATATGTAGTTGTATAGCGCCCCAATTGGTTCCGTGTTCAGAGTCTTGCATCCGGCCGTTCAACACACTCGTACTGAAACCCTGCGCTGAGATTTCAATCTTTACCCGTCCTGGAGGCACGCCGAGGATTGTCCATGTGCCGCTGCTGTCCGTCCGAGCCGTGTAGACTTGCCTTCGGTCAAGTTGAGTGACCTTCACTTCAGCGCCAGGGATGACCGCTCCCGAAGGGTCCTGTACGTAGCCGCTCATCGAGCCAGCGATTCCCGCAACGCCGGCAACCGGTGGAGGCGGAGGTGGAACAGAGGTGAGACCAGGTTCTTCTTTCATGTAAATGCCAGATGAGAACCGGGCGAGGGCTGGGAGCTGCAACAGGTTCATTGCGATCGCGTCGCCGCCGAAGTTCTTGACCTTGTATTGTTCAGGGAGAAATACTTCCCATTCCATCACGCTGATGGGCAGGTCCATGCTGGGCAGCGCGATTTCCGAGCCGCCCTTCTTTGCGAACGGTGTCCCCGAATGCATGAAAACAAACGACACGGTATAGGCGCCACTGGGGCGGAAGTTGGCGCGAAGGAGCGGAATGCGATTACCGTCAGTTCCCTGCACCGGCTTTACTTTCTCGCCGGCAACGTCAGCGGAAAGAATGGTTGCGTCGGCTGGAAGGCCCACCTTCATGAACGGCTGCGCCTGGTTCTTTACCGTCAGTGTGACTTCGGTCAGTGAGCGGCCTTCTGTGGTCACCAGCGTAGTAACAACAGCTTTCTCCGCAACGGCGGCGAGAACCGGTCCATCAGGAAAACGGGTCCAATTCAGCGCCAGTGCCGGAGCTTCATTGGGCTGGCGATGGTAGCGGAAAGCAGCTTGCAACGCGGAACGGGCCAGCGCGCGGAGGTACGAGCTGACTTCCTTCACGTCCATGCGTTTCAGGCTGCCGCTTTCTTTGGCGCTAAGTTCCATTGCCCCGGCGCCTTCAACCAGAACTTCGCCAGTTTCCCGCTGAGTATTCTTGAACTGCACAAACGGAACGCCGATTTTGTCAGCGCCATTCAGCGGCTTCTCCATCGTGATCAAAAACTGGTGCGTTCGTGCCCTTGCGCTCAGGTGGACGGTAAGGACTCCGGCTTCAATTTCGCTTCCATCCACGGTCGAGCCGCTGACATCAGTGATTTCGTAGTCCTGGGGCACGTTGAGCGCGAACTGCGCGGGCTCGCCCTGTACAACGGTGACATCGCAAAGAGCGGCAATTCGCAGATCAGCTTCGTTAATAGAAACGAGCGTCTTCACGTCCGAGAGGAAGCGCACTTCCCGCGGCACTACTGGAGCAACGATCTCGCGTGTAGCCCACGAGATCGTGGTGGTCTGGCCAGGGACGAGCGTGGCTTCCACGGTGGTCTGGTTCGCACTGGAGCTACGAGAGGTGATCAATCCAGGCGAGATGTGAACGGCAGTGTGATCGCCGGGTATCGCCAGAGCGAGTTTCACGCTGCCGGCACTGGGAACCGGCAGGCTGAAGGACGCGCGTCCGGCTTCAATCTGCAGCGGCATCCCGGTCTCGAGAGTGACCGAAAAATCCGACGCGCCCGGAAGCACCGCCGTTGAAGAGGAGCCATCTTCAAAAAGCGGCAACGGCTTGCCCTCCTGGCTCGCATTCAGGATGGTTACACCCGCAGCAAGCGGGACCTTGGTGGAATTCCGGCTGAAAACCTCGCCATCGAGTTGCATGGAGCCGAGCACGGTGTCATTGGTGATGTGCAGTTTCAGGTCGGCCCGTTTGAGAGTGTAGGGCACGGGCGGCAGCTCGTATGCTTTTACCGATTTGCTCGCGAGATCGACCAGGCGGTTATATTCCACCAGCGGGAGCGTGACATTCCCCGACGTAGGCAGCGGCAATGCCGGCGAGTTCACCGAGTCGGCTGCCGAGGCCAGTAACGAGTACATCATTATGAATGCAAGCAGCTTCTTCATTTGCCACCATCCTTCTTTTTGTCGCGCTGATAATTCAGTTCCACAATGGGCAGCTTGTTCTCAGCCGTAAGCTCAGCGACCAGGAAAATCGATTCGCCGAATACCGGGAACGCTACTGCGGCGGGCAGAATGCGCGCGGTGGTCCCGCCTGAGTTCTTGGCGCGGAAGTCATCCAGCAGAGTCTGCATCGCGTCGCTTTTATCTTTTTCAGGACCAGACTTCGGCGCGACGGGCTGGTCTCGTCGTGACCAATACTCCTCAACGAATTGCTCCTTGAATGCCGGTGAGAACGGCTCTTCGTACGGCTGCACACGGAACGCAGCGGTCTCTGTAGTTACATGAAATAGCGGCGAGTGGTAGAACGAGATCCCAGTGCGTGAGATGGGAAGATCAAGCACCGGCAATGGCAGCTTGATCGCTCCTTTCTCCAGCCACGCCGGTTGTCGCGAAAGGTAGAGCACCTCAACCAGAAACGCCGGCGCCTCTTCTCCAGCTTTGGATTTCTCCAAGGGCAGAAGCAGATCGTGGTCCGGAGACTCGCCGGGTTTGATCGGCTTGCCATCCAGAACCACGCTCCACACCGCCGAGCCTTGCGGCAGTACCAGCTTCAGGAAGTTTCTCTGGTTGTTGCGAATGGCGTACCGCGCCTGTACCAGCGTTTTGCCTTCAGCCGTCATCAGCACCTGATAGCGCGCTTCTTCCACGTTGGCCATGAGAACAGCCTGCTGCGTGTACCGGGCTACATTCACGTTGAGCGCACGAGCAGAGCTTGAATCGCCCGTGCGGAACTTGTAAGCGACGAGCAACGGTGACTGGCGCGACGCCACGGCTTCGCCCAGTTCGGAAGGATCGGCGGTTTCCAGTCCTTGCGCCTTCTGGTTGCGGACCTCGCCGGCTCCGAGCACCTCCACGGCGACGCCGCCGGTTTCTCGTTCTGCATCCAGCAATCGCAGCAGTGGGACTGCGATATTACCTTCGCGTGGGCCGTGCGTCTCGCCCGTAATCACAAACCGCGCAGATTGCTCTTGCGGCTCCAGGAAGATGACGCGCAGTACGCCGGCCTTGTGTTCCCAGTCAGCAACCATTGCGCCGGTGACCTGGTTGATCGTGATTTTATCGGGCAGCTGAATGCGAGCTTCCTTCGCGGCGCCCTGCGTGATCTCGAGATTTACCTCGGCATAAACGGAAGTTGCGTCTTCGCCGAGGCCCACCAACTCAGTCAGTGAGCCACGCATGCGCAGCGCCTGCGTCAGGCGATGGTCGTCCATCTTGCGTCGCCATGAAAAAGTGAGCGGCTCATTGCCACGCCCGTAGGCGAGCCAGCGACTTTCGGGCCCGCTCTCATTCTTTTCGGCCAGTAGGCCGCCGGTAAGGTGTACCTCCACGCCTTGCCTTGGCAGCTGGACCTGCGCACGAGTGATGCCCGAAGGAGAAGATGGCAACGAGATGCTTTCATCGCCTGCGGATGCATTCACGGGAAGGGCGATCTCAAGCTGTAGCACGGCGCGTCCGGGATGAGAGAACATGGCGGAAAGCTGGTTGCTTTTGCCAGGCACGAGCGAGACCAACTTGCTATCGAGTCTGGCCTCACGCACCAGCAGTCCGGCGGGAATGCCCACGCGAACCCATCCGTCCTTGATGACATCCACGGTCAAGCTGGCGCGCCCAGTGGCGAGATCGCCCGCCGTATTTACGCGCAGATCGTAGTCAACGCGGGTGAGCGTCGCATCCACAGGTGGAGGTTCCGGCGGCCGCTCTGCCGGATAGGCGCGCGCGCGCAACGTTCGGTATTCATCGACTGGAATCACAACCCAGCCGGGCGAAGCGGCGGATGGCGCAGTCTCCTGCGGGTAAGCAACAAGCGCGGGAACCGCAGTGATGAGCAGCGCGACAAACCACAGGGTGCCGCGGTGCAATGAAGAACTTTGGGCGATGGGCTTTCTCGCTAGTCTTTTCATGGGCGTAACGCCTTTCATTTTTTGAAACGGAGTGTGGCCCGGCAAGGTCACGCAGCAATCGGGAGAAAGCAGTTGGAGGTACTGCTGCTGCGCGCTGAAGATAGGAATCACGGTTCCTTACCTTGAATAACAGGGCCGCGGTGGTAGCTGAACTAAGAACGGAGCAGAGGGATTTCTTGCATGATTTTTCGCGAGAATTCGCAAGAACAGCGGCCGATCCAAGGCCTCACCGCATGAGAAAGCCTGCACCTATGGTGCATTGTTGCCCATATCGAATTCGGCTTTTCGAACGTAGCCGGTGACAAGCGTCTTTTCAATTCTGCCCCTCTTTTCCACATCGAAGTTCTGTATAATTAATCGTGCACCCCAACGCGCCCCACGGCCACTGGCAGCAGCCAATCTCGAGCCGGGGAGGCGAATCCCCAAAAATCAGCTCAGCAATACCCACAGCTCAACCGAATTGCGCGAGGAGTTCATGGCAGCGAAATATATTTTCGTGACCGGCGGTGTTGTTTCGTCTCTGGGTAAAGGGCTGGCCGCGGCCAGCATGGGGGCCCTGCTGGAAAGTCGCGGGCTCAAAGTCAACCTGATGAAGTTTGACCCTTACCTCAACGTGGATCCCGGAACCATGTCGCCGTTTCAGCACGGCGAAGTCTTCGTGACAGATGACGGCGCGGAGACCGATCTCGATCTCGGCCATTACGAGCGCTTCACCCATGCCAAGCTTTCGCGCGATAACAACTGGACCACCGGTCGCATTTACGAGCAGATCATCACCAAAGAACGCCGTGGCGACTATCTGGGTAAAACGGTCCAGGTGATCCCGCACGTGACCAACGAAATCAAAGCCGCAATGAAAAAGGTGGCGCAGGATGTAGACATCGCCATTGTTGAGATCGGCGGGACGGTAGGCGACATTGAATCTCTTCCCTTCCTGGAAGCCATCCGCCAGATGCGCCAGGAGCTGGGACGCGACAACACTCTCTTTGTACACGTCACGCTGGTGCCGTGGATCGGCGCGGCAGGAGAGCTCAAGACCAAGCCGACGCAGCATTCAGTGAAAGAACTGCTGAGCATCGGAATCCAACCGGATATTCTTCTTTGCCGCACGGACCGTTTCCTGTCAAAAGAACTGAAAGGCAAGATCGCATTGTTCTGCAACGTTGAAGACGAAGCTGTGATCACCGCCAAAGACGTGGCTTCCATTTACGAAGTCCCGCTGGTTTTCCACCGTGAAGGTGTGGACAAACTGCTGCTGCGCTACCTGCGCATTGATTCAAAAGAGCCCGATCTCAGCCGCTGGGAAGAGCTGGTTCATAAAATTTATAACCCGAAGGACGAAGTGCACATTGGGATCGTGGGCAAGTACGTGGAATATGAAGATTCCTACAAGTCCCTGAAGGAAGCACTGGTTCACGCTGCAACCGCGCAGAACCTGAAGCTTACGGTCACATGGGTTGAGGCAGAAGGGCTGGAACACAAAGACGCGGCAAATCGCGACTACGAAGTTCAGCTGGAAGGATTCGACGGCATCCTGGTGCCGGGAGGATTCGGCAAGCGCGGAATTGAAGGCATGCTGAACGCGATCCGCTATGCCCGCGAGAAGAAAATTCCCTACTTTGGGATTTGCCTGGGTATGCAGACGGCGTGCATTGAATTTGCGCGGAACGTTTGCGGGCTGGAGCAGGCGAATTCCAGCGAGTTTGATCCAGCGACGGCCCACCGGGTGATCTACAAACTGCGCGAGCTGCGTGGAATTGACGAACTGGGCGGCACGATGAGGCTGGGGGCCTGGACGTGCAAGCTGGAGCCGAACAGCAACGCCTCCAATGCATACAAGGCATCTGAGATCAGCGAGCGCCACCGGCATCGTTACGAATTCAACCGCGAATATGAAGCGGTACTAACCGGCGCCGGCCTGCGCATCACCGGTGCAACGCCCGACGGAACTTACGTGGAGATCGTCGAAATCCCGGAGCATCCATATTTCCTGGGATGCCAGTTCCATCCTGAATTTAAGTCCAAGCCGCTCGAGCCGCATGCGCTCTTTAATTCGTTTGTTAAGGCCTCATACGAGAATGGCCGGGCACGGCGAGATGCCAGGCAGAATGAAGACGTAGAGATGTTCCTGCGGCCGGAGAGGATTGTGAGGCGCTAGCATCTCGGGTAGTGGGCTGAAGTAACACGGCCCACTACACAATTCTTCCCTGAGTGTCCGAGCAGCTCTGATATGCTATGCCCCGCCATGGCCCGCTCAAGGTTTGCTTCGCTCGTTGGATCCATTCTTCTTCTCTTCTTACCTACTGCCGGAGCTTCGGCCCAGAATGCCTCTTGCTCCACGATAGAACTTGGGATGAACGTGGTGTTACGGAACGGCAAGAACGTTCAAGGGCTGACCGCCCAGAACCTGACAGGGCAAACCAAACGTGATGCCGTTGCCATTGAGTCGCTCTCATTCGATACCTCTCCACGCCGCATCTTGCTGGTTCTCGACATGGGGCATAACTTGAACGCCGACGCTCGCAAGGCGCAGCTTGAGATTGCCTCTTATCTTTTGAACGGAGCGCGGGAGACGGACTCCTTCGCCTTATTGACCGCGCGAGGCACTCTGAGGGAAGTCGGTTTCGGCCAGAGTCGCGATGCGATCCTCACTGCCATCAATGAATTGCATGACAAGAAAGCCGGACCGTCTACGAACCACAGCATTCTGGACGCAGTGTCCGAGGGGATAGGCTGGTTTCAGAATCCCAGGCCGGGTGATGCCATAATCCTGATGGCATCAGAAATTGAACAGAACAAATCAGCGCAATTTTCCCAGGTGGTAAACGCGCTGGCTAAGAATCACATTCGCTTGTTCAGTTTCGCATTCGGACCAATTCTCGCAGGGACTTACATGGGTCCTTTGCAGCCAGGCGACGGGTGGGCTTTTATAAAGAACGAAGAGAACCTGAATTCGCTCACCTGGAACAGCGGGGGCTATATGGTGGTGGAAGACGCCGGTGATCCCTGGAAGGAGTACAAGCTTACAGACGCACACCTCAAGGAGGTGTTGGAGACAGCAGCACGAATGTATATCGCCATCGCGGCTTTCTATCGCATGAGCGTACGCGTCCCTGCCGGGCTCAAGCACCGTGAACCATGGAAGCTTGATCTCACGGCTGATGCCCGCAACAAGGTCCCCTACGCCTACGTGGCTTATCCAAGATTCCTGGAACCGTGCGTGGCTGTTGCCTCAGCGACTGCACAATGAATGTGGTATCTCACGTCCCTTTCGCAACGATCAACGTGATGTCATCGTACTGACGAGTTGCTCCGAAGCTTTGGACAGCGTTTACGATGGACGCGGCCAGGGCGTCTGCGCTCAAAGAGTGTTTTTGGCGCAGCACCTCAACCAGACGATCTTCGCCATACTCTTCGTCACTGGCGTTGAGCGACTCTGTTACACCATCAGTGTAAAGAGCCAGTGTGTCTCCGGAACCAATGATGCACTCCGACATCGAGCATTCCCAGTCTGCAAAGAGTCCAAGGACCGTGCAGGTGGAATCAAGGCGCTCCAGCCGTCCGTCGCTCCGCAAAAGAAGCCCGGACAAGTGTCCGCAGTTCGCGTAACGCAGGCGTCTTGTCTGGTCATCGTAGTCGCCATAAAACAGGCTTGCATAGGCACTTTCAGCGGTATTCTCATAGAAGAGCTGGTTCACTGATCGCAGGAAGCGCTCGGGATCATCCAGGGCTATGGCGAATTGTGTTCGCAAGTTGGCCTGCAGATTCGCCATCAGCAGAGCAGCGCCTATCCCCTTGCCGGAAATATCAGAAAGCACCATTCCCAGGTGACCGCACCCGAGACTTAGGAAGTCGTAGTAGTCGCCTCCAACCTGGTGAGCCTGGATGCAACTGCCGGCGTACTCCAGCGTGCCGAGCAGCGGCATGGATTGCGGGAACAGCTTTAGTTGCACTTCCTTGGCAATTTCCAGTTCGTGTGCGGCGCGGCGCTCTGACTCTAGTCGCTCGGCTGCGGCACGGCGTTGCGCATCAATGGCCCGGCTGACTTCATCCAGCGCGACCAGCGCAAATGAATTCTGATCAGGATCCTCAAAACGGGTGAACACTCCGCCCCACACCGGTCCCGGGTTGTCTGCCAGCCGAGCTTCTGCCTGCTGCTTGTACTTGATTCGCCGCAGCCGGGGCGTGTGAAGGAAGCGCACCCCACGTTTGTTCCATTCGGCGTACTTCGCGGGGACATCCTCGGTGACAAAGACGATATTCGTCGGCTGGCCGATCTTCTTGAACTCAGGAGTATCCGGCGCCGGCGCGATCAGGGTCAGCACCGCTGTCCCGTCAGGAGGCGCGATTCCGATCAGGCGCTGGCCGGATTGGATGATCACGTCCGAAATCACACGGAACCCAAGCTGCTCTACGTAAAAACGCGAGCTTCTTTCCACATCACGAACAAATACGTTTACGGTTTGGATCCCAAGGTACGGCCCAGCCGCGTGGTCGGGCGTGAAACCGTTCTTCGGCGATGATTGGGAGGGACTAGCCATAACAGTAAGGTGGTGTGCTTATCGCTTTATCGCTGCGCGATGACTTGATCGCGCTGATTATAGGCCGTGGCTGGCAGCCAATGATCGCGAAATCATGTAAGCTTTTTTTAGATGACTGGCACTCAAGAATTCAACCTCGACTCGGTGATAATCGGCGGTTCCTCGCTTTTCCTGATCGCCGGACCCTGTGTAATCGAAAGCGAAGAGCATGTGCTCAAGATGGCGCGGGCGATCAAGGCGCTAACCGAGAAGCTTGGGATTCCTTACATCTTCAAAGCTTCCTACGACAAGGCAAACCGCACTTCCGTAAGGAGTTTTCGCGGACCGGGAATCACGGAAGGCCTGCGCATTCTACGCAAAGTGAAAGAGCAGATCGGAGTTCCGGTCCTTACAGACGTCCACGAAGCAAAGGATGTGCAAGCTGTAGCCGAATCTGTCGACGTCGTGCAGATTCCAGCGTTTCTCTGCCGGCAGACGGACCTGCTGGTGCAGGCCGGGCGTCACGCCAAGTCAGTCAACATCAAGAAAGGCCAATTCGTTTCTCCATGGGACATGCGTCACGCTGTCGAAAAGGTCCGCGACTCCGGAGGCAAGAACATTTTCCTGACCGAACGAGGTAGTTCGTTCGGCTACAACAACCTTGTAGTCGACATGCGGTCGCTGGCGATTATGCGCGAGTTCACTCCGGTGGTGTTTGACGCCACGCACTCAGTCCAGTTGCCGTCGGCAGGCAGCAGGGGCGAAGCAATATCCGGCGGCCAGCCGCAATTCATCCCATTGCTTTCCCGGGCAGCGGTGGCAGCGGGCGTGGACGGAGTTTTCATGGAAGTCCACGATAACCCGGCAGAAGCGAAGTCGGATGGAGCAAATGCACTGGACTTGAAGCTGCTGGATGGAGTACTCAGGGAACTGCTCGCGGTGCGGAAGGCAGTGAACGGGTAAATCTAAGGCTCGTCCTGAAGAGGAACTGGCCTCATTCCGGGCCGGTCCTCTCCAGTTAAACAAAGCAACGAACGCCAATCAATGCCGCTGCGCAGCCTGACCTGATTGAGATGACATTTTTTCTGACGAACCAGCCGGCTCAGCAGTGGTGCTGCCGGGCTCTTTCATCATCTTGTCCCGTGCAGCAGTAACGCGGGCCAGATAATCAATGATTGCCGCGGTGTCCTGATCCCCCATGCGAAGATTGGGCATCAGCACCTTCTTGTACTGCTCAAACAAAGCCGTCG
>DATAEJ010000128.1:0-11063 GCA_036258095.1 Candidatus Angelobacter sp. | reverse complement strand
CTCCACCATCTCGCAGGAAGGCGTGCAGGAATTCCAGATCATCACCAACGGCTACGAAGCGGAATATGGCCGCGCTTCGGGCGGAGTGGTGAACATCATCACCAAGTCCGGAACCAATGGGTTCCACGGATCGGCTTTTGGGTTCCTTCGCAATCGCAATATTCAGGCCGTGAACCCGTTCAGCAACACCCCCGATCCGGCGTACACGCGCTGGCAGGCGGGTCTTGCCGTAGGTGGCCCAATTAAGAAGGACCGCACCTTCTACTTCTTCTCCGCAGAAGTTACACGGAGAAACGAGACCGGCTTTTCGACGATCGGCGCCAACAACTTCGGCCTGGTGCCGTTGGCGAACGCTACGACGTTCGGATTGCCGGCGGGATCGTTGGTAACGCCTGCCCAGGCGCAGTTTCTGGCGGGAGTGAATCCCGCGGATCCACGCTTCCCAGTCTTTGCCGGGTATGCGCAACTCGCCGCTTCTGGTGCGGGCGTTGCATTGCTCGGTTCCACGAACAATCCCAATCCAGCGCTACGCGGTTTTGCCACGAATCCGGGCAGCATCCTGCCGGGGTCATTCCACAACCTGCTGAGCCAAGTTGGAAACTATCCGGTACACGAGGCGACCGAAGTTTACTCGCTCCGCCTTGATCACAAGCTCAATGATAGACATCAGCTTATGGTCCGTGGCGGACTGAGTCCTAGTTTCGTGACGGGCATCCAGGTGAACGCGCAAAACCAGGATTTCGGCCAGAACGCGTTCTCCCGCACCTCAACCCAGAACTACCACGATGGCAACATCGGACTGCAGGAAACCTGGATGATCGCGGACAACAAGATCAACGATTTCCGGTTCCAGTATTCGCGGCGCGGGTTGCTCTATAACTTCTCGCAGGCGCCCGGCGGCGGCGACGTGGCCGTGAACATTCCGGGATTTGCGTTTTTCGGACGCGAGCCGTTCTCGTTCGTAAACCGGACAGAACAGCGGAACCAGTTCACTGACAATTTTTCCTGGATCAAGGGGCACCACAGCATTAAGTTCGGCGGCGATGTGAATTACCTGCCGGTTACGGCGGACTTCACCGTCAACTTCGGCGGCATCTACAACTTCGGTGAACTCACCGCAACTTCATTGAGCCCGCTCTTTTCCGTTCTGGGTAACGCGCCGAACTTCTCTGCGGTGCAGGCGTACGGTCTCGGCATTCCGCAAGTGTTCATTCAGGGTGTCGGAAACCCGCACGACTCCTTCAACATGACGACCATGGGCTTGTTCCTGCAGGACTCCTGGAAGGTCAATCCGAAGCTGACGTTGAACTACGGCGTGCGCTATGACTACGAGTTCTCCCCGACGTTTGCGGCGGTGAATCCAATCTCAGCGGCGGCAGAAAACGCGCTGAACATTACACAGGGGATTCCGCGCGATACGAACAACATTGCTCCGCGTCTCGGCTTTGCATGGGACCCGAAGGGTGATGGCAAGACAGTGATCCGCGGCGCCGGCGGGTTGTTCTATGACCATCCCTTACTCGCGCTCGCCTTCGACTCTGACGTTGCCGATGGCAGTCAGGCGCCGCAGTTCATTCTTTTCGGCGGCAGTCCTTGCACGGCGGCTGCTACGCCCTCGCCACTGAACCTGAATGCCACCAACACGTTCCAGGGCGTGCTCGGTAACGGAAATTGCCTCCCTCCCGGACTGTCTCAAGCATTGAACTACCTCCCTGGACAGCAGCGGTTTAATGCCACGCCCAACGCTCCTTCTATCTTTACCAACCAGCAGTTCCTTACCGCCGGACCGGGAGGAAGCGCTGTTCCTCTGATCTCATTGCCTTTTGGCTTCCCGACCGGCAAGAACTTCCAGTACGGGTACGCCGAGCAGGGTAGCCTGTCCGTTGAGCATGACCTCGGTCACGAGTTCGCGGTGAGTGTGGCTTATAACTTCACGGGCGGCCGCCACCTCAACCGCCCTATCAACACGAATCCAACGAATCCCAAGGCGACGATCGAGAACTGGGAGCGCTACAACTCCTGGGCGATCGCCAACGCTCAGCCGACCGTGACAAGTCCGCTTTCCGTAGGAACAGGTGCAACTCCTTGCGGGGTCGGGCCTGCAGGTCCGTGGGTCACGCCGGCTTTGCTGAGCTTTTTCCGCAAGTCCGGCCTGAACCCGTCGCTTACGGGAGTGCTCGCGCCCTGCCTGCCGATTGCCAATCTGCTCATCCAGCAATATGGGCTGGGCGTTGGCGTACCGGTGCCGTTCAGTGATCCGGTAGCTAACTTCTCCAACGGCAGCTCGGTTTATCACGGGCTTACCGCCAACCTGCGCAAGCGCATGAAGGACCATTTCGAGTTCCTGGCGTCTTACACCTGGTCACACGCGATTGACGACTCCACGGATCTGCAGACGTTGCTCTCTCCGCAGAACGATCTGCGGCCAGACCTGGAGCGGGCGAACTCCGCATTCGACCAGCGCCATCGTTTCGTGTTCAGCGGCGTCTACCAGAGCGGCAAAGTGGGTTCCACCTTTGCGGGCAAGTTCTTCAGCAACTGGACTCTTGCTCCAATCATTGAGTTCAGCTCGGGTCGTCCGTTCAACGTGGTTACGGCAGCCGACCAGAACTTCAACTTCAGTACCTCCACGGATCGTCCAAACGCCGTTTCTCCAGGCACTCCGACGAACGCGTGCGGGTTCCCAACGGTGCCCTCGAAGGCATCTCCGACCGGCGCCTTCCAGATCCCGTGTTTTGTTGATGCCAACCCGCTTGACGGCACATTCACGGGCAGCCTGGATGGAAACCTTGGACGTAATGCTGGCACCCGTCCGAGCACCATCTTCACGGATATGCGCGTGGCCAAAACGATTAACTTTGGGGAACGCATGAAGCTGGAGGGCTCAATGGATGTCTTTAATTTCATTAACCGGTTCAATGTGGCTGACGTGAACTCGCTGTACACGGAAGCTGGACAGCCGACGGCGGCTTTCGATCCGCGGCAGTTCCAGTTTGGCCTGAGAGTGAGCTGGTAGTCAGCTTGGTAGCCGGCCCCGGAGCCAATTCCGGGGCCGTTTTGTTTTGTATCTCTCTCGCAGTCAGCACTTTAGGATAAAGTCCATCGGGCTTACCGGAGCTGCCGCTGGCCGGGAATTTACGTCAAATCGGGTTATGATTAAGGCAATGTGGTTTCATAAGATTTTTCTGGCGAAAACCCTGCCCAGCTGCGCTCTTATCGCTGCTTTACTATTCCTCTCGGCTTGCGAGAGCAAAGATTCCAAGAAGACGGCGAAGGTAACTCCTCAGGCGCTCGCACCTGCTCTCACTGCCCAGGCAAGTGCTGCGGCGGCCTCGCCAACCCCCTCGCCCGCCAGCACGCAGCAGCCTTCCATGCCAGAGAACCAGCCGGATTCCAAAGATCCAGTTCCCGGTGTGATTGCTGACGCAGAGAAGGCGTACTCCTCCGGAGAAGCCAACTACAAAGCCGGGCATCTGGATGCCGCGAAGCAGGATTTCAATCGCGCCGTTGACGTTCTAATGCAAAGCCCGGTGGACGTGAAGTCCGACGACCGGCTACAGCAGGAATTCGACAAGATTACTGACGAAATCCATCAGCTTGAAATGACGGCTTTCAAGCAGGGTGATGGGTTTACCGAGCAGCAGCCTGAACCTGCTCCGATTGACGAAGCCAATCAGGTGACCTTCCCAGCCGATCCGAACGTCAAAGCCAAAGCGGAAGCCGATCTGCCCAGGTTACAGTCTGACCTGCCGCTGGTGATCAACGATTACGTGGCGGGGTATATCAATTATTTTTCCACCCGCGGCCGCGACGTATTTGAGGCCGCTTTGGCGCGCTCCGGCAAATATCGCGAGATGATCCTGAAGACTTTCAGAGAAGAAGGAGTGCCGCAGGACCTCATCTACCTGGCGCAGGCCGAGTCGGGATTCAAGCCGCTCGCGCTTTCCAAAGCCCGTGCTCGCGGAATGTGGCAGTTCATGGCTAGCCGGGGCGCAGGATATGGCTTGCACCGTAGTTGGTGGGTCGACGATCGCCAGGACCCGGAGAAAGCGACGCGTGCAGCGGCGCGCCACCTGAAGGACCTTTATAACCAGTTTGGCGACTGGTATCTGGCGATGGCGGCCTACAACTCCGGGCCGGGCAACGTACAGCAGGCGGTGAGGCGTACGGGATATGCCGATTTCTGGGAGCTTTACAAACGCAATGTTCTTCCTGCCGAGACCAAGAACTATGTCCCGATCATTCTGGCGATGACTATCATTTCCAAGAATCCGGGTCGCTACGGGTTGGAGAGCGTGCAGCCTGCGCCGGCGCTCGATTACGACGTGGTGAGGGTCAACTATCCGGTGGACCTGCGGCTGGTAGCGGAATGCGTTGATGCTTCACTCGACCAGTTAGTGGAGCTGAACCCCAGTCTGCTGCGGCGAACCACTCCCAAGGATCAAAGCTTCGATCTGCACGTGCCCAAAGGGAGCAAAGAAAAATATCAGGCTGCAATCACTTCCATCCCGGAAGACAAGCGCGTGCAGTGGCGCTATCACAAGGTGGAGCAGGGTGAGACGCTGACCGCGATTGCAAAAAAATATCGCACTACGGACCGCGCTATCGCTCAGGTAAATAATCTCGAAGGCAGTCAGTTGAAAACTGATGTGAAGCTGATCATACCTGTGAGCGCCGCCGCTGCCGGTACAGGGAAGATTGCCTACTCACGTTATCCCACCCGATACAAAGTCCACACAGGTGACACTGTGCTTTCAGTGGCGGAAGATTTCGGTGTGCCCCCGGAGAGGCTAAGGCGCTGGAACAAGTTGAAAGAAAACGAGTTACGCCGGGGCCGAATGATCGTGGTATACAAGCCGCTCGGTCCCGGTGAGGCCGACAAAGCTCCGGCCAGGCATCGTACGACCAGGAAGCACGGCACAACGAATTCCAAAGCACCTACCAAGAAGGCTTCCACGCAATCCTCTGGCGAAAGTGTCAGCGCATCGCGTTGAAACTTGATTATTCTCGCGCCAAGTTGCACACTGTGGTGCGCGGGTTGACATTCGCTTCATTCGAATTGTTATAATCCGCGCCGGTTATGATCGGCGGCGTGCACAGGCGGCCCTAATTTTCTGGAGGAACTATGAGCTTTTACGACGAGACCCTCAGAGCAAGGCATGAGGACGATATGGACGATGATTACGGCGATGTCGGTGGCTTCGGTGGCGGTTCCATGGAAGAAGATTTTGATGAAGAAGAGGAAGAATCGATCGGCGCCGAAGCGGGGGAGAGTGGCGGCGGATCGATGAGCGAAGCCGGAGGCGAATCAGGTGGTGACGGCGAAACGGGCGGCGCATCGCGCGGTGCCGGAACCCGCGGTGGCGCAAAGAAGAAGTCTGCCGGAAAGAAAAAGGCAGCTAGGAAGGCGACTGCCAAGAAGAAAGCCAAAAAAGCCGCTGGGAAGAAAAAGAGCGCAAAGAAAGCTGCCAAAAAGAAAGCTGCCAAAAAGAAGGCCGGCAGCAAGAAGAAGGCCGGCAGCAAGAAGAAGAGTTCTAAGAAAAAGAGCCGCCGTCGCTAAAGCTCTCAAATTCCCCAAAAACTTAAGGGCCGCGGTTCCGCCGCGGCCTTGATTGTCTTGAGGACAGCAACAATAAAGGCAGCCCAAAGGCTGCCTTTTCTCGCTCGGGAGATACTAGGCGTAGATGCCGCGTTGCTTGATCGTAACTGCCACGCGGCTGATTGCCAGCATGTAAGCTGCAATGCGGTTGTTCACCTTGTGTGTTTCCGAGAAGTGGACCACATTTTCAAAGGCTTCGCGCAGGATGAACTCAAGCTGCTCATTCACTGCAGATTCCTTCCAGAAGTAGCCCTGGCGGTCCTGCACCCACTCGAAGTAGGAAGCAGTCACGCCGCCGGCATTGGCAAGAATGTCTGGAATAACGAAGACCTTCTTGTCGGCGAGGATCTCGTCTGCCGCCGCGGTTGTCGGACCGTTTGCGCCTTCGCAAATGATCTTAGCTTTTATGTCTCCCGCATTTTGGCTGGTGATGACGTTCTCAGTCGCGGCAGGAATGAGGATATCGCAGGGAGTAACCAGGAGCTCTTTCGGGTCGTGCGCCTCAGCTCCCGAGAATCCTACAATCCCCTTGCTGCTGTTGCGGTCCTTGAACTCGAGCAGCGCGTCAATGTCAATGCCTTTCGGGTTGTAGAGTCCACCGTTATATTCAGCAATTCCGATGATTTTGTAACCTGCATCGGCCATGAGCTTGGCCGCGTTGGAACCGACGTTGCCAAAGCCCTGGACGATGACTCGCGTGTCTTCACGGCGCAGATTGAACTTCCTGAGCGCTTCATCGCAGTTGATCATCACGCCGCGCCCGGTGGCTTCGCGGCGACCTCGCGATCCGCCAATGTTGATCGGCTTGCCTGTGACGACGGCCGTCACCGTTTGCCGCATGTGCATGGAATAGGTATCCATCATCCACGCCATGGTTTGCTCGTTCGTATTCATGTCCGGAGCGGGCACGTCCTTTTCCGGACCCAGGAATTCGATCAACTCGGCGGTGTAACGGCGAGTCAGGCGCTCAAGCTCTGACATCGTGAGCTTCTTCGGATCCACGATCACGCCGCCTTTAGCGCCACCAAACGGGATGTTCACCACGGCGCACTTCCAGGTCATCCAGCTGGCCAGGGCACGAACTTCATCCAGCGTTACGTCCGGTGAGTATCTCACTCCGCCCTTGGCGGGACCACGTGCGATTGAGTGCTGCACGCGAAATCCGGTAAACACTTCCAGCCGGCCGTCGTCCATGGCGACAGGGATATGTACGATGATTTCCCGGTTCGGGTACCGCAGGATCTTCCACAGACCATCGTCCAGGTTCAATTTCTGGGCGGCGAAATCGAATCGCGCTGCCTGCGCCTCCCACGGGTTTAGCTCTTGTTCAAGCGATACTGTTTTCATTCCATCTCCAGCGAAAAAAGACAAACGGACAAGTATAGTTACGGCGGGGGAAGTTAATCAATGAGGAGAACCCCACGTCTACACTGAGGTGCTATAAGGCGGTAAGTCTTTAGATTCGAAAAGTCGCGACCGTCGTTCCTTTGGATTATAAATCGCGTTTGCCGGCCCGGGCGCCGGATGCGTTGTCGGGTTTTTGCGCTGATTGGCCCGAGGGATGACCAGGAAAGAGGCCCTCTTCCAGGTCCCAACCGCGTGGCAGCACCTCCTGCAAAGTCCACTCGATCCGCTGGATCGACTCCTGAATCAGTCGCGCTGCTTCGGGATCTTGCGTTTGATACTGGTAGAACGCCACTACCTGAAGCGCGTTGCGCACATGGTGGTTCATCTCCGCAAGCTTCTGCACGCGGTCTTTGAGCAGACGCTGTCTTTCTTCATCCCGCAGCTTGTACTGCAGGAACAAGGCGCTGGCAACCACGCCTGTGAGCAGGTTGGAAACGAATAACACGCCGGTGCGCGCAAGGCCTTCCCGGATCAGCACACGGTCAAAGCCGAAGCCCACAGCAGCGATCATGAGGGCAAACACGGAGACAGTCAGAGCAACCCTGGTTCGAGATTTCATACGCGATGCAATGGCTACGGTCCCGGAACAATCCATCGGCTTACGATGAGAACATCATCTCGCAAGAACAAGTTTATGCACAAGCAGCGTGTGACGCACGATTAATGATCGTTGAGAATCGTAAACGTACTCACTAACATGTTTCAGTGGGCCTGCACTAACCCGTTAAACCTAACCGGACCATCCTGGAAGCACGACATGAGCCAATCAGAAAAAGCTTCTCGCCTCCTCTCGCTACACCACGCTGAACAGCCTCTTGTACTGATCAATGCATGGGACGCCGCGAGCGCCTGCATCGTTGAGCGCGCCGGCTTCCCAGCCATCGCCACCACCAGCGCTGGTATAGCCAATGCGCAGGGCTATCCTGACGGACAGCGCATCCCGTGGCCGGAAATGCTGGAAGCTGTGCGGCGAATCGCCGAAGCGGTACGCGTCCCCGTCACTGCCGATGTGGAGTCCGGCTTCGCGGCCGATCCTCAACAGCTCGAGTGGTCACTTGAGCAGCTCATTGAGGCAGGCGCCGTGGGCCTCAACCTTGAGGATGCGCTGCCCGGCGCGGCGCACGGTCCGCTTTTTTCGCTCGCCGATCAGGTGGACCGCATCCGCACTGTTCGCCGCGTTGCAGAAAAACGTAAGCTACATCTCGTCATCAACGCGCGTACTGATGCTTATTGGCAGCGTGGCGCGGACCCGGCAGTTGCATGGCGAGAAACGGTCGAACGCGGAAAGGCGTATCTTGAGGCCGGCGCCGATTGCATCTTTGTTCCCGGACTGCGTGACTCTGGCCAGATCGCCAACCTCGCCGGGGAATGGAATTCGCCGATCAATATCCTTGCCGGAGCTGGCGCGCCCAGCGTCGCCGAGTTGCAGAAGCTCGGCGTCAAGCGCATCAGCTACGGCTCCGGCCCAATGCGCGCCGCCATGGGCTTCCTTCGCGCTATCTGCCAGGAAGCGCTCGATTCAGGAACGTATAACAGGATGGCCGAAACCGCAGTCGGCTACGACGAGATGAATGCGCTCGTGCAGGGCCACTAAGATGGCGTTTTAGCGTACGCGTGAAATCTTACCGTGCTAAATGCTTTTGCTTGCCTGGGCTTCGTTGCCCAGTACAATCTCCATCCCCTCGCTCGCGGCGCGCACTTTTGGATAATATTCGCGCGCTTTAGCGACCACCGAATCAATGCACGCGTCGGTGTGGTCAGGATCATGGTGAAACAGGATGAGTTCCTTGGCGCCGCTGCCCGTGGCGATGTTCACGGCCTCGCGCCAATGGCTATGGCCCCAGCCACGCTTGCGCGCTTCGTACTGTTCGGGAAGGTATTGCGCGTCGTAGATGAGCACGTCAGCGCCTTCGGCCAGCTTGCGCACATTCTGGTCAAAGATGGGATGCCCCGGTTCGTTGTCTGTGGCATAGACCAGAACGCCGTTTCTGGTTTCCACTCTGAATCCCAGGCAGCCCTGGGGGTGGTTCAGCCATTTCGTATGGATGGAGCAGTCGTCAAATTCCAGCCGGCCCTCTTCAATGTCGTAGAACTTGCGCTCCGCCTTCATCTCCGTCATGTCGACAGGGAAGTACGGATCAGACATCTGTTCTTCGATCGCAGCCTGCAGGCCGCGCGTCCGATTGGAAGAATGGAAATAAAACGCGTTGCCCGAATTGTTATAGAGCGGTGCAAAAAATGGAATGCCCTGAATGTGGTCCCAGTGAAAATGCGAGAGGAAAATGTGTGCGCACATCGGACCTCCGCTCGCTTCCTGCTGCAACTGCTTGCCCAGGTTCCGGAACCCGGTGCCACAGTCAAAGACATACACCTGCCCGTTGATGCGTAGTTCCACGCATGATGTATTTCCGCCATAGCGGAGGTTTTCCGGTTGAGGTGTGGGCGTTGAGCCTCGGACGCCCCAAAAGCGAACGAGCATGCTGCATTCCTGTGGGTGCATTGTTTCAAGGGGGTTCAGCCTCGGTCGCGTGCACCGGCGCGAACTTGCTTGAAGTTGAACTGATTGCAAAAAGTATAGTCCAAAAGAGCAGGCCTGGAGTGTTCGGGCTACGCAGGCTTTACGACGTCGGGACTAGTTCCGGCCCGGCGAGAGTACATGAACCTGAGGATTGGAAACTCTCATCCGGTAATCACCTCGAGGGCTTCCCAAAGTCAAAGCGATCAATCCTGAGTGCTCTCTGTTGCTCTTGCTAAGATAACCTTCCATGCTCTTCCCGGACTTCAAGCAGTTCGCCCAGCTTGCGCAGCACTCCACCCTCGTCCCTGTTGCGAAAACCGTTGCAGCCGACCTGCGCACGCCTGTCTCCGCTTTTCTCAGCATCGCCGCGAACGAGCCGCAGGCCTTTTTGCTCGAATCAGTGGAAGGCGGCGAAAAGATTGGCCGGTATACCTTCCTCGGCATTCGCCCGTACATGACGATAGAGTCGCGAGGCCGTCGTATTACCGTTGAGCGCAACGGCAAGAAGCGCATAATTGAAGGCAGCATCTTCAAAGAGCTCGATCAACTCCTGCACGAGCATAAGCCCGCGCATGTTTCCGGACTGCCGCCCTTCACGGCCGGAGCAGTCGGCTTCTTCTCGCATGATGCAGTGCGCCAGCTCGAACGATTGCCTGAGATCGCCAAAGACGATCTCAATCTGCCCGACTGCATACTTATGTTCTTTAATCAACTGCTGGCGTTTGATCATGTTCGACATGAGATTTTCATCGTCGCCACCGCTGACGTGCGTCGGCAACCGGCGAAGAAGGCCTACGCTCAGGCGGTTCGCGACATCGAACGCATCGAACGCCAGCTCTCAAAGCCTCTACCCGCCAGGTTCCTCCGTGCAGCCAGGGCCAGGTCAGGAAAAGTGAAGCCACGCATTTCCGTCAGTAAAGACCGCTTCATACGCACGGTTGAGAAAATCAAAGAGTACATCTTCGCCGGCGACGTCTTTCAGTGCGTGCCCTCGCTTCGGCTGGAGCTTGAGCCCGATGTTGCGCCGTTTGATATTTACCGCGCGCTCCGGCGAGTGAATCCCTCTCCTTATATGTACTTCCTGCGCATGCGCGGCATGACGGTCTTGGGCTCGTCGCCGGAAATGCTGGTGCGCGTCACCGGACAAAAGCTCGAATACCGTCCTATCGCGGGTACGCGACGCCGCGGTCCAGATGAGGCCACCGACTTGCGCCTGGAAAACGAGCTGCGCAATGACGAAAAAGAGCGGGCTGAGCATGTGATGCTGGTCGACCTCGGACGCAATGACGTCGGCCGCGTCAGTGAATTCGGTACGGTCAAAGTCCGCGACTTCATGTTCGTGGAGCGCTACTCCCACGTCATGCATCTGGTTTCTGCGATCGAGGGCACCCTGCGCCGCGACCTCAGTCCAGTCGACGCCCTCGCCGCCTGCTTCCCGGCCGGCACACTCACCGGCGCACCCAAAGTGCGCGCGATGGAAATCATTGAAGAAGTCGAGCCCGTTCGTCGCGGCATCTATGGCGGCAGCGTTCTCTATGC
>DATAEJ010000127.1:0-10385 GCA_036258095.1 Candidatus Angelobacter sp. | reverse complement strand
ACGCAGAGTCGGGCCGCTGCTGGAAAACATTGTTGAGCCAGATGAGCCCTCGCCTTTACAGCCGATGAATACGGAGGAGCGCCTGGTCGCCGATTATCACGGAACAGGCATGACGGTGGGACCACATCCAATGTTCTATCGTCGTAATGAGCTACGCAGTGCGGGGATCTGCTCTGCAACAGAACTGGCTGACCTGCCACACGGCAAACGAGCAGTGGTGGCTGGCTGTGTGATCACGCGGCAGCGACCGGGCACAGCAAAGGGACTGATCTTTCTTACCGTTGAAGATGAAACTGGAAATGCCAACATTATTGTTTCGCAGGAGGTTTATAACCGCGACCCTGCAGTGGTACTGCACCAGCGTTTCATCAAGGCGAGAGGAACAGTACAGAACCAGGATGGAATTGTTCATTTAAAGGCGGAGCGAATTTTGCCACTCCAGGTGACGGCGGCCGAGACGTGGTCCCACGACTTCCACTGATGTTCCTCCGTTCACTGTGAATCTCGTCAGCTCTCGGCACAACCTTGAGCGTTGACATTAGCGGGAGGCTTAGAAGCGCCGACACAGAGCTGCTCGGCTCTGGAGGAGTGGCTAAAGAGTATCGCCTCTAGGAAGAAACGATTCGCAACCCTGCGCTGCAATCGTTAAATGAGTCATGGGTTCAAACCAGGAATCTCCTCTCCTCGACGTCATGCCGAGTCCCGAGTTAGAGGAAGCGAAGCGACGCGGCGACGAGCGGTGAGGGAGCATGAAAGATTGCGGTCAAAGCTCCCGGGTGTCGGAGGCGACGAGAATGCTGACCACCTATGGGCAATGCAACACCGCCGTCCCCACCACCTGATTGCTTGCCGAAAGCGCGATGTTGGGATTGGCTGGCGCCGTCGCGAACACCTGCACCGTTCCGATGAATCCTGGCGTGCACTGCGCCACGCCGCTGGGGCTGATGGTGGCGTTGACCGGGACAGGCATGGTGACAAACGGGCTCTGGTCCACCGTCCACACGATGTTGCTCATGGGGTTTACTGGCGTGGGGTTGGTATTGAAGTTTCCCGTCGCGATGAACTGCACCTGCCCCCCGGGAAACTGGCCTGCATTGGCCACCGTGGGATTGATCGTGAGGCTGACCAGCAGGTGCCCGTTGGAGATCACCACAAAGCCGGTGAACCCGGTACATCCGGCAAGAAAGAGCACGAAAAGAGGAAGATACTTCTGCAGGCGCCGCATTCGCGCCTCCCGGCTTCGCACACGCGCGAATGCCTAAATTTTACGCCTGATCCAGCTTTGGAGGAGGGCAGGAAAAATACGAGGCCGGCAGATCGCGCCGTCTTTGCGTATGACCTGATCTCGATAAGAGTTGTTGACATAAGTATCCTGGAAAACGAATATGAGCATTAGCAGGATCGCGCCATGTTCGGCGCCGTCCGAAAGTGACGTTGGATTACTGACGATCAATTGAAATATGCCCGCTCTTGATCTCACGAACGTATTGAAAGAAGCTCCGGCTGGTGAGTGGCTGGCTCTGTCCGTACGCAAGACCGCATCTTAGCTACAGCCAAGAACCTGGATGCGGCAATCAAGGCGGCGAAAGAGCTCGGTGAAGACGAGCCGGTCGTATTGAAGGTCCCGCCAGTTAATTCCCTGGTGCTCTGACCGTCAATGAAATTTCCGTACGTCAAATTTCCCGCTCGGCCTGATGCCGCGTTTCCGACTCGGCAGTCTTTTTCCCGTCCAATCTGTACGGTGCGCCTGGAGAAAAATGACAGGCACATCATGGCATACGCACTGGTGGATTCTGGAGCTGATACCTGTGTTTTTCCTGCGTCTTGCGCCGAGCAGCTGGGCATTACCATTCCCTAACCAGCACGTATATATCTTTACTGGAACATCAGAAGCTCCTCAAATTGCATTTCGAAAGCATCAAGGCGACCGTTTGGAAAAGCGAAGAAGCCCATCGTTTTGGAGCTGTACGCTGGTTTTTGTGAGAGCCTGGAGCATACAGGTATGGGCCTTCTCGGCCGTGATGGGTTCTTCTCCCGTTTTGAAGTGGTGATGAACCGCTCTCAAGCCTTCTTCGAAATTAGATAGCGTTTCCCAGCCACGCCCTTGGGCGTCCTCTCATTACCGTTCTTCTCCGTGTCTCCGTGCCCCTGTGGTGAGATTCCCGTTTCATCCGCCATGCTGTTTGTCCCTAATCACCAGAACGCCAACCCACAGTCAGCCGCCAGGAAAGGAACTCATGGAAAAACTCATTCACTCTCTGGAAGAACGCTCCGGCAAGATCGGGATCCTCATCGTCGTGCTCACGCTGGACTGGTCTTTTACTTTGCCACCCGCCGCGAAATACAGGACCTGAAAGCCGACACCTCTGCCCGCTTTGACCGTTTGGAAGACCTGCTGAACCGCGTATTTGGCCTGCGCCACGCCAACAGCCACTAATTCCGTACTAAATGATCAGCGCGGAGACACCTACCCTACAAAGCCAGGGCGGGTTCAACGGAGACCCGGCCCAGAGGCGGGAAGACTGTCGGCAGATGTAATCC
Source organism: Candidatus Angelobacter sp. (assembly GCA_036258095.1). Taxonomy (GTDB): domain Bacteria; phylum Acidobacteriota; class Terriglobia; order Terriglobales; family Acidobacteriaceae; genus Angelobacter. The sequence continues at coordinate 7,844 of DATAEJ010000127.1, read as the reverse complement.
AACCCGAAGGGCGTAGTCCAGAGACTCTGGTTCAGGATCATCTCTGATCAGGATCATCTCTGATCTTCGTTAGCCTTGAGCGACCCACGGACCCAATACCAACTACCAGGTACCAACTGCCAATCACTAACTACCAATTACCAGCTACCGAATTTCCTCTTAAGCAAAAATTCACGTGCTCAGCTCTTAGAACCGCCAACACAGAGCTGCTCTGCTGCATCAACTCTCGAATATGAAGCACCTCGCGTCGCTCTGTCTGATCCTGGTCTCCTGCCTGACTATCGGTTGTGCAGGAGGCGCGCTTTCCTCGTCTTCCGGACCCTCACCTTCGCCGTCGCCTACGCCCACCGGAACCACTTCCGGAGGTATCAATGCGGTGAACCACGTCATCTTCATGATGCAGGAGAACCGGAGCTTCGACTCCTACTTCGGCTTCATGACGCAGTACCGCCAGGCCCACGGCATCCCGATCAATAGCGCTGATGGAAAGATCCGTGACCTTTCCGATCCAGCAGCTCAGACCGCCGGTTCTTTGAACACAGCGGCCGGCAATCCCGGACCAATCCTGCCCTATCACACGGGTTCGGTCTGCACTGAAGACCTTACGCCGGACTGGGCTGAGGCGCATCACGAGATGAACCGAAGCAATCCCGCCGTTATCGGCCCGAACTCGCCCATGGATGGCTTTGTTCAGACCGCCAAGAACGTAAGCACAGGCCTGGGGGTGCTGCTGGATACTGACGGGCATCGCGCGATGGGAATCTTCGATGACACCCAGTTGAATTTCTACTACTCCACCGCCTCCAACTTCGCCATGAGCGACATGATGTTCTCGCCCATCCCGACCCGCACCGGCAGCAACCGCCTTTATTCACATGCGGCCACGTCCGGTGGTCTCGTCCATGCTGACACCAGCAAAAGCGGGCAGTTAGCGTCGAAAACCATCTGGCGTGCGCTGGATGAAGCGGGTATCACGTGGAAGATTTACATCTCTGACTGGGGCATCGATAACTTTACTTTCTTCAGCTTCTTCAGCGACTTCAACACCCGGCAGTCCCACGTGGTTTCCATTGATCAGTATTTTGCTGACGTTGCGGCCGGCACGCTGCCCCAGGTGGCCCTGATCGAGACCGGCATGCATACCGGTCGCGATGAGCACCCCACCAACAATCCCGGCGCAGGCATCCCGGTCCCGGTAGGCCAGGCCATCGACGTACAGAAGGGCGCAGCCTGGGTGGCGCAGCTCGTGAATGCCCTCGAGTTTTCGCCGTCATGGAAAGACTCAGCCTTCTTCTTCGCCTTTGACGAAGGCGGCGGAGCCTTTGATCACGTCCCGCCCATCAACGTTCCCAACCCGGACGGCATCAAGCCGAAAGATTTCTCTGTGCCGAAAGATTGTTTTAACCAGGCGTGCAGCAGCTTTGACTTGAACGTGAGCGGTTTCCGCGTGCCGAACTTTATTGTCTCGCCATTTGCGAAGAAGAACTTTGTTTCGCACACCCCGATGGATTACACCGCGATCCTCAAGTTCATTGAGACGCGCTTCCATCTCCAGCCGCTTAACGCGCGCGACGCATCCATGCCCGATATGACCGAGTTCTTCGACTTTACCAACGGTGGCCCCTGGGCCACGCCTCCGCCAAAAGTCACCCAGCGGACGGACGGAGTGTGCGACTTTAGCAAGGAGTAATCGCTTCGGGCGATCGCTGCGGTCTGATGTACTTAGACAAGTGCGGCGATCGCCTCCATACGTCTCAAGAGAAACCGAACTCGTGCCTGGCTGGCGGCATCGGGGAGCAGACAGCCGGGCAGCGCATCCTTAAATTCTGCTGTTTTCAGAAGTTCTTCGGTTTTGCCAGCGATGTACGATCGCACGTCATACGCGGCGTGTTGAATCTCTTCGGCAAGCTCGGCGCGTCCATCAACCACTGACACAAAGTCTTCAAGATCCTGGCTCGATGAATAATCTCCGTGGCCGCGGCCTGCAAAGGCCTCTAACTTGGTTGCGCAGAAATACACACTTGTAACCACGCGAATGCGGAGGCCGGCTTCCAACTCGCGCTCTTCTGGGAAACCAAGGCAGGCCTGTACCAGCGATTCGAAAACCCAAGTATCTTTTCATCGAGAGGCATCACGTCAAGAGTGGTTTTGCCCTGACGCCAGCGGCAGATCGGAGCGTCCTCATTATCATCTTCCCGGAAGCCAAGATGTCTCAACCGCTGTGAAAAACCAGCGTAGGCGGCATAGGAAGTGATCTCCGCGATCGCATCCACATCGTAGGTTGGGCGAACCTCAGCGGCGGCCGGATCTGTAATGAACAGAGCGTTGTAGCGCCGCCGACAAAGGCGAGTTCTCCAAGGAGTGGCTTCAGGAGGCGAGCTGCGTTCGTTAGCAGGTCCAGGTTATGGTCTCGCATTGACCGATCGCAACCGTTTGACGAGTTCTCTTTCAGCGATTCTACGTTCGCGTGCGCGTCCATCGCGTATGGCATCCACCAGAGCCATGAGTTCGTAAAGCCGGGGATCGTTCGAGGCGGCAAGCGGCGCGGTTTTATAGAGCGGCTTGAATGCAATACCTCGAACATTTCCCTCCGGCCATGGCCATACTGGAGGTAACTCATGACTGGACGAAATTTCCCGGTTTAATGGAGCGGCCGCATAGGAAGTCGGAACACCGCGAGTGACTGGCCCATGCTCGGCAGGAAACACGTATTTCAATCCGTGCAGCAGGAATTCTTCGAGGGCCGGAATGTTGACTTTACTGTCCATCTCCGCCTGATGAAGAAGTTTTGCCGCTTGCAGGCGCTTGATGCCGCCGTGTACCTCGGAGGGACTGATCCCTAATTCACTTGCAATCACAGACATCGCCGGGCGCTTGTTGCCATACAAGCAGAGCTTCAAAACCAGCATTACGTCCTGGGGTTTCAAATTCATGCCCTATTATTCTACATTCGCGACTCGCGAATTGCGACCGATCTTTGCTGAGTTCCAACTTGAGAAGGGCTGCTTACCCGATCCACCCCAACACAATCATCGCCAGTGTCGTGGTTCCAACGATCAGCCACAATGTCACGCCTTGGAGCAAGGGCCGCACCCCGACGCTGGCCAATGTCTTCTTATTCAGTCCGGTGCCGATGAGAAACAGCGTTGCCGTAAGCCCGAGCTTGCCCATGTAGTTGAAGGTCGCGAAGGCGGAATGAAATGCCGGCAGCAGGCTGTTGAGCAGCGCTGCGCCGCAGAAAAACAGAATGAACCACGGCCACTGAATGCGCGCCTTGCTTTTCATGAGTCCGGCAGTAACCAGCGCCATAGGCACGATCCACAGCGCGCGCGTGAGCTTGGTGGTGGTGCCAATCGCCAGCGCGGTTGGGCCGTACTTTGCCGCCGCTCCTACCACCGAACTGGTGTCATGAATTGCCAGCGCTGACCACAACCCAAACTGGGCCTGCGAAAGGTGCAGCAGGGAACCGATGGGTGGAAAAAGAAACAGCGCCACCGAGTTCAGGATGAAGACGGTGCCCAGCGCCACGGCCATTTCTTCGTCACTGGCGTGGGTAATAGGCCCCACAGCGGCAATGGCGCTGCCGCCGCAAATCGCCGTGCCCGCGCTGATCAGGAAGGCCGGCTTCTGCTGTACCCGGATGAGATATCCCAGCCCCAGTCCCACGGCCATGGCAAAAACGATGGTCAGCGCCGTGTAGACGAATCCCGAACGTCCGGTCTCAATCACCTGGTGCAGGTTCATGCCGAAGCCGAGCAGCACCACCGAGGCCTGAAGCAGGAACCGGGCGGTCCGCCGGCTCTGCGCCGGATAAGGATGCTGGACGGCAAAGCCGAATACCAGCCCAAAAAGCAGTGCCAGTGGGGGCGAGAGAACGCCCGTTGCGGAGAGAAGAATGCCTATAAAGAAGAGGGCTTTGCTGAGTGCTGGGTTATTCAATGGCCGGCCTTCGGGCACACGAAATTTGTGTGACTAATTCGGAAGTTGCTCATACTGAATGGGATACAGAAGATTCTAACATCCCGTGCTTTTCAAGTTCTGGTCTGGCTAATTGCCAATTGCTAATTGCCAATTACTTCGCTGTTCCGCGTAGAACAAATAGCGAATATATCCAAAGGAGTCCCCTTGGCCGACTTCCAGCCCGCTTTTACTTTCGTCATGAGTCATGAAGACACAGGACTTACCGGAAAAGTGACCGAAGACGCCGGCGGCCGTACCCGTTTCGGCATTGCTGAAAAATTCCACCCCGGCCTGCCCGCCGGCTTCTTCTCCGGTCCGGCAGCCGAAGCGCTGGAGGTCGCCGAGCAGATTTACCAACGCGATTACTGGAAACAGTTGCGCCTCGATGAACTTGATAACCAGAACATTGCCAACAAGATCCTTGACATGGCGGTGAACATGGGTACACACCAGGCAGCGATTTACGCCCCAGCGCGCCGCGAATGGCTTGATCGCCGCGCCAGGGCATCGGTCGCACGAAGATGGCGTATTCGGTCCGGCCACCATCGCCGCCTTCAACTCACTGAGCCCAATCGCTTTGTATCAACTGCTTTGCGAATGGTCCCGCCGCCACTATCAGCATGTCGCATCCATCAACCCTGCACAGGCAGTGAATCTTGCAGGGTGGATGAAGAGGGCGGACAGCTAGATCGGGAACAAAATCAGGCGGCTCTTTGTGCCCCATCTTTTTGACATCGTTCCCATCCCGGAGTACATCTGATGGACGGTGCAGATTGGTCTCAATCTGCTCCCCCAACAATCAAGGAGGACCGAGATGGCAGAAACAAAACTGGCACTTTGGGTGCGCCTGGTGGCGAAATCCGGAAAAGAAAATGAAGTGGATCAGTTCCTTCGCAGCGCTCTTCCCATTGTGCAGCAGGAAACAGGCACTACCAGCTGGTTCGCGATACGCATGAACAACAACACGTTTGGCATCTTCGATACCTTTGCCGATGAGTCGGGACGTCAGGCCCACCTTCAGGGACAAGTAGCTGCCGCGCTGATGGCCAAAGCCGGCGAGCTTCTGGCTGAGCCGCCGCAGATCAATAAAGTGGATGTGCTCGCCAGCACTCTGGGCGCGGCTGCCAAAGCAGCATAATGACTCGCACTTGAGGCGGTGGACTCATTTAAGCCGCCGCCCCACAAGTGCGACCCGCTTACCCCCTTCTTAGTTCACAACTTTCAATGTTCCCGTTGTGAAGAACGGATCTACACCGCGCGGGCCGATCACGGTGATATCCAGCGCGTACGCTGAAACGCTTCCGATGCTTGTGGTGGGCCCGCTGGTGCTCTGCGTTGCACAACTCTGCTCCTGCCACTGGATCATGTATCCTCCACCGCCAATCGTCGTCACGTTCCATGACCCGTTCGTCGTGAAATGACCTCCGCCGGGAGGAACTGATTGGCATCCAGCGCTGGTCAGCGCAGCATTGAACTGCTGAACACTCATGATCTGGAATCCTGGTCCAAGAGAACTAGACAGATCGAGCGTATCTGAGCCTCCGGGGAACGTGGCGGAATTGTCGTCGCGCACCACGGCTACCGTATGTCCCGGCAGGACCATCGATGCCGCGGAGGGCGAGAGGATGTTTGCCGTCAGCGGATGTCCCGCGGTGTCATACGAAGATCCCGGCTGGATCGCTTTAGTGGGAATGGACGTCAGCTTCTGCTGCTCGCGAGCGGCAAAGAAGCGGAAGCCGGTAGCTGTATAGGTCTGGCCGCTCGCCGTTTTCACCACCAGCGCAACTCTTTCGTTGTCGAGATAGCCAGTTGCGTTTGGATCCATGGTGGCGATGATCTGGCGGTCGCTCCAACCAAGTTGCCAGTTGCCTTTGCCGGGCTGTGCGCCAGGAAACCCATTCTGGGCAATCCGCAGTGGCAGGCGAGCAGGGCCCATCAGAACGTTTCTTCTGGCATTCGACGTGGAAGGCGCGTACTGCAAACCGCTCAGGTAAACTTCCCCCGGCTTGGTTCCGAACCCGCAGCCCTGAATCACGAACGTACCTTCCGGCCCACTGATCGGCGCAAAAACAACGCCAAACTTCTGCCCATCGACTGTTGCGATCCCGTTCATGCACATCTGCGTGGGAGCAGGCGCTTTTCCGATTGCAGGCTGCGGTGTACGATCGGCTCCGGGACTCTGATGCCGTACCGGACCATTTTGCGTAGCTAACATTCCTATGTTCTGCCCGGTCGAAATACCGGTCTGGCCCGGTGCAGACATCGTCTGGCTGGGGCCAAGCATGCCTCCGGAAGACTTCGGCGGCAGCGGCTGTGGGTTCAATTCCACCTGACTGGCCGAGCCGATCTGAGAACTGGCGGCCGCGCTTTGCTTTCGCAGCACGGCAATGATCGCATTATCCACGCCGCCGGTAAATCCGCCCGCTCCTCCAATCGCTGCCCTGGCTCCCGTCTGTGTGTTCTTGCTCAGCGACTGGACCAGCCGCTGATCCACACGCCAGCGGAAGTCGGCAGGTCTTTTCGGCGGCGGTTTCAGGTCCAGCGGAACGCCTTCCCCTTGAGCGCTCAACGTGCCACACGTGAGTGTCGTCACTATTAGTCCGAGCGCTGCGATTTGCAGGCCTGACTTCATCCATCGCGCCATTTGCGCCTCCTTGCTGTTCGTTGCATTCATTCTTGTTGCCACGGTGCTCTGCCAACATTGCGAAACTAAAATTCAATTCACTTCGGCGTCCGTCACGGTTTCCGGACCATGGCTTCTTCGTAATGCGCTTTGCCGTTCGGACTTCCGTCCCTTGCATGGAGTTCCTCATCCAGTGTGATCTGCACAGGGCAGCCTTCCTGGGTGACCCACACGGACCCGCGCTCAAATCCGCCCGGGCCGAAGATTGTCTTGAAGAGGTTTTGCTCCACGCTGCTGCCCTGCGCGGTATCGATCGAAAACTTCACCGTTTCGTAGCCGTTTTTCTTTTCTGCTCCCTGCTTCATCACGGCGCCAGTCATATGCACCGTGGAAAAGATGCTGGCCATTCGCCCGATCGCCATCAGGTTTGACGAGACTTGTTGAGGCGGCCCGTGAAACTCCTGCTTTGCGGGCAGGAAGCTGTTCATGAAACTGCCGTCGATGTTTTGTGGCGTGATTTCCGCGTCTTCCTGCCACGAATTTTCAGAGGCGTCACTGAAGCTGTAGTGGAACGATTCCGTCGGACTCTGGATGTGGCGGGTGATACAGTTGAGATCAATGTCGGGGCCGGCAGCATTCGTCGCCACGCCGCCCTTTTGTGCCGCGCCGGACTTGCCATTCACCGGCTTCGAACTCGCAGAATTGCAACCGAGTATCAAAATGAGGGCTACCGATGCTGCGATAATTTCGTGCGCTCGTGCAGTTTTCTTGCTGCAAATTGTCATCTCACTTCTCCTTCTCCGGGCGACTGGGAATCTGTAGCTGTCAAAATGAAGCCGATCGTTCACCTGGTCCCGGCCGGGCAAGCGGAGGAGAGCCACTTGGACTCCAACTTCATGTTCGAATGCATGTCGTGGCCGCCGGTCGTTACGTTTGTTGTTCCCGTCCCGGTGACGTGTTCCTGGCTGTCGGCATGAAAGGAAAGATGGATGTCAGATTTCGAACTCCCGTAGCTGCAGAGCTCCCGAACTTCCAGATCGCTGGCGGTGGATTTAATGACGGTTTCCGAACACTTGGCCTCGTCACCATGACTCCTGTCCGTGAACGGATCTTCCGCCAATTTTTCGGGAGTCAGACAATTCTTGTGGGTCTCGGTTCGTGGCGTACCGCTGGCCCGTTTCTTTTGTGCGGCTTCAAATCGGGCGCGCTGGGCCGGTGTCAATTGGGCCGCCATCTCCGGTGGAATGCCCATGCTGCCGGT
>DATAEJ010000126.1:0-5592 GCA_036258095.1 Candidatus Angelobacter sp. | reverse complement strand
GTGCGCACGACTTCCACCAGCTTCATCAGCGGTACGGGATTGAAGAAGTGCAGTCCGATGAAGCGTTCCGGCCGCCTAGTTGCCGCAGCGACCTCGGTGATCGAGATGGAAGATGTATTGCTGGCGAAGATGGCGTCTTTTTTCACGATGCCGTCGAGCGCAGAGAACATCTTTTTCTTTTCTTCCACGTTCTCGATGATCGCTTCTATAACGATGTCGCAATCGGCCAGGTCTTCCCTTTTCGTTGTGCCGGTGATTCTCGCACGCGCCTGCTTGGCAAGTTCCGGGGTAACTCCGGTCTTGTCCGGCTTTTCGGCGAACTTCGCCAACGACTTCTCAATCCCGGCAAAGCCTTTGTCCAGGAATTTCTGTTCCTGCTCCAATACCACCACGTCGTAGCCTGCGGTCGCGCTGACCTGGGCGATGCCTGATCCCATCAGGCCACAACCGAGTACGCCAACTTTTTTGATAGCCATGTTCCGCCTTTTCACCACACAAGGATCACGAAAGATTTCACCACAGAGGGCACAGAGAAGCACTGAGGACCGATTCAGCGAGGTTGTACCTGTGCATAACCAGCCTAGAGTAGATTCTCGATCTAATTATGACTTCCCTTTGTGTTCCTTCGTGGTTCGGCTCTTCTCCGTGTTTCTCTGTGTCCTCTGTGGTAAATGTTTTACGTCTGCAAGTTCTCCACGATCATCGCAATGCCCTGTCCGCCGCCGATGCAGGCTGTTGCCAGGCCGTACTTCGCTTTCCGGCGACGCAGTTCGTACAGCAGCGTGATGACCAGCCGTGTTCCCGTAGCGCCCAGCGGGTGACCCAGCGCAATGGCACCGCCGTTCACGTTGACCTTGCTGCGATCGAGACCGAGTTCTTTCTCGACCGCCAGGTACTGGCCGGCAAAAGCTTCGTTCACTTCGATCAGGTCAATGTCGTTCAGGGAGAGGCCAGCTTTCTTAAGTGCAGCACGCGAAGCCGGCACCGGGCCGCTGCCCATGATCTTCGGATCCACACCGGCAATGCCCCAGCTCACGATTCGCCCCATCGGCTTGAGTCCGCGCTTCCCTGCCTCATCCAGCTTCATCATCACAACTGCCGCGCCACCATCCACAATGCCGCTCGCGTTGCCGGCCGTGACCGTGCCGTTCTTGCCAAAAGCAGGCTTCAACTTGGCCAGGCCTTCCATGGTTGTCTCCGGCCGGAGGTGGTCGTCTTTTTCGAACATCTCACCGGTAGGCTCGCCTTTGCGGTTGCGCAACGGAACCGGAGTGATCTCTTCGGCCAGGCGGCAGGCATGCTGCGCTGCTCCGGCTTTCTGCTGAGATTGGAGGGAAAACTCGTCCATGTGTTGGCGCGTGATGCCCTGCTGCTCGGCGTAAAGCTCGGCGGTGTTGGCCATGTAAAGACCGCAGTAGGTATCGAGAAGGGCTACCATGAGCGAATCTTCCATCTTGCCTTCGCCCAGCCCCAAACCCCATCGCGCTCCGCGGATCACGTGAGGCGCCTGCGACATGGACTCCATTCCGCCGGCCAAAACGGTGTTGGCTTCGCCCAGCTGAATCATCTGCGCGGCATTGACTAGAGATTGCATACCGGATCCGCACAGCCGGTTCACGGTAAGGGCGGGCGTTTCAATGGGAAGGCCGGCTTTCAGCGCTACATGGCGCGCGCCATACAGAGAATCGCCAGAGGTCTGCTGCGCGTTGCCGAAAACGGCGTGATCGAATTCTTTGGAATCGATACCGGAGCGGCGGATGGCTTCATGGCCGGCGACTGCTCCCAGATCCATGGCGGTAAAATCGCGCAGCTTGCCGCAGTAGCGGCCCATGGGGGTACGCGCGCCGCTTACGATTGCAATATCAGTTGCTTGTGCCATAAGAGAGAACCTGTAAGAAGAGATTGGAAAGCGAGGGCAAACCCTTTATCTTAGCAGCGCGATTGAAGCCGGAGCAATGCCGGCGGGCGCCTGGGTGCTGATGTCGGCCCCTAGTCGATTTCCCGCGAATCACACGTCGTATGTGCGGCAGCGAGGGTTACAATCCTCGCGCCATACCCAAAAAATCTGAGTCTTACCAAGGAGCGACCGTGAAGGCATTTTTGCTTTATCGGATTGCAGCTGTGGTTCTGTTTCTTTTCGCCGCAGGACATACTGTCGGCTTCTTGAAGTTCAAGCCGACGAACGCTGAAGGATTGGCAGTGTACGACCGGATGAATACCGTCCCGCTGGAAGTAGGAAGCGGAAAATTCACTTATGGGAATTTTTACCGCGGACTTGGCCTGTTCTGCACACTTTACCTGCTCTTCCTCGCATATCTCGCGTGGCATCTGGGCGCGGCTGCGCAAACGAATCCGGGAGGCATAGTGGGCCTCGCATGGGCTTTTTTTATTCTGCAGCTGGCCAGCATCGCCGTGAGCTGGGCATATATGCTGCCACCTCCGACGATCTTCTCAGCCGTTCTGGCCTTGCTGACCGGCTGGGCAGCATGGCTCGTACGAGGGACCTAGGCCTGGTCAGTGTTGAGAGAACAACGACGGTCTATGAACAACAAAAAAGCCGCCCGCAGGCGGCTTTGAAAATCGGCTGGCGATCGGGTTATTTGAAGAACGAGTCAGCCTGGGCCAGGCGCTTGTTTACCTCGTCCCAGTTCACCACGTTCCACCAGGCTTTCAAATAATCCGGACGGCGGTTCTGGTATTTCAAGTAATACGCGTGCTCCCACACGTCGTTGCCGAACACGGGAAATTCGCCATTGCTCATGGGATTGTCCTGGTTCGGAGTGGAAGTGACTTTGAACTCGCCGGACTTCGTTTTCACCAGCCAAGCCCAGCCACTGCCAAACTGGTTTGCACCGGCAGCTTCGAATTTCTCTTTGAACGCGTCGAAGCTGCCGAAGGTCTTGTTGATTGCTTCAGCGACTGAGCCAGTAGGATTGCCGCCCTTTGGCCCCATGATCTGCCAGAACATGGTGTGGTTCACGTGGCCGCCGCCGTTGTTGCGGACCATTCCGCGGACGTCCTCCGGCACGGCATTCAGGTTGCGCAGCAGCTCTTCCGGAGACTTGCTGCCCAGTTCAGGATGTTTTTCGATCGCGGCGTTCAGCTTGGTTACGTACGCTGCATGATGCTTGTCATGGTGCAGGTGCATGGTCTGCTCATCAATATGAGGCTCCAGCGCGTTGTACGCGTAAGGAAGCGCCGGAACTTCATGGGCCGTTACAGTTCCTTGTGCCATTTCAATTCACCTTTCCTTATCGTTTGAACTCGATTTTGGATGACCTGACTTCAAGCGGCGATGCTTCGTGAGCCTCGCCGCACTAAAACGACGTAAATGCCAGTTCGAGCAAAGTTTTCTGTTCCATCTCATGGGCCGTATGCGAGCCCGTAGATGGGCTGGAGGAAGCCGAGCGCTTTACCGAGCGCAACGGCTGTCCGCCGGTGAGGCGTTCCAGTTGTGGAGCCAGGAAGCTGAGCGCGCCCATGTTGGCCGGCTCTTCCTGGACCCAGAGAAACTCGCGAGCATTGCTGTGCTCGGACAGCGCAGATTCAAGTTCCGCTTCGGGCAGAGGATAAAGCTGCTCGAGCATGATGATGGCGGTGCGGGGGTCGCCGCGACGCTTGCGTTCGCGGCGCAGCTCATGCCCGATCTTGCCGGTGCAGATGATCACTCGTTCTGCGGAAGTGATCTCGCGGTCCGGAATCACGGGCTGGAAATGACTGGTTGCAAGCTCGCTGAGCGGGCTGGCCGCTTCAGGGTGGCGCAACATGCCTTTGGGGGTGAAGACGATCAGCGGTTTGCGCCAGTTGCGCAGCGCCTGCCGGCGCAGCATGTGGAAGTACTGCGCAGCCGTGGAGGGCTGGCAGACCTGGATGTTGTCTTTGGCCGCGAGCTGCAGGTAGCGTTCAATGCGGCCGCTGGAATGTTCCGGCCCCTGGCCTTCGTAGCCGTGCGGCAGGAGCATGACGAGACCAGAGAGCAGTCCCCATTTGTCTTCGCCGGCGACCAGGAATTGATCGATGATGATCTGGGCGCCGTTGGCGAAATCGCCAAACTGCGCTTCCCAGAGCACAAGGGCGTCAGGATAGTCGCGGCTGAAACCGTATTCAAAGCCGAGCACCGCGGCTTCCGAGAGAATCGAATTGTAAGCCTCAAACCAGGCTTGATTCTTTTCAAGATGGCTGAGCGGCACGTAATCCTGCTCGGTCTCGGTGTCCACCAGGAATGAATGGCGCTGGTTGAAGGTACCGCGGCGAACGTCCTGTCCGGTGATGCGGACCGGAATGCCTTGCGTTACGAGCGAGCCGAACGCGAGCGCTTCTGCCATGCCGTAATCGAGCGGCATTTTGCCCGTGCCCATCTTCTCGCGCTGCTCAAGAAGTTTCTTGATCTTGGGATGGACGTGGAAGCTTTCGGGATAAGAGACCAGGCCATGGGCAATCTGCTTCAGGCGATCTTCGGGCACAGCTGTGGCGACTTCATATTTCGGACTGTAGCGGCCGCCGACGAATTTATCCCAGTATTTCGGGAGGATGCGCAGCACCGGGGCTTTTTCCATGTTTGCAGCCCGGTCGTACGCGCTGTCAATCTGCTGGCGGAACGATGCCGTTGCTGAGCTGAGATCGATATTGTGCTGGCGCGCATAAATCTCGAACAGCGGCGGATGCGAGTTGATCTTTTTATAAAGAAGCGGCTGCGTGATGGTGGGATCGTCTACTTCGCTGTGCCCGTGACGGCGATAGCCAATCAGGTCAATTACTACGTCACTACCAAAACGGTAGCGATACTCGACGGCCATCTTCGCGACGCGCAGCACGGCTTCGGGATCTTCAGCATTCACGTGGAAAATCGGGATCGGCTGGCGCTTTGCCAGGTCCGATGAGAAACGGGAGGTGTGCAGTTCGCTCGGATTGGTGGTGAAGCCAATCAGATTGTTCACGATGATGTGGATCGAGCCGCCGACTGTGAAACCTTTCACGCCCGCAAAGTTCAGGGTCTCGGCCCAGATGCCCTGGCCCGCGAAGGCTGCGTCGCCGTGCATGATGATGGGCAGCACGAGTTTCTGGCCATCAGTCCCGGAGTGGGTCTGCTTGGCACGTGTCCGGCCAAGCGCCACAGGATCCACGGCTTCAAGGTGGCTCGGATTCGAGACCAGGTGCATGCGGAGCGACTTGCCGTTCCTTGTGGTGTATTCGCCGGTTGCGCCCTGGTGGTATTTAACGTCGCCGCCGCCGAGCACGCTGCGCGGGTCTACATCTTCGAATCCGGCAAAGACGTTTTCTGCCGGGATGCCGACCGTCAGGTTCATCACCGTGAGACGTCCCCGGTGGCTCATCGCCATGACTGCGGTATTTGCACCGTTATCGGCGCCAGTTTCGAGAACCGTATCGAGCAGCGGGATCAGGGCAGTTGCGCCCTCGCCGGAGTAGCGCTTGGTACCGAGATAGCGCGTCTGCAGGATCTGCTCAAACAGGTCGGCCTGGAGCAGGCGTTCGGCCAGCCAGCCTCGGTCCACCTGCTGCGGACCCGGATTTTCCATGCGCTGCTGTATCCATTCGCGACGATCACCCTGGGGCAGGTGCACGAATTCCGCG
>DATAEJ010000125.1:0-5491 GCA_036258095.1 Candidatus Angelobacter sp. | reverse complement strand
CGCTCGGGGTGCTCGGTGCCGCGGATGTAGGCGTGAACGAGCGTGAGTTTGCCGGGACCGAGCGTGGCGTCAATCTTTCCGTGAACACGAACAGGGCCGTTCGCCATCAGCGATTTCAGCTGGTCGTACTGGTTGCGCGAGATCTGGAAGCCGCCGCTGGTTTTGTCGAGTTCTTCCGCGCGCGGCCAGATGCCGTTATAGCGAATCATGTCCGGATGGTCGGGACGGTCGTCGGCTGAAGGATAGATCACCACGCCAACTGCGCCGTGCTTCAGCACTGCCTGGCGCACGACGTTGGCGGCGTAACCGGAAGCGAGCGCGACTTTGCCGCGCACGTCTTTATCTTTGTAATCCGCGTCGCTGGTGCCTTTGCCGACATCAATTAACTCGCCGGACCACTCGCCACCTTTGGAGTAGGTTGAGACGCACATGGGCACGTCGGCGTAGCGACAGAGACGGATCGGCGGAAAGTCTTTTGTTCCTCCGACACTCTCAACCCAGAGTTCGCCACTGCGCATGTCCCAGCCCATGGGAGAGATGTAAGTGCCGTATTTCGTCTTGCCGTCGGAGACGAACTGCTCGATTGAAGCGTCCACGCCCAGCGCCTTCAGACGCGGCAGAACCACCTGCTGGGCGACATCGGCCATCATGGGGCTGCCCTGAATGCGGTGGTATTCGACGATGCGTCGCGTGTTCTCCTGCGCGCCTTCGCCAGAATACTCAGCGGCAATGGCATCAAAGGTCTTCTGGTCGAGCAGGTGCTGAGCAGAGGCAGGACGCGGTGCGAGCAAGCCCAGAATCGCGGCAAGAGCGAAGTTGAGAGTTTTCATCGCGGAAAGCGTACAGAGAAGCTGTCAGGGGCGCAACTGCCGTCCGTGATTCGGTAGGCGTTACTCGCAACCCGGCATTCCGTGCAACTCATCCCACCTGTGGACGATTGGAGGGCTAAGCATGGTTGAGATTACCTGCGACATCTGCGGCAAGAGCAAGCCGGATTCCAGCAAGCGGCTGCGCGACGACACGTGGATCCTGGGCTACGACATTGAAGTGGAAAATCCGAACGCGCTGCAGCGCTCCCTGCGATTTCTGGGCCGCTGGGACGATGCGCGCGTGCTCGAACTGGGCGCGATTCACCTGTGCAGTGAAAAGTGCAAGGAAGATTACATCCGCAAAGCGCGCGCGGCTGCATGATGCAGCTGCGCGGTTTCCACGGATTGCGGCTGAGGATGAGAAGCCTGGGCGTGCGAGTCACGGTAACTGAAGAGCAAAAGAACTGAGGTGGCCAGCCAGAGCAAGGCCACAAGGGCGAGCGTGCGATCCACTTTCATTAGTTTGCGTTTACGTGCGGAATGATTTATCAAGGCGACAGGGTCCTTCTTTCAATATTAATTTTCTCTTTCAATGAATAGATGCGCGTGGTGCCGCACCCGTTACTGCTGCTGGGAAGGTGCAGCAGCCTCTTTGGGCTGCTGCCGCGGCTGGCTTCCCAGATCAAGAACAACTTTCCACTTCCCGCCGACGTGGCGCCACACGGTCACATACATGCCGCGTGATACCTGCGCGCCAACTTTGGCCTCGGCATCACCATAAGTGTAACCAAGCGTGCCATCTTTGGAGACTTCAGCTTTCGTGGGCACCCACGTCAGCGTGAAATCTTTGTTGGCAAAGACCTGCGTGTAAAACTCGCGAATGGACTGCTTGCCGCTCAGTACTTTCCCTTCGCGGATGATGGCGGCATCGTCGGCGAAAAACTCCATCCAGCCTTCAATACGCCGCTCGGCCGTGGCTTTGGCGAAGGCGAGATCGGCGTCGCGGAGTTGCTGCTCCAGAACCTTCGCGTGCGACCATTGAGCCGGCGGCGACGCGGTTTGACCGTACACAAGCGCTGAGGCCAACAGTGCCGGCAGGAACAGGAGTTTGAGCATAACCTCTCATTTTAGTTCACCACGGAGGAGGCCGACATCATCCGAGCTTCATGGAAGAACCTTTAT
This sequence comes from Candidatus Angelobacter sp., assembly GCA_036258095.1. Taxonomy (GTDB): domain Bacteria; phylum Acidobacteriota; class Terriglobia; order Terriglobales; family Acidobacteriaceae; genus Angelobacter. The sequence continues at coordinate 3,500 of DATAEJ010000125.1, read as the reverse complement.
GTCCTCCGCTTCGCTGCGCTCCTTGTGCGCGCTCCGGCTACGCCTGCGCGCGAGCCTGCGGCGCTCGGAATAGATATTTTTCGCAGCTACCCATCCCCTATTCCTTCAGCTCGCTTCGCTCGTCTCGGAAACGGGCTGGGCTAACTCCTGTCGCGCCTAACGGCGCTGGAGTAACGTCGAGCCTTCATCATGGTCGCTCCGGTGACATGCACCATGGACCCGCAAAATACGGCGGCATACGAATCAGTATTCTCCGAGTCCTCTGCGTCTCAGCGGTGCAATGCAAGTCACGTTTTCCTCTATCTCCACACAAATCCACAGGCTTGCCCTCAACTGGGGCGTTGACCTGAAGGGCTGCGGGAACTAGATTCGAACTCACGCAAGTAGCAGTCGCCACGAGCAGTATCTCCAGCCAAAACTTAAATGAGTCCAGGGCAAAGTGTCGTTGCTCGCCGTTAAGCAGGCAATTTTCGGGCGAGGTCGTACTCCCAACGTAACCCTGTGGAAACCGGGGTGAAAACCGGGTGTTGAACCCCTAAGAAGCGGCTAAAACGCGTGCTTGCAGCAACATATGGCGGGAGCGTGACATCTGAAAAAAGAGTACAATATATAGTACTGGAGACTTGACAGGCCCCATATACAGGCGTAATTTGTCCCTCACCCGCAGTATTCAACTTCCCGAGTTCAACTAGCAGGAACCGGAAAGCTGACAAATCAAGGTGGAAGTCCGGCGGCAGAGGTGACGCCGGGAAACATGGTTTGCGGTGATCCAAAAGCAGGTCTAACCCGTACCGCCGGCTGGCCTCGGCGGGACGAACCAATCCTGGGAGCACGACAATGGAAATGAACTGGTCGCGATGGTTCCGCTGCACATCGAGTTTCGATCTTGCACTGGTACCGCAGCAGCCGGGAGTATTTGCGCTGGCGGAGGAAATTACGCCTCCGGCCGGCAGCAACGCTCCACGCATCCTGGCGGTGTTTGAGGTGGACGAAGCCGAGGACCTGGCGCAGACCATGAGCCGGCAGTTCGCCACCAGCAGCCAGTGGCGGCAGAAGCTGGGCGAGGCAGTGTGCTACGCGCGTTATGCGATTTCGCCTGACGCCGAAGCGCGGCGCGCCGCAGCCAACGCCCTGAAGCACTGGCTCGACTCCAAGCGCAGCCTGGCCAGCCAGATCTTTGAACGCGGGGATGCCCTGCCGGAGAAGACGGTGGCCGAGCGCGCGGTGGATCGCGTGATGCAGGCGACCGCAGGAGTTTAAAGGCCACAGGCGGTGAAGTTTGCCGCCACGGAAAAGCTGGTGCGGTGAGGGCATAGGGATCAGCGCACCGGCAACAGTGAACACGGGCAAGAGGCATTGAGCGGTTACTAACCCTCGATCTTTCAAAGTCAAACACAACGTCCTCATGAGTTGCCGGCGCACTCGTTTTCGCGCACGGCCTCTTGCGCTCTTGAGAACGCGGCAGCATTGAGCAGGAAAAGCATTCAAGATTTCTGGAGAAGGAAGCATGGCGGATCTAACGGCAAGAACCAGCAACGAAGCCACCCCCAAGACCGCAACAAGTTCAACTGAAGGTCAATCTCAGGCAAAGACCGCGCCGGGACTCAAGTTCCAACGGCACTACACACGCGCCGGCGTGAGCCCGTATGACGAAGTGGAGTGGGAGCTGCGCACCGCGTCGATTACTGATGCGAAGGGCAACACGATCTTCGAGCAGAAGAACGTGGAGTCGCCCAAGGACTGGTCCATGACGGCCATCAACATTGTGGCCAGCAAGTACCTGCATGGCACCTTGAACACCAGCGAGCGCGAGAGCGGCGTGCGCGCGCTGATTGAGCGCGTGGCAGAGACCATCCGCGACTGGGGCTTTGCCCAGGGCTACTTTGCCACCGCCGAAGACCGCGACATTTTCCATGACGAGCTTGCTCATATCCTTCTCCAGCAGAAAGCCAGCTTCAATTCGCCGGTGTGGTTCAACGTGGGCTGCGACCGCCTGGAACCAAACTCTGACGCGCAGAACTGGCACTGGGTCGCTGAACAATCGAACGTCGCGTTCACGACGACCGGCTACAAGCATCCGCAGTGCTCGGCGTGCTTCATCAACTCGGTGAAGGATTCGCTTGATTCGATCCTCACGCTGGCCAAGACCGAAGGCATGCTCTTCAAGTGGGGCAGCGGCACGGGCACCAACCTTTCTCCGATTCGCGGCTCCATGGAAGACCTGAGCGGCGGCGGCCAGGCCAGCGGCCCGCTCAGCTTCATGAAGGGCTTTGACGCCTTTGCCGGCGTGATCAAGTCCGGCGGCAAGACGCGTCGCGCGGCCAAGATGGTGATCCTCAACGTCGATCATCCGGACATCGTGGAGTTCATCGAGTGCAAAGCCAAAGAAGAAGCCAAAGCGTGGGCGCTGGTGGAAATGGGCTATGACGGTTCCGGGCCAGACAGCGAAGCCTACAGTTCCATCTTCTTCCAGAACGCCAACAACTCCGTCCGCGTGACCGACGACTTCATGCAGGCCGTGGACCGCGACGAAACTTTCTTCACGCGCTCCGTGAAAGACGGCAGCCAGCTGAACCCGCACAAGGCGCGCGAACTGCTGCGCAAGATCGCCGAAGCCACATGGCAGTGCGGCGACCCGGGCATGCAGTACGACACGACCATCAACAAATGGCACACGTCAAAGAACACGAACCGCATCAACGCCAGCAATCCGTGCAGCGAATACATGTTCCTGGACGATTCGGCATGCAATCTCTCGTCATTGAACCTGATGAAGTTCCTTCGCGCCAACGGCGAGTTCGATGTGACTGCGTATCGCCACGCCGTGGACATCATGATCACGGCGCAGGAAATACTGGTGGACAATGCCGGCTATCCGACCGAGTCGATTGCGCGCAACTCGCACGACTATCGTCCGCTCGGGCTGGGCTATGCCAACCTGGGCGCGCTCCTCATGGCCAGCGGCCTGCCTTACGATTCCGACCGCGGACGCGACTACGCCGCCTGCGTTACGGCCATCATGTGCGGCGAAGCTTATCTGCAATCGGCGCGCATTGCCGAACAATGCCCCGGACTCGGGCCGGCCACGTCGCGCGTCTCGCCGCAGGAGATCACCGGAGGCGCTTGCCCGGGCTGGTACATCAACCAGGAGCCGTTCCTCAACGTGATCCGCATGCACCGGGCTTCCGTGAATAAGATCACGCGTGACAACGTGCCCACCAACCTGCATGAAGCCAGCAAGCAGTGCTGGGACGAAGCTCTCGCGTTGGGCGAAAAGGTCGGCTACCGCAACGCGCAGGTAACCGTGCTGGCGCCGACCGGGACCATCGGCTTCATGATGGACTGCGACACCACCGGCATTGAGCCTGACCTGGCGCTGGTGAAATACAAGAAGCTCGTTGGCGGCGGCACGATCAAGATCGTGAACAACACGGTCCCCCCGGCGCTGCGCAAGCTCGGATATGACGATCCTTCGGTGAAGGCGATCGTCGAATTCGTCA
>DATAEJ010000124.1:0-17883 GCA_036258095.1 Candidatus Angelobacter sp. | reverse complement strand
GCCATCCAGCGATCGCGAAAGTTCTTCCAGTCGTTCTCGCCCGAAAGCGCGTCAGCCTCCTGCCGGACAGCCATCAGCAGTTCCTGCACCGCCTTGTCCAGGCTGGCTGGAGAGAAATCTTCGAGTTTGAGGACCTCGTAGGACATTTGCTTTCGGTCGGCAGAATGCAGTTACCCGGCACTTGCAGATCATCCGCTTCAGGGACTCACTACTGTGCCGGGCTACTATCTCTTGTGCCTGTTGGGCATTGGATACCCTGAGCCAAATACCAAGTACTTAGTACCAAGTACCGCCTCAGGGGCTGAATGCTGAGCGTTGAATGGCGGATGCTTTTTTACGCTTTTGCCGCGTTGGCCTTTTTCGCCGTCTCAGCGAGCGCCGCAAACGCCGGCGCATCATTGGCAGCGATGTCCGCCAGGATCTTGCGGTCCAGTTCCACGCCGGCCTTCTTCAGCCCGCTGATGAACTGGTTGTAGCTCAGGCCCAGGCCGCGCGCTGCCGCGCCGATACGCACAATCCAGATCGACCGGTACTGGCGCTTCTTCTGCCGACGTCCGCTGTACGCAAACTTCAGGCCGCGTTCAACGGACTCTTTTGCTGCGCGATAGAGTTTTGATTTTGTGAGGAAATATCCGCTTGCGCGCTCCAATATCTTTTTGCGGCGCTGGCGGCGCTTGGTACCACGTTTTACGCGAGGCATAGTGCTCCTTTTTGCGTGCCGAATGTTCGGCGGTTATCGCGGCTACAGGGAAGGATTTAAGATCCCTGATCACTCGCCTTTGTTTCAGGTCTCGCCTCTGCGCTGATTTGCTCAGGCGGGCAAGAACTCTGTTCCAATCATAGCTGACTGCTAGTACGGAATCATCCTCGCGACCTTCGCGTGATCGGCATCGCTCACCATGGTGGCTGAGCCCAGCTGCCGTTTCCGCTTCGTGTCCTTCGAGGTAAGAATATGGCGCTTGAAAGCCTTGGCCCGCTTGATCTTGCCGGTTGCGGTCTTCTTGAACCGCTTGGCTGCGCCTTTGTGCGTTTTTAGTTTGGGCATAGTTGTCGCTTCTGTAATTTGCTTTCTGAACTTTTGTGCTTGTTCGCCGCTACTGGCGCTGCTGTCCGCCGGCGGGCGCAACCTGCTGCTGAGCGTGTTGCTGCTGCGGCTTCTGGTCCGGCTTCTTGCCGCCGGGCACCTGTTTGGGCGGCGCCAGGATCGCGTGCATGGTATTTCCTTCCATGCGCGGCCTGAACTCCACCACCCCTTTCTCGCCTACTTCCTTGATCAGCCGGTCGAGCACGTCGCGACCCAGGTTCTGGTGGGCCATTTCGCGTCCGCGGAAGCGCAGGCTGGCTTTCACCTTATCGCCTTCACCCAGGAAGCGCAGCACGTGATTCCGTTTCGTCACATAATCATGCTCGTCCACGTTTACGCTGAACTTCACTTCCTTCAGGACGATCTGTTTCTGGTTCTTCTTCGCTGCCCGCTCTTTCTTTTCCTGTTCGTAGAGATACTTCCCGAAGTCCATGATCCGGCACACCGGAGGCACTGCATTCGGCGAGATCTCTACCAGGTCGAGGTTCTGTTCCCGGGCTCTCTTTATTGCATCGAAGGGGGCCATGACGCCCAACTGGTTGCCGTCGGCATCAATCACGCGGATTTCCCGCGCCCGGATGCGGTCATTCATGCGAATAAAACGCTTATCGATTCAATCCTCCAGCCCATTCCCCCGAATGGGACATCAAGTCTGCTTGCTGCGCTCTCAGTGGGGTTTTGCCAACGGAGCCGACACGCGGCGTAGACTTAAAAATTATAGCACGGCCATAACTCGGGTCTTCCACTCACACACACCGCTTCTTCGGATGCGGCTTGCCCAGCAGGTAGTACCCCATCGACGTACGCTCGGGATTCACGTGGAAGTCGCCGTAGCACAGCTTCAAGAGCACGCTGGTCGGCCGCTGATGCCGGCTTGCCCAACTCAGCGGGGAATCTCCATTCGCATCTTTTGCGTCGATACGCGCGCCATGATCGATCAACAGCTGAATCGTCTCTTCGTCGGCGAAGGCAGCCGCACGGTGCAGCGGCGTCTCCCCGCAGGTCCGCACATCTCGCATGAAAGACCCCGTTTCGACACCTGGGACCGTCTTCCGGTTCGGGTCTGCGCCGTATGCCAGCAGAACCTGTGTGACGAGATGCGCCGCCGCGCTGCGCTCGGTAGCGCAGAGCGCAGAATGTAGCGGCGTCTCGCCCGTTGTCGGCCATGCGAAGTTTGCGTCCGCGCCGTTCTCCAGCAGAAATTCCGCCAAACGCCAGTGTCCATGAAATGCCGCCGCGCCAATTCCGCGGCCTGGCGCGAGTGTGTCGAGTGTCTCCCCGCGCGAAAGTAAAAAACGTATGGCGCTCACGTCACCGTAATACGCGCACCACTGAATCAGTGTGACACCTTTTTCGTCCTTACTGGTGGCGGGATTGCCTTGTGCCACATAGTCGAAAACAAGATCAGTGCGGCCGTCGGCGATTCTTTTGAGCATATATGTTTTCTTAGAGACTCAGCATCACTTCACTTGCCGGCACGGCCATAATTTCTTCAGGTCCATTCTCCGTCACCTCAACTCGCAACACCTGATTTGCCCCGTGATCTCCCTCAACCCGAACCTTCAGGAAGTTGTCGCTCAACGCTTCCGTCCAACCCTCGCCACCGGTTTGCAGCGTGATTACCTCCAGCCTCAGACCAACAAAGCTCTCGCGGAACGCCCGATTCTTCTCCGCCGCCACTTCGCGCAAAATCCGCGTGCGCTCCCGCGCCACGTGAACCGGTACTTGATTCATCATCGTTGCTGCCGGGGTACCCGGCCGTGCGGAATAAGTAAAGACGTGCAGATAAGTGAACGGCAGCCGATCAATGAAGCTCAGGTTCTCTTCAAACAGTTCGGCTGTCTCGCCGGGGAAGCCGGTCATCACATCTGCGCCAATCGCCGCCTCCGGCATGGCCTCGCGAATCTTCCTGATCTTCTCCACGTAATGCCACGGCCGGTACTTGCGATGCATCAGCCGAAGGATCCGGTCACTCCCGGATTGCAGCGGTACATGCGCATGCTTCGCAATCCTCGGCGAGGCCGCTACCAGACCGATCACCTCATCTGTCCAGTCCATCGGCTCCACAGAGCTGATTCGGAATTTCTCAACCGAAGTCTGCTCCACCAATGCCCGTAGAAGATCAACGAAACGCAGCTTCGGCTCAAGGTCCCGTCCCCACCGCCCCAGATTAATCCCGCTCAGCACCACTTCCCGGAACCCGGCTTCCTGGAGTGCGTTTGCTTCAGCAATCACCCGGTCCAGCTTCATGGACCGGCTCTGGCCGCGCACGCTGGGAATAATGCAGAACGAGCAGCGATTATCGCAGCCGTCCTGCACCTTGAGATTCGGGCGTGTCTTCGAGCCCAATTCATCGCCGCTGAACACAGGCGCCGCGATGAGTTCGGTATGGGCAAAGATGTCGCCCACCATAGTGAATGCCGGCGACGAAAGCTGAAGCGTTTCAGCCGAAACAAAATCTCGCGCACCTGTGCTCAGAATGTCTGCCACGTTGTGCTTGTGGGAGTTTCCCACCACCCACGTCACTCCGGGCAGGGAAGCAATCTCCTCCGGTGCGCGTTGCGCATAACAGCCCGTCACCAGGATCCTGGCATCCGGATTGGCACGGTGTGTCCTCCGGATCGCCGCTCGTGCGTCCTGGTCGGCCGCGGCGGTCACGGTGCAGGTGTTGAGTACCACCATGTCCGCGCCACCCGGGTCTTCCGCGCGGTCAAAGCCGCGGGCAGAGAGCTCGCGTTCAATGGCTGCTCCATCAGCCTGCGTGGCTCGGCATCCGAAGTTCTCAACAAAATAGGCGGGCACAAGGAGTATTATAGAGGCGGTATCTGGATCGCTTTTTTCTTCACACGACTTTCACCTGCAGCTCACAACCTGAGAGGCTGCTGGCTGCATCTGAAGCCTTGTCGCTGAAGTCACTGGAGTCCTCATGAAACGCCGCATCCTTCTGGTTGATGACGAACTCGCTATTCTGCTGACGCTCAAAGCCATCCTTGAAATCCACGGCTTTGACGTAGAGACCGCCGCATCAGGCAAGGAAGCCATCTCCAAATTGAAGAGCCATGTCTATCACATGGTGATCACGGACATGAAGATGGAGCATGAGAAGGCTGGTTATGATGTGATCCGGGCGGCCAAGAAGATGGAGTACAACCCTGCGGTCTCGATTCTTACTGCCTACCCGCTCCTCGGCGGCGACTGGAAAAAAGAGGGCGCCCAGTCCATGCTCGTGAAGCCAATGAACACTGACGATCTGCTTCGGCAGATCGAAGCGCTCCTGATCCAGCATGAGGACCAGAAACAGCGAGTCGGCAAGCAAGCTCATCATCCCAACGGACAGACTCAGGCCGCCAAGAAGCCTGCATAATCTCCGTTCATCCCAGCCCATTAGCCAGACACACGTCTGCCGGTGAACTGAGGGCTCCATGATGTTCAGGAACTCTGAATGGTGGGATCAGGCCGAAGCTGCAGTTGTCTTCCGCTGCTGAAAGCACTCCCGGCAAAAAACCGGTCGGCCCTGCGTGGGTTTGAACGGAACAGTAGTTTCACGCTGGCACCCGGAGCAGATTGCCTTGGTTTCCACCCGTTGATAATTTCCGCCGGTCTGCGGCAAACCCAGCGCCGTGGCGCGTTTGGATTTGCAATTCTTACACCGCTTCGGCTCATTTTTGAACTGCTTGTCGTGGAAGAAGAGCTGCTCGCCGGCTGTGAAGACGAAATCAGCGCCGCAATCCACGCACTTCAGACTCTTATCCTGGAACTCCATGTAAGTGCCCCCTTTCGAATCACTCCAGGAGACCAGAGGGTTTTTGGGCACATGTGCATTCTCCCGGCAGTGATACCTACCCTTGGGTTCGGCCCTTGCGCCGGATTGCTCCGTCGCAAACTTGCTAAATAAATCCGTCGAACAATAAGACCCAGAAAATTCCAGGATTTTTGTTTGTATAAACAAGCCGGGCCGTCTTTCGCTCCCGGCCCGGCTTGGTGATCTTAATCCTGCTCTTTACGTACTTTCTTGCGATGCCTCTTGCGCGCAAGCGCCTGCTTTACGCGCCGCTTTTCGCCTGGCTTCAAATAGTACGAGTGCCGCTTAAATTCCTTGATTACGTCGTCCTGTTGGACTTTGCGCTTGAAGCGGCGCAAGGCGTTTTCCAGCGGTTCGCCTTCCTGCAACCTGACTTCAGCCAACTAAACTACACCTCCCAACCTCACCAGTTGGTCACCCTGAGTTTTGCAGTGTCCTTTTGGCAAGTCAAGTGGGAAGTTAACAAAAATTGACAAAACTGGTGTTACAAAAACTTCCCAACTCTAAATTAGACACACCAGCTTTGTTCTGCACTAAGTCAGACACGATTTCTTAGCCGCTTCTTAAACTTCCCCTGAAAAACTTTGCACACCCCTGTTGCCTCTGTCACTTCCAGCGGTACAGCTTAGCGGCAGTATCATGCAGAACCATGTGCGCCAGTTCCAGGGCGCGCTCGCGCGTAATCTCCTTGTCTTCCATCATCCCTGTAAGCGCGATCGCCAGCGCTTCTCGCGCCGATTGTGTTGTCTGCCACCCGATCTCCTCCCAGTTGATCTCCGGCGTGTTGGGATAAAGATCAGTGCCGAACATCACCTTCTCCGGATACCACTCCAGCCATTCCCGTATCACCTTGCTCAACTCCCGGGTCGGGATCAGCCATGTCTGCTCGGAAAAGTCGGTGTAAGCGTTCGGCTTCATGAGCAGGTAAGGAGTGTAATGGGTGAATGCCCCGGCTCCTCCGTGGATCAGGACGAAATTCGTCTTGCGCAGTGAGGGATCATTCAGGACCGATTCCAGCAGTGCCGGATTCGAGGTCGTCAGCGAAAAATATGTCCCGCAGCCCCCGCCTGTGTGAATGTGAACCGGCAGTCCCAGCCGTCCTGCCTCGCGCGCAATGAAACGGAACAGGTAGTTCTGCAATTCCAGGTATTCCGCTTTTTGGGGAACACCGCCGTTGAAGTAACGCGCATAAACGGCGCGGGCCTCGGCAAAATTCGCGGCTTCGTTTATCGGTACCGGACCGAAATCTAGCGAGCGAAGGTATGCCGCTTCGAACTTGATGGCGACTGCTCCATTTTTCTTCTGCATCTCCAGCAGCGGAGTGATTACCTTGGCTGTGTAGTCCTGCAGGGCACGCGGCAGGTATTCCACCTTTACGTCTCCCATGTAGCGTCGCAGGAGGTCGGTTTCCCGGCGGAAGAAGAATGTGCGGTCGGGCGACTCTGTTGCCAGCCCGTTGTTCTTGAGCGGATACATCAGGGCATCATCGAACGGTACCCACCGAAATCGCGGCGGCTGCAGGCCGCGTCCCATCGCCACCCGGTTCGCCAGTTCGCTTTCAATCCCCAGTTGGTCCAATACCCAGTCAGGGAAGTGATCGCCCTGCTCCAGCATGACTTTCTTTTTCGTTTCCAGTAGTTCCTTCACATGCTCCGGCGAGGCGTCATCATACTTGTAGCCGTAAAGCGCCTTCCACGCTGCCAGATATTGAGGATTTTCGGGCCGGGAAGTGGTAGTCGGGACGCTCGGCTCCAGCGGATCACACGGCAGCGCGTCAAATTCCTCGTCCTTCTCGCCCGGCCCAGCCACTTTTGGAGGATGAGAGTGATTATCGATCGCTTTGATCTTCTGGATTTCAGCAAGCAGCTGCGGGTCCGGATTCTGTGCCCAGACGGCGACCGAGCTGGCAGCGAGCACTGCCAGCCATGCGATTTTTTTCATCAAAAAAAGACTCCGTTGCCAACCACGGCAAATGAAACCGTGGGCAAAAGAGTAAATGCGAGTGATTGAATCTGCAAAGTGGATTCAGAAGATAAAATCAGCCGAAGCTGCTCGGGCACAAGCGCCTCCGGGAGGAATGACATTGAGCAATGCTCAGTGTTCCTCGATCTTCCTCCCATTCGTGGGCTGTATGGGGCGCGCAGTGTCAGGATAGAGTCTCGAAAATGCCGCGAGTTGTGCTCCCGAAAGCTGTACTGGAGTCTTCAATACAAACCAGCGCACCCCTTCTGTGCAGGGCGGGGTGGTCAATGAGCCATCGAAAGTGTAATAGCCCTTCGGCCCCGGCAGTAGGCTGCTCAGGTTCACGCTTATGTCCCCAATCTCGTACTGATCGCCCGGACTGGCCGGAAGGTGGTTCCATACCTGTTGCAGGGCCGCATTTTCCCTGCCCGTGTTCATGAGGACCGCGACCACAGCCAGGTGTCCCTCGTTATCTTTGTGCACGATGTGCATCACCATGTCATATCGTCTGCCCTGGACTTCTTCTTCACTCGGCTGGTGGAAGTGAAACTGCACAACCTCATAGTCGGTTCCACCGACCGAGATTTTGCTGCCGGGCGAATAATTCACCTGAATAGAGTGGCCATTGTTTACGATATTGAGCGGTGAGGGCTGATAGTCGAACTGGATTGGCTGAGGCGAACCTCTTTCTGCCGTCTGGATGTCAATCGGGGATTGTTCATGTCCCGCCTTACAGGCGGAGTTTTCCCGACTGAGCTCTCCCCAGTGCTCCGGCCCTGCTTCACCGGAATAGGACCAATGCGCCACCTGTGACGAATCGTGTTGCCAGAATAAAATTCCAAGAAGACAGAGGGTGAGGGCTGCGAGTTTTGCTGGAGCCATGGCGTGCACTCCTTATTTCAGCCACGATTATCAGTTGGGAAGATGCCGGGTCAAAGACAAAGGGTGCTCAATCCCCGTTAGCTTTGAATGAGAATCAAAGCCAACCGCGGCAAGTCTCAGGGGAGTAAAGAGGTTGCGTTGTAATCATTCGTGTTGCATTACACATTTTTTGCCTGTGCCGTTTTTCGAAGTGGCAGGTCATTTCGCAACTTCCAAGTGCTGCTCCAAACTGGCAAACAACTCAGGCAACCGGCTATTCCACTGATTCCAGTCATGGCCGCCAGGACCAGAATGGAATTCATGAGCAAACTCCATCTCTTTCAGGATCGACGCAAACTTGCGGTTAGCTGCAAGCAGTCCTTCCTGCTCGCCACAGGAAAGAAAGATGTAGGGCATCGCTGCGCGATGAGCCTGGCGAGCCAGTACGTATGGATCGTTGGCCTTGCGTTTCTCGCTTCCCCTACTGCCGAAAATTGAGCTATGGTGCCGCCATTGTTCCATTCGCTTTGATCGAAAACGGACGACTGGGAACGTCAAGAGCGGAGCTTAACCCTCCAACAAATGCGAACAGTTCCGGGTGTTTCAGCCCAAGTACTACTGCTCCGAAACCACCCATGGAAATTCCGATAATGGCGCGATTCTGTCGTCCAGCTAAAGCAGGGAATCGTTGTTCCACATCAGTTATGAGGTCATGGATGATGTAATCCTCGAATCTGTCTTGTGAACGGGTGGCTGAATTCATGTAATACGAGGATTCGCCTTCGGGCATGATCAGAAGAAAGCCGCGCTCTGCGTAGCGCGCCACATCCGAGTAGTTTGTCCAATCCCGGAACCCTCCTCCGCCGCCGTGCAACAAATACATCACCCGCAGCTTTTGTCCGGCTGGCTGTTGCGCCGGCAACACAGCACGGTACTGCATGGATCGACTCAGGGCCCTACTGTAAAATGTCACATCCTGCAGACGCACGCCGGCAGTCAGTCTGGGATGATCAAGCGCGGGTGGCGGTTGCGATTTGCAACCCAAAGCCATCGCAACAAGGGCCGACATTACGGCGCGCCTGATCATCGTGCAATCAATCCGCCGCGCTGCTCGCGCCGGCACGCAACGTCTGTTTGCGGACAGTGAGCTTTTCGATCAGGTCAGTCTTAAGCTGGAACCCCCGTCCCGGCGTTTGCGGCACATTGATAAATCCGTCAGACGAGACCTGCACGGCGGGATCAATGATGTCTTCCTTCCAGTAACGTTTTGACGCGGAGACATCTCCAGGCAGCGTAAAGTTCGCGAGCGTGGATAAAGCGATGTTATGCGACCGCCCGATCCCGGCTTCCAGCATGCCGCCGCACCAGACAGGAATCTTGTTCTGTTGCGCCACATTGTGGATTGCCACCGCCTCACTGAAGCCGCCGACTCGTCCCACCTTGATGTTGATGATCCGGCACGCGCCCAGCTCGATTGCGGCGCGAGCGTCACGCCGGTTGTGGATTGCCTCGTCCAGGCAAATGGCGGTCTTGAGCTGGCGTTGAAGCTGCGCATGGAAGTAAAAATCGTCATGCCACAGCGGCTGCTCGATCATCAGCAGCCCGAACTGGTCAAACGTTTTTAGATGCTCCACCTGCTCCAACGTATAGGCGGAGTTTGCGTCGCAGCTGAGCAGGATTTCCGGCCAGCGTGCGCGGATTCGCTCAAACGCTTCCACGTCCCAGCCCGGCTTGCACTTCACCTTGATGCGTCGGTATCCCGCGGACAGCTCGGTTTCGATTTTTTCCAGCAGCTGGTCGAGGGAATTCTGAATCCCGATCGATACACCGCAGGGGATTTTCTCCTGTGAGCCCCCCAGCAGCTTCCAGAGCGGCAGGCGGCGTTCCTGCGCCTCGGCATCCCACAGCGCATTTTCCAGCGCGCCTTTCGCCATACGATGCCCGCGTACCCGCGCGAAAAGCGCCGGAGCATCCGATCCATGTTCAATGTTTTTCCCCAGCAGCGCCGGCGCGAGATACCGCTCAATCGCATACCAGGCAGTATCAATCGATTCCTCGCTGTAGAACGGGTCCTCGCCGGCCACGCACTCGCCCCAGCCTTCCGGGCCGTTCGTGTGCAGCGTGACGATCAGAATGCGGCGCTCGGTCGTGCGGCCAAAGCTGGTCTCAAAAAAATGCACCAGGGGCATGTGGATTTCGCGAAGGGTTACGGCTTCAATTCTCATTCAGAGTCTCCGTCGTTTGAGGCATAAGACCAGTCTTCATCCCAGCGGCCCAGCAGGAAGGCGCCATTCCCCTTCGTGTCGCGCTCGTAGCCCAGCCCCACCAGCCCTGACCGGAAAGCAGCTAGAAACTGTTCGCGGTTGCGCTTCTGCACCTCCGCTGCCTTGGAACGATCTGCATCGGACGCCTTCCATTCATAGATCTGCGCCGGAACACTGATCTTCTGTTCGATCGCAAAGCTGGGCGGCTGCTTGCGCTCAAGTAAATTGACCACGCGCCGTGACTTAATCCACCACTCCGCGATCAGTCTGTCCGTCGGCAATCCACCCTGCAAGGGCGATGAAGAGAAGCCGTAGTGATTCACGCTGTAACGGCGGACAATGGCGCCAAGTTTCCCCAGGTTCAGGTGAGCATTCTTGATTTCCAGCGGATCAAAGGTCCATTCAAGCAGGTCTACGCCCTTCTGGATGGCATCATCGCGCTGCGCCAGCTTCAGCGTGCGTCCCAGGCCGCAATTCCGGTAGGAAGCGCGCACCGCCAGCATGTGCGAGTGCAGGTACGCATGTCCATTGCGGGAGCCTGGAATCGAAAAGGCGAATCCCACCAGAGTATCGCCGTCAAACGCGCCAATGATCTGGCCGCCGATCTTCTGGCTGACCACGAACATGCGCAGCGGGATCAGGTCTACATCGTCAAAATTCCAGACTTCTTTCTGCAGCGCCACACAGGCCTGCATTTCGTTTATGGTTTCACACTTGCGGATGGTGATGCGCTCAGTAACAGGTGTGGTGGCGCTCAACGACCGCCCTCCTCAAAGGTTTTGGCTTGCTGCCAAAGAGATTCCATTTCATCCAGCGTTGCGTGCTCAGGGGTCTTGCCATGCTTGCGTAATTCACTTTCCAGCCAGCCAAAGCGCTGGCGGAATTTGCGATTCGTGCGGCGCAGCGCCGATTCTGGATCAATCGACAACCGCCGTGCCAGGTTCACCACTACAAAAAACAAATCGCCAAGCTCATCTTCCAGTCGCGCATGAATCTGGGGAGGGATCTTCGCGCCGCCCGTTCCGGCAGTAGCCCCTCTGGGCAACTCATGCACATGTTCGCGCAGTTCCTCGGTTTCTTCCGCCAGCTTTTCGAAAATGCCTTCAAGATCGGGCCAATCAAACCCAACGTGCGCCGCCTTCGAACTGATCTTCTGCGCTTCCATCAGCGAGGGCATTTTTCGCGAGACCGCATCCAACAGCCCAGGTTCGTTCTGTTCCACAGACTTCTTGCCGTTCGAGGCGGCTTTCCGCTGCTTTTCCTCTTTCTTCAGCGCTTCCCAGTTCTTCAACACCTGCTGCGCGTCCTCCGCTTTCACGTTGCCGAATACATGGGGATGTCGGCCGATCAGTTTGTTGCTGAGCGCGTCCAGCACGTCATTGATCGTGAAGAACGCTTCTTCCTTTGCCATTTCCGCATAAAAGAGAACCTGCAAAAGCAAGTCCCCCAATTCTTCGGTCAATTCTGGCCAGTCGCGATTCTCAATGCTTTCTAATACTTCGTAAGTCTCTTCTAATGTGTACTTTTTGATCGTGTCAAACGTCTGTTCGCGGTCCCACGGACAGCCGCCGGGTGCACGCAGCCGCGCCATGATGGCCACTGCCCGCTCGAATTTTTCACCGGTGGACATGAAACTAATGCTATCATTGCGACACTTTCTTACGGCCCCCTCCCCATAAGATGAAGGAACGAATGCCCCTCATTGTGCCAGGGAAGTCTCTTACGGCTAAGCTGCCGGATTGGTTGGGTCGGCTGCGGGATCTGCTCAAGACAGCACTTGAGGCTCGCAAACTCCTGCCCATCGCCTTCCTGATGCTGCTCGGCTTCCTCGTCCTGATGGCGTGGGATGGTTACTCCACCACCAGCGAACTGCTCAGTGCACAGGCCTACGTTCAGCGCACACATCAGGTTCTGCACGAGATGGACGGAGTGGAAGACAGCATTCAGGATGCCCGCGAGGCGTGGCTGCACTACATCCTCACTCCGGAAAAAGAAGACATCGCCAATTTTGAAGATGCTCAGGTGCGCACATGGACCCAGCTTGACCACCTGCTCAATCTCGATCCCGAGCATCAGGCGGCTGTACGCAAGGTCCAGGATCTGGTGCGTGACGAATTCCGCCAGCTGCAGGCTGACCTGCGCATCAATTACACCAAGCTGATCTATCACTCGCAGCAGAATGACGAGAAGCACGAACGAGTGCGAGAGGCCATCCAGCAGTTCAAGGACAACGAAGAGCGCGTTCTGCGCGAACGCAGTGAGGCGGCGCAGGTGCGGTCACGCGAGATCACCCGCAGTGTCTCCACTCGAATCGGGCTTTTCAGCGTGTTCATGGGCGTGCTCTTTCTGCTGGTGATGCATGACTCCAAGCGGCTGCGTGTTGCCGAGCAAACCGCCCTCTCAGCCCAGACCAAGCTGGAAAACTCTCTCCTGCAACTGAAGAGTGAAAGCGAAAACAGCCGGCTTTTGAACCAGCTGCAAACCGACTTTCAGATTTGTGTGAGTCCGGCCGAGGCGTTTAAAGTCGCCGCAAGCTATCTGGAGCGCCTCGTTCCAGAGAGCGCAGGCACAGTTTTTTCCCTTTCTAACGTGCAGGAAGCTCTCGAAGCCATGGCGTCATGGCCCAGCCGCGAGATGGCGGGCCTGCATCAGGTTTTTTCTCGAGAGGATTGCTGCGCTGTTCGCGGTGGCCGGCTGCATACCCACCTTGATTCGCCAAAGGGGCTGGAGTGCCGGCACTTCAACGGTGAAATTCCTCCCGCTTACATCTGCATCCCTCTCTCGGCGCTGGGTGAAACCTTGGGTGTACTGCATCTGAGCGCGGCCACTCCGGACCCCTTCACTGAGAGCAGGATGGTTCTGATCCAGCAGATCGGAGAGTATGCCGCCCTCCGGCTGGCCAACCTGAAACTCAAGGAAACCCTGCAAGATCAGTCCATCCGCGACCCGCTTACCGGACTTTACAACCGGCGGTTCCTCGATACCAGGCTGGAACAGGAACTGCGTCGGGCCGGAGACGGGAAGGGAACGGGCATTGGCCTGATCATGGCCGATCTCGATGGCTTCAAGCTGTTCAACGATACGTTCGGTCACGAGGCCGGCGATCTGGTGCTGAAGGAAGTGGCGTCACTCCTCCGGCGTTGCGTGCGATCGGAAGACATTGTTTGTCGCTATGGCGGGGAAGAGTTCCTCATCGCCATCCCTGACAGTTCTCCGGAGAGCGTATGCGAGCGCGCCGAGCAGATGAGAACCGCCGTCGCCAAGCTGGACCTGGAAATGGCTGGCCGTCCGCTCGGCAAAATCACTGGCAGCTTCGGAGTTTCATTCTGTAACGCGGGAGACACTACTTCTGAAGCCTTGATGCGCGAAGCCGACGAAGCGCTCTACGTAGCCAAGCGCAGCGGTTGCGATTGTGTGCGCTTAAGCGACTCGGTCAGTCAGCTCATGAACCCTTCCAAGGCCGAACCGGAGCAGGCCGGAGCCTCTAAATCAAAGAGCGCAGCCCGGCGCGCCTGAAATTGCCGCAATTTACGGGTCTTCAAAACATTTTCCGGTCAAGTGCTGAGGTAATGTTGAAAGCTGCTTTCGCATGCATCTAAATAGGTGTGGATGTGAGTAGAACAATGCACTCGCCGGCCCAGGGGTTTGACCTGCTCGTCATTGGTGGCGGCATCAATGGCGTCGCCATAGTACGTGAGTGCGCGCGCCGCGGCCTCAAGGCCATACTGGTGGAACAAAATGACTTCGGCTCCGGCACCACCAGCCGCTCTACGCGCATCATTCACGGCGGGCTGCGCTATCTGGAACAAGGCGAGATTGGGTTGGTGCGCGAATCGCTGCACGAGCGCGAACGCCTGTTGCGCGATTCACCACACCTGGTACGTCCATTACAGTTCCTGCTCGTTCTGCCCCGTTCGCCGCGCCATCTGCTCCGCAGCTCTTTAGCCGTGCGTACTGGATTGTGGCTCTATCACCGCTGGGCTGGCGGCCGCAAACTACCATCGAACGCCCCTGGCGCGTTTGAGCGCGCACTCGATTCCGACAGGCGATTTTGTGTTTACTCCTACGAAGATGCGCAATGCGAGTTTCCCGAGCGGCTGGTGGCCGAATGGCTTGCGGAAAGCATCGAAGCAGGCGCGGTGGTGCGCAACCACACGGAGCTCTTGGAAATCACTCGCGCGAACAGCCGGGTGACGGGCGCGCGCCTGCGCGACTGCATTTCAGGGCAGGAATATTCGGTGGCCGCAACCAACATAGTGAATGCCAGCGGCCCATGGGTGGATCGGGTGCTGGAGAGCTCTGGCGTCAACGCGCCCCGGCTCGTCGGCGGCATCCGCGGCTCGCACGTCGTGTTGCCTGCATTCAAAGGCATGTCGGAAAAGCCGGTTTATACCGAAGCCTCAGATGGCCGGCAGATCTTCGTGCTGCCATGGAATGACCAGGTGATGGTCGGTTCTACCGAGGTTTCCGACTCTACTGATCCGCAGAACGTCGGTCCAGCCCAGGATGAAGTCGGCTATTTGTTCGAAAATTTCATGCAGCTCTTTCCTGCATGTGGCTTGAACAAATCCCAGGTCCGCTACTCCTTCGCAGGAGTTCGCCCGCTGCCCTTTGCTCCCGGCAAGAAATATTCAGCAGTCACGCGTCGCCACATCCTGCACGATCATGCCGACGACGGTGCAGCAGGGCTGATCTCGATCATCGGCGGGAAGCTTACGACTGCCGCCAGTCTGGCCCGCGACGTGGCACGGAAACTTGGGTTGCACGTTTCGGACCCGGCAATCACGGTTGGAGTTCCTGTTCCGGAAGAAGACGTGGACTCGGTCTGCGGCCAGTGGGCGCATATGGTCGCTGCCAAGGCCCACATCCCCGAGAGCTGTGCGCACGTCATAGCCGAGTGGCATGGGCGTCAGGCATTGGCGATTGCTCACTCGGCCGCCAGCGATGAGCGGCTTCGTCAGCCGATCTGCCGGCACAGCTGCCACTTGATTGCTGAAGCGGTGGAGGCAGTGGCCCACGAATCTGCAATCACGCTCGGCGATATCCTGCTGCGTCGCGTGCCAGTCGCGTTGGGCGCGTGTTGGTCAGAAGAGTGCAGCCGTGAAGCCGCGGAAAAGATAGGCCCGGCACTGGGCTGGGACCGCGCGCGCATCGGCCAGGAACTCGATGCGCTCGAACAAGAGCGTGACCGCTTCCTTCATCCTTCGCCGACGACGAAAGTACCTTCGGCTGCCATCCCGTGATCAGGGATGCGACTGGGCGATCCAGCCGCCACCAACCACCACATCATCCTGGTAAAACACTACGGCTTGGCCCGGCGTGATGGCGCGCTGCGGCTCATCAAACGTGACCAGCACTTCACCGTTCTCGGCTGGCCTGATTGTTGCCCCCGCAGGCTGATGACGATGACGGATCTTGGCCTGTACCCGTAACGGCTCAGTAAGCTCGGCGATTGCAATCCAGTTAAGGTCGCGAGCCATGAGATTGCGTGAAAGTAGATCGTCATTTCCGCCCACCATCACTTGTCCCTTCGCGCCATTGATGTTGATCACGTACAGAGGCGAACCAGTGGCAACGCCCAGGCCCTTGCGCTGGCCTACGGTGAAGTTGTGGATACCCTCGTGACGGCCCAGCACCTGTCCATCGGCGGTCACGAGCTCGCCGGAAGTATCCGGCAGCTGCTCACCCTGCTCAGCCAGGTAAGCGTCAATGAAGCGCTTGTAATCGCCACCGGGAACAAAGCAGATCTCCTGTGAGTCCGGCTTCTCCGCGATTACAACTCCGCGCTGGCGAGCAAGCTCGCGCACCTGCGGCTTGGTCATGTGACCGAGAGGAAATCGGGTGCGGCTCAGCTGCTCCTGCGTGAGCCCGAACAGAAAATAAGTCTGGTCCTTGGCTTCATCAGCCGCGCGCCGCAGCAACCAGCGATTACGCTCCTGCGAAAACTCGCAACGTGCGTAATGTCCGGTGGCCAAAAGGTCCGCGCCGATCTGGCGCGCAGTGATCAGCAGTTGGTCGAATTTGAGGTGGTTGTTGCAGAGGCTGCAGGGAATCGGCGTTCGCCCGGAAAGGTACTCCTGCACGAACGGCTTCACCACGTCATGCTCAAACCGGTCTTCCTGGTTGACGACGTAGTAGGGAATGCCCAGATCCTCGGCGACTCGACGCGCGTCATAGACATCGTCGATCGAACAGCAGCGTCCCTGCACCTGCTCCGGCATGCCCTCGCGACCGGCAAGCCGCCGCTGGTTCCAAAGCTGCATAGTCAACCCAACTACTGTGTGACCCTCGGCGCGCAGCATGGCCGCGACGGTGGATGAATCCACACCGCCCGACATGGCTACGGCGATGGTCTCTGTTGGCATGGATCTCGCAAGTAGGCTCGTTTAATTATAGATGAGCAAAAGTTGCTGGAAGATTCTGCGCTGCTATGGGAGACCCTGTTTCGACGCGCGCAATCCCGCCTTAATCCGGCGCGAGTTCTCTTGGCTTTCGCAGAACCTGCAGGATTCCTGTAATCAGCATGCTCGGAGTAGGAGGGCATCCGGGAATATATCCGTCAACAGGAATGACTTTGTCCACGGGGCCAACCACAGCATGGCTCACCGCAAAGATTCCGCCACTGCATCCGCAGGCGCCCACGGCCACCACCAGTTTGGGAGCGGGCATGGCTTCATAGGTTTGCTTTACTGCAACTGCCATATTGCGCGTTACCGGCCCGGTGACCAGAAGCATATCGGCGTGCTTCGGCGACGCCACGAAGTGTATGCCGAAGCGCTCCAGATCGTAGTACGGATTCGTCAATGCCGTGATTTCAGACTCACAGCCGTTGCAGGAGCCGGCATCAAGCTGGCGGACGTTCAAGGCCCGCCCCAATAGACGGCTGATTTCTTCTTTCGCGATTTCCGGGGAGGGCGCCTCAAGAATGACCTCGGCGTGGTTCTCAAAATCAAAGTGCTGCACTAGTTCCTGCCGCCGAACGCCGCAGCGCAGTAGTTTCTTCGCCACAGAAACAGCCTGTGGGCCGGCTTCCAGGCACCGGCCGCACCCAATGCATTCCCCGTAGTCCATTCGCAACAGCTGGCGGCCGTTCACTTCCACGATCTTGAGAGCCGCAGTGGGACAGACATCGCTAACGGCGCGCGCTATTTCCCTGGTTAAGTGCGCGGGATCGAACTCAGGCATGCGGCTTCCGGCAGCGTGGCCCAGCAGTTCCTCCGCCGGAATAAGCCGCTGCGGAGCCTGCAAACTGCGCCGAATCACATCAAAAATCATCGATCACATCCCGAGTACGATAAGTTGAAGCTCTTGTTGATCAGGGGGAAGTCCGCAATCACGTTTCCCGCGACTGCATGCGGCAGTGCAGGCCAGTTCTGGAATGAGGGCGACTTGATGTAGCAGCGTTCCAGTCGGCGATTCTCACCTCTTACCCAGTACAACAGCTCACCTCGCGCCGACTCCACTGCGGAGAATCCTTCAAAAGCAACATCAGTGCGGAACTCTGTTCTTATTGGGCCGGGTTGCAGTTGTTCCAGTGCATTCAATATCAGCTGCGCCGATACGGCCGTTTCCGCGATCCGTACTCGGGCGCGTGCCAGCACGTCGCCGTAGTGCAATGTAGGGACGTCAAAGGTAAGCCCTTGGTAAGCTCCATAAGGGTGATCGCGCCGCACATCCAAATCCACGTCGCTGGCTCTGGCCACAATGCCGACAACTCCAAGATCCGCCGCGACCTGGCGTCTCAATACGCCCGCGGTTTCAAACCGGCTCTGCACCGATGGCCGCTCGATAATAATGCTCGCCATTTTCGCGAATTCGTCAGCCGCCTGAGTGACTGCCTGGTGAAGCGCTTCGGCCGCTGCCGGATTGATGTCGCGCGCTACGCCGCCAGGAACGGCAACGCCACGCCA
>DATAEJ010000123.1:0-2393 GCA_036258095.1 Candidatus Angelobacter sp. | reverse complement strand
GAGGCGCGCTGCGGCGCCACGCGGAGTCCCGGCACGCCAGTCAGGGCATGAATTACTTCCGAAGCAAGCCCCTCCGCGAGGAAGGCATCATCCGGAGACGCTCCCACAGCCCGGAAGCGGAGAACAGCAATCGAGGTTCGTTCTGTTCCGATCACCGGCGGAACCGCAGCTGTTGCTCGTGGCGCATCTACGCGCGTCGGTTCGAAAGCCGTTGTTTTCGGCTGCAGGGCTGCCGGTCGCACGCCGATACCAGATCCAGCCGAGCCGGTGAGCGCGGCAATTACCTGTGTCATGCTTTGGAAGCGGTCTGCCGGTTTCTTCTCCAGAGTGTGGAGAACGATCGCTTCAAATCTCTCCGGAATCTCCGGCCGCAGATGGCGAGCGGGAGTGGGCTGCGAATCCTGAATGGCTCGGATCAACGCGACAGGGTTCGGCGCATGGAATGGAAGTTGGCCGGTGAGCATCTGGTTCAGGATCACGCCGAAGGAAAATATATCTGCACGGT
Organism: Candidatus Angelobacter sp.; assembly: GCA_036258095.1. Lineage (GTDB taxonomy): Bacteria > Acidobacteriota > Terriglobia > Terriglobales > Acidobacteriaceae > Angelobacter. Next base: position 1,888 of record DATAEJ010000123.1, on the reverse strand, counting down.
GGTCCACCGTTTCGGCCCGGGCCTGCTCTGGCGCCATGTAGGCAATGGTTCCGACAACTTTGTCACCGAAGATGCTTAGAGTTCTTGTCGCGGCGTCAGTCGGTTTCTCTACCAGTTTGGCGAGCCCAAAATCCAGAATCTTGGCGCGGCCGCCGCCGGTGATCAGCACATTGCCAGGTTTGAGGTCGCGATGCACTATGCCTGCCGCGTGTGCCGCAGCCACACCTTCGGCGATCTGCACCGCCAGCTCTATGGCTTTGTCGATCTCAAATCCTTGCTCAGGGATGAGGTTATTCAGCGTCTGGCCTGCCAGATACTCCATTACGATTCCAGCCATGCCGTTCTCGTGAACGACATCGTAGATGGTGACGATGGCCGGATGGTTCAATGACGAGGCGAGCCGGGCCTCCCGGCGAAAAGCTTCTTCCAGGGTGGAATTGAGAATCTCAGGAGGAATGACCTTCAGCGCTACCGCGCGGTCGAGTTCGGTGTCGTGGGCCTTGTAGACGACGCCCATTCCACCGGCGCCGAGTTGCGCCTCAATCACGTAATGTCCCAGTGTTTGCCCGAGCACACGGGCCTCCAGCGTGGCGTTTCTGTTTAGAGCTGAGCCTTTGCCCCGACCCGTCACGCTGCGAAGTAAGCGGCGCTCGCGCGCGGACCACGAACTACGAAAATAATGAGCTTTAACCCGGTTGTGACGGAGGTTTAACGCGAGTGCATTGACTTGACCGGAGACCTGCGAATCGGTGACTGGAAGCTGAACCCGAAAAAGACGACGTCGATCACGTTTTCAGATACCTGGGTGGCAGGCTCGCTGCACGCTGCAGTGAAGTCGGTTCCGTCATTCGACGCTGCGTGTGTGCGACTTGCCGTTATACCGGCGCGCATATTACCGGGGCCATTTGCACTATTGGCGCGATAGTAGCACAAACATAGGCGAGAGTTGCTGAGAAAGATGGGCAGCGGCAGGATTGCGGTGGAAGGCACAGAATCCAGAGTCTCCCGCCGTAATGCGCAGTCCTTAATCGTTTGTTAGATAGGTGCGCTTGCCGACTACCAATATAGTCCGCGGTCGGCGACCTTCGGTTTGTGTTCCGCGACCACCAGGCCGGGCTGGCCTGTCTGCTCAAGGGCTTTCCGGGCCTGTGTAATCTTCTCCTGTGTCGAAAAAGAAAGTGAATGGAACTGCACTCCCATGCCCCAATCGGGATCGCTCACCTGGACCGTGCCGGGAACTTCAAATGACTGGTGGCCTAAGTTGAGTTTGACAACTACTTGCGTGCTCACGGGCAGGACAGCCGTGGTTTCCACGATCACACACGCCGGCGAAAGCTCCAGCACCTGGGCAAAAACAGTGTGACCAAAGCCGTCGGCGCGAATGCTGGCTGTAGCCTGCATCTCTCGCATCTGAGCATCGCTGCCGGCGCACTGAACAAGAGGCAGCCCACTGCGCAGTCGCTGTACGTCCCTGATCGGGTCTGGCTTGTCCGGCGGCAGCTCGACTCCCCAGATACTCTTCACATCAAGCACGGTCCGGGTGCCGATCTGTCCGGCCATCATGCTGCCGGGTGCTCCTACCCAGAACACAAAAAACTTGGCGCGCGATATGCCGCGCTGAACCTCGATTGTCTCGCCGGGTTTCACGGGCAAATAGAGGCCGCCAATGCGGGCCGAATCAGAGGTGACGTCCAGCGTGTGGGCCACTTGCTTCTGACTGCCGTTCTTAAGGATGAGCGTAACCGGAAGGACCACGCGCGTCCTGAAAACTATTCGATTCTGCATTGACTTGCTCCTTACATCTGGGCGCTCCGTCAGCGCCTCTTGGAGAGGGTCGAGTGGGTTCTATAGTACCTGTACTTGAGTACATGGCCCAAGGCCCATTTGG
>DATAEJ010000122.1:0-16689 GCA_036258095.1 Candidatus Angelobacter sp. | reverse complement strand
ATAGGAGCGGCAATGGCCGCCAATCTTGAAGCGCAGAAGCCCACTGAGCAGAAACCGCCTGAGCCTCCGCCGGGCGCGCCTCCGGCATTCGGAACAGCGCCCGCGGTTGGCCCTGAAGTTTCTACTGCCACATTCGGGGATGCGGAAAAGCTTGTGCAGATCGAACTCACCGCTGCCGAGCGCGCGCAGGCTGCCGGCAACTGGCGCATGTCGATGGCCCCGCTTTATGAGCGCCGCACCGGACCACACAAGGTGGAGATCGAATCGACGGTGGCACCTTATTCCACATGGAATCCGGTACTGCCGGGACAGAAAGCCGGCCCACAGCGCGATTATTTCAGCTGGACCAAGACCGATCCCGGCCCGTTGCCCACGAAAGAAGAAGACATTGCTTACGCTCCAGTTACGAAGCTTTCGCAATGGATACAGAAACGCCAGCTTACATCGACACGCCTCACGGAAATTTATCTGGACCGCATCAAGCGCTTCGATCCCAAACTGCGCTGCATTATCACCCTGACCAGCGACGTTGCCATGAAGCAGGCAAAGCAGGCGGATGAGGCGATCGCCGCGGGGAGGTACCGCGGCCCACTGCACGGCATTCCCTGGGGCGGAAAAGACCTGCTCGACACTGCAGGCATTCCCACCACCTACGGCGCCGAGCCTTATCGCAACCGCATACCGAAAGAAGATGCCGCGGTGGTCCGGCGGCTGCGCACTGCGGGCGCGGTGCTGATCGCCAAGCTCAGCCTCGGCGCGCTGGCGCTCAATGACATCTGGTTTGGCGGACAGACGATGAATCCGTGGCTGCTGGAAGAAGGAGCTTCGGGCTCGAGTGCCGGACCCGGTGCCTCGACTGCAGCGGGTTTGGTCGGCTTCTCCATTGGCAGCGAGACTGGAGGAAGCATCGTGAGCCCCAGCATGCGCTGCGGCGTGACTGGCCTGCGCCCGACTTACGGCCGTGTTCCACGCACCGGAGCCATGACGCTCTGCTGGTCGCTCGACAAGCTCGGTCCAATGACGCGCAGTGTGGAAGATACGCTGCTCGTCCTGCATGCCATCACCGGCCCCGATCCCGGCGATCTGCAATCGGTCCAAAGCAAGCTCGACTACGACGCGAACGCTTCGGTCAAAGGCCTGCGTGTAGGCTATTTCCCTGCATGGATGAAGGAAGCTCCAGCGACCGATGTCGATCGCGCGGCGCTTGAGACTGTAAAAAAAGTCGGCATGATGCCGGTGGAGGTCTCGATTCCGGATTGGCCTTACGACTCCATGCAACTCATCCTGTTCGCCGAAGCTGCGGCCGCGTTCGAAGAGCTCACGCTCAGCCGGAAAGTCGACGAACTGAAAGCCCAGGTTCCCGATGCGTGGCCCAACCTGTTCCGCCAGGCGCGATTCCTCTCCGCAGTTGACTTCGTGCAGAGCGATCGCCTGCGCCGCAAAGTCGCCCAAGAAATGGCGCGCGTCTTCTCGCAGGTTGACCTGCTACTTGTCCCCTCACTGCGCGACGAGATGCTGACTATCACCAACTTCACCGGACAGCCCTCGTTGACCATGCGGGCCGGCTTCGTGGAAGTTGCGGAAGCGCGTAGTGACTGGGCGCCCGATCCGGCTCATCCGCTGCCGAAGTTCTCGCCACCAAGGCGCGTGCCGCATGGGATCACGTTAATCGGTCGGCTTTTTGAAGAAGGCACGCTCGGCCGCGCGGGGCTGGCGTTGGAGCGCGCGTTCAACGTGGTAGGGGAGAGGCCGCCGGGATTCTAGGCAATCCAGAAATCAAAATCGCCAAACATCGCCAAAATGAAAAGCAGCTCGCCGAAGATGAACGCAGGTGAAATGCTGCTTGGTGTGCGGCGGGCGTTATCGCTCCATGGTCTTGCGCATCAGTTGAATTTCAAAAATCTGCGGCCATAGCTTGCCGGTCACAAACAGCCGCTTTCCTGCAGCGTCCCACGCGATACCGTTCAACACCGCTTCTTTGTCGAGCTTGTACATCGGGCTGAGCAGGCCACTGAGATTGATCCAGCCGACTACCTGTCCGGTCTTCGGTGAAATGCGGGCAATTCGGTCAGAGTGCCAGATATTGGCAAAGATTTGCCCGTTCACGATTTCGAGTTCATTGAGTTCGGTGACCGGCGTTTCGCCTTCGTGAACCGTGATGCGACGCTTCTCTTTGTATGTCTTGCCATCGAGCACGCGGATTTGCGCGCTACCGTCGCTGAGGTAAAGATCAGTGCCGTCGCTGGCGAGGCCCCAGCCTTCACCTTCATAGGGAAACTGACCAATGATCTGAAAGTCGCTCAGGTTGTAGACAAACGCCTTGTGCGAAGTCCAGGTGAGCTGAATGATGCGGTTGCCCAGAATGGCAATTCCTTCGCCAAAGTAACTGGGCGAGATGTCGAAACGCTGCACCACTTCACCGGTCTCAAGCTTCACTTTACGCAGTGATGACTTGCCTTTGATTCCGGTTCCTTCATAGAAGAAGCCCTTGTGGTACACGAGTCCCTGTGTGAATGCCTGCGGATCATGCGGGTATACATGCAACACCTTGAATCCGTATTCGGGTACGGGATGCGATTGCATCTTCTGAGCACGCGTCGGAAGCACCGTTACTACGACCAAAGCCAAAGCGCTCACCACCTGTCCAATGTTCAAGAGCCTGCCCTCACTCTGTGTTCAGCACATTACGTCTGGCAAATCTCACATCACCGGAGGCGCTTCAATGCCCATCATTGCCAGAGTCTCAATCAACGTCCGCCTTACGACTGCGGCTGTAGCCAGCAGAAAGCGTTTACGCGCCTCGTCCGCTTCCGTCAGGATGTGATGCTTGTGATAGAAGTTGTTGAACATCTGCGCCAGTTGAAATGCATACTTGGCAGCATGTGCAGGTTCGGTTGTGGCGATGCACTGCCGTACCATGCTGGTGAGCTGTCCGCTGCGCAACCAGAGCTCCCAGAGGTCGTCAGCTTCCAAGAATCGCCAATCAATTTCGCCGGCCAGAATTTCTTCAGCGCTTAGACCAGCTTTGCGGAAGATATTGGTCGCGCGAACAATGGCGTATTGCGCGTACGGGCCGGTTTCCCCTTCAAAGCTCAGGGCATCGCTGAAATCGAATGCAATGACTGACTGTTTGGTGAATTTGAGCATGAAGTAGCGCAGCGCGCCGATCGCAATCTGCTCCGCAATCTTCTGACGCTCAGCATCGCTCATCTCTGGGTGACGCGTATCCACTTCTTTCTTTGCCGCAGTGATCAGCGCATCCAGCAGGTCGTCCGCCTTCACGCCGAACCCTTTGCGTCCTGAGACCTCTATATAGGACTTCTTGCGATCGTCTTCCGAAACGTCGTAGCCAAGTTCCAGCGCACAGCGCGGCGTTAGCGCCACCATCTCGTACGAGAAGTGATGATAATTGTCGGCCTGCTCGGCGTAGCCCAACCCGCGGATGGCTTCAATGACATTGTTCTGCGGATCACTCTGGCGCGAATCGATCACGTTATAGATCGCGTGCACACCACCAAAGTGCGGATGATCGGCTTCACCGGATTCTGTCGAAATCCAGACCTCATGCCCGTCGGGATAGCGGTAGAACCTGCAATATCCGAAGTCTTTTCCCAGAAGCCCAAACTTCCACAGGTGATAGGCAATGTCCTTGCCCACGTACGTCACCGTGTTGTTGGAGCGAACGATGACCTTCGCGTCTTCATCGGGGCCTTCCGCGGCTTCATCCTCTTTGGCCTTGGTTCCGGCGCGCTTCATCACCCAGCAACCTTTATTCTTGCCTTCGGTTTCGAAGTAGAGCACGCCCTTTTGCTTCATCTGCTCAAAAGCCAAGTCCCAGAAATGGAGATGAAGGATCTCGCTCTCCTGCGGCAGGAAGTCATAGATGATGCCGAGCCGCTGCATCGTCTCTAGATGCCGGAGAATGATGGCGTTCGAGATCAGCTTGCCAATCCGCGCTGCTTCGTTGCCGCCACGTTCAATGTCGTGAAGCGTTTGCAGTCGAACTTTCGTGTGCTCCTTGTCTTCTTCATACCACTGCGAGACGCGCGCATAGAGGTCCCAGCAGTAGTAGTCGAACGGCCGCGAACCGGGGTTCTCGATCAGCTTCTGGACATCCGTTTCCGATTTCTTTTCGAGATGAAGGAAGCCCACCACCACGTCCGCCACCTGGACGCCGGTGTTGTCGATGTAGTTCTGGATATCGACGTGCGCGCCCGACGCCCGAAGGAGCCGGACGAACGTGTCACCGAGGATCGAATTCCGCAGATGCCCGATATGCGCCGCCTTGTTCGGATTGATGCTGGTGTGCTCGACCAGAATCTTCTCCGCCGACCCCGAAGGCTCGGACTGATGCGACGTTGACGCACTCAGCAAAAGCCGCGCCGCCTCTGCCCGATCCACTCTGGCGTTGATGTAACCCGCTCCAGCGACTTCAAACTTGGAGAATCCGGGCACTTCACCCAAACCGGCGACGATGTCTTGTGCAATTTGCCGCGGCGCCTTCCTCAGCTTTTTGGCCAATTCAAAGCTGAGCGGCAGTGCATACTCCCCGAGTCCGACGTTGGGTGGTTGGTCCACCACAATGCGGGGCAGTTCCACCCCGTACTGCCGCTGAAGCAACTCGTTTACCTGCCGGATAAGCCGCTGCTCTAATTCCAGATACAAAGTTTTCGCCTTTAAGAGGTAATGTGTCGGAGTTGAGAGTTGAAGGTAAGTTACTGACGAAAAAGGCGATTATAGCAAACTGGGCGATCCCTCCCCGGTTTGACGGAGCTGCCAAGCTAAACCTATGATGGCTGTTCAGTCTGCTATGCGTATCGCTTACCTTGAGTGCTTCTCCGGGATCAGTGGCGACATGTTTCTGGGCGCCCTTATCGATGCCGGAGTTGCGCCCGAAATCCTAATGAAGACGGTGGAAGCGCTAGGAGTGGACGCGCGGGTGGAAATATCTCGCGTCGACCGCAGCGGCATAAGCGCGACCAAAGTAGACGTGATCGCCGCCGGCGAAAAAGAGCTGCCGCGCGAAGAGTTCTGGGCGAAGCAGCAGAGCGGACAGCAGTCCCATGCCCACGAGCACTCACACGATCATGGTGATTCGCACAACCACGAACATTCGCACGCACACGAAAGCCACGCCCATTCTCACGGCGATCACAGCCATAGCCATTCACATGGGCACGATCATGGCCACGAGCACTCGTACAGCCATTCGCACACTCATCGCGGCCTAAAGGAGATTCGCGAAATCATCCTGAACGCCAGAATCAGCCCCGCAGCGCAGCAGAAGGCGATCCAAATTTTTGAAGCGCTGGGCGCAGCTGAAGCAAAGGTCCACAACTCGGAGATCGAGGAGATCCATTTCCATGAAGTCGGGGCGATCGACGCGATCGTGGACATCACCTGCGCCGCCGTTGGTTCTGAAGCTCTTGGCGTGGATGAATTTGTCTGCTCGCCGTTGAACGTCGGCGGTGGAACGGTGGTTTGTGCGCATGGCGCATTTCCGATTCCCGCTCCGGCCACGCTCGAACTGCTCAAGCATGCTCCGATCTACTCCGGCGAGATCCAGAAAGAACTGGTCACACCTACTGGCGCGGCCATCGCAAGCGTTTTGGTATCGCGTTTCGCACACTTCCCTGCCATGAAGCCGCACAAGACCGGCTACGGAGCTGGGTCGCGCGACTTCAAAGGCCATCCCAACGTGCTGCGGCTGACAATTGGCGAAACCGTAGAAGACCACGCATCAGAAGCCAAACCAGCCTACTCCAGCGAAGAGATTGCCATTCTGGAAGCCAACGTAGATGACATGACGCCACAGGTCTTTGGCTACGTGATAGATCGCGTGCTGGCAGAAGGCGCACTTGATGTTTTCGGCACCGCAGTGCAGATGAAGAAGAACCGTCCCGGAATGCTTCTTACGGTGCTGTGCCGGTCGGAAGACAGGCAGAAGCTGACGAAGCTCATCTTTGTTGAGACCACGACGCTCGGCGTGCGCATGCGGCAGGAGAGTCGTGCCGTGCTGGCGCGCCGCCATGTTGAGGTGGCCACACGCTGGGGCAAGGTTCGGATAAAGCTGGCCAACCTCAATGGCAGCATCAGCAACTATGCTCCCGAGTACGAGGATTGCCGCCGCATCGCCGAAGAAAACCGGGTGCCACTCAAACTGGTAATGCAGGAAGCCATTAAGATTTACCTGGAAGAGAAGAATGGATAAGGGCAAAAAGTTTTACATAACAACGCCCATTTATTACGTGAATGCGCGGCCGCACATTGGCCACGCTTACACCACACTGGTGTGTGACGCCGTGGCGCGGCGCAAGCGCCTGCTTGGCTACGACACATATTTCCTCACCGGCACTGACGAGCACGGCCAGAAGATTGAGCGCTCTGCCACCGCCGCTGCCACCACGCCGCAGAAGTTTGCTGACCAGGTCGCCGCTGAGTTCCGCAGGCTCTTTGACCGGATGAATATCTCTTACAGCGATTTCATCCGAACCACTGAGCCCCGCCATAAGCAGGGCGTACAGGAGCTATGGAAACGCCTGCAGGAAAAGGGCTTCATCTATAAGGGCACATACACAGGACAATACTGCGTCTATGACGAAGCCTACGTTGACAGCGCCAAGCCCGGCGATCCGTGTCCCGACTGTGGCCGTATCACCGAAACAGTGAGCGAGGAGAATTACTACTTCAAGCTGTCGGCGATGGCCGAACAGTTGCTCAAGCACTACCAGCAGAAGCCTGACTTCATACGGCCGGAGACGCGCCGCAATGAGGTGATCGCCTTCGTCAAGGGCGGCTTGCGTGACCTCTCAATCAGCCGCAGCACCTTCAAATGGGGCATTCCGGTTCCGGGCGACCCAAAGCACGTGATCTATGTGTGGCTGGACGCGCTCAGCAACTACGCCACCGCGGTGGGCTTCGGTTCGAAAGATAAGGACGAGCAGCAGAAATTCGAGCGCTACTGGCCGGCCGACGTGCACATGATCGGCAAGGAGATCATCCGTTTCCACTGCGTGTACTGGCCCGCGTTTCTGATGGCCGCCGAACTGCCCCTGCCCAAAGCTGTGATCGCGCACGGCTGGCTCCTCTTTGAAGAGAGCAAAATGTCCAAGTCCCGCGGCAACATCGTGCGTGCGGAGACCGTGATTGATGTGCTTGGCAACGATGCGCTCCGTTACTTCCTGCTGCGCGAAATCGTGTTCGGGCAGGATGGCTCGTTCAGCTTTGATGCGGTGGTTCAGCGCTACAATTCGGATCTCGCGAACGATCTGGGCAATTTATCCAGCCGCACGCTCACGATGATCAATCGTTATTTTGGCGGCTCCATTCCGTACCCATCGCCGCTGGTTGCGAAGAAATCCGCTGACGACTCTGTCCGCGAGCAAGCTCAGGCGACCATCGTCGAATTTTCGGAGCTGTTCGACGCATATCAGTTCTCTCGCGCCCTTGAGAGCGCGTGGGCTCTGGTGGGCTCGGTGAACAAGTATCTGGTGGAAGAGGAGCCATGGATCGTCGCCGAGAAGGAAGGCGAAGAGAACAAGGCGCGGCTGGCGACGATTCTCTACACCGCAGCCGAAGTGCTGCGCATCGTTACGGCCCTCGCCCACCCTGCAATCCCCGAGTCCACAGCAAAGATCTGGAACCAGCTCGGGCTGGGCGACATCGACAAGTTCAACCTGGCCGAGCTTAAATGGGGCCAGCTACCGCTTGGAGGCAAGTTGGGCAAGGTAGAGCCGGTATTCCCACGCGCGGACAAATCTGCGATCGAAAGGATGCAAAGGATGGAACAGGAGCGGGCGTTGGAAAAAGAGCGTACAGGACAAGCGCCCCAGACCGAATCCGCCGCGGCGAGCGCTGCCGCTCAATCACCTGCAACCACGGCTCCCGCGGCCCCGCAACCCGCGGCTGTAACTGCGCCCCCAGCCTCAGCGCCAGCCGACAGCAAGATCAGCATTGACGATTTCCTGAAAGTCGAAATGCGCGTCGGGCAGGTAAAAAATGCAGAACGCGTGAAAGGCGCGGATAAGCTGCTCCGGCTCGAAGTCGACATAGGGACGGAAGTGCGCCAGGTGGTGGCCGGGATTGCACTGGCCTACGAACCGGAAAAGCTGATCGGACGCAAGGTCGTGATTGTCGCGAATCTCGCTCCGCGCAAGCTGCGCGGGCTGGAATCGAACGGCATGATTGTGGCCGCGTCGGTCGGAGATCAGGGCTTGCCGGTGCTGGCTAGCTTCCTTGAAGATGTGCCGATCGGAGCGAAGCTCAAATAAATCACACTCACTGCCTATGCCAATGATCTAACTTTCTGCGCTCAATGAAGATTCAGATCTGTGTTGATCAGTTGAATCAGTGTGATCAGCGGTAAGATTTTCTCGTGTACATCGATTCCCACGCTCACATAGAAGGCCACAAGTTCGACTCTGATCGTGCCGAGATGCTCCAGCGCGCGCACGATGCTGGACTCGAGCGGATTCTCGCCATCGGCAGCGGCACCGGTCCGGGCACGTACGACTGTGCACTCAAATATGCAGAAAAGCATGACTGGATCTTCGCCAGCACAGGGTTGCATCCTCACGAAGCCAGTGTCGCCACACAAGCCGATTACGATGAAATGGAGCGCCTGGCCCAGCATCGCAAACTGATCGCCTGGGGTGAGATTGGGCTCGACTACTTCTACGATCACTCTCCGCGCGCCGTGCAGAAAGAAGTCTTCCGCCGCCAGATGGAGCTCGCTCGCGCTGCGAAGCTGCCCATCATCATCCACAATCGTCCCAGCAACAACAGTGAGAACGCCTGGGACGACTGCCTGCAAATGGTGCGCGAGCACTGGGCGCTTTCTGGTCTGCCCGGAATCCTGCATTGCTTCACCGGTGAATGGAAGCACGCTCAGGCGGCGCTCGATTTTGGTTTCTATATTTCCTTTGCCGGCAATGTCAGCTTTCCCAAGGCTGAGAATATCCGCGAAGCGGCCCGTCAGGTGCCGCTCGATCGCATGTTGATCGAGACCGATTCTCCCTATCTGGCTCCGGTACCATATCGCGGCAAGCGCAACGAGCCGGCATTTGTTGTCAACACAGCGGAAGCCATCGGCCAGCTACGCGGGATCAGCAAAGAGGAGATTGGAAAGCAGACGACGGAAAATTTCTATCGGTTGTTCCCCATCGCAAAGCTCTAGAACTGAGCCGGAACAGATCCACTGCTTTTCACGGCCAAAGAGCTTTGCTTCCAAAGCCAGAGCAGAGCAGGTATAAATCCGAGCCCCGCGCTCAAATGTTTGAGCGTGTGACCGCTGACTATTCCTCCCGTTGCGAAAATCGGCGCGTCTAGAAGTTCAAATAATTTGGCCGCGATGTTTGCGCACACCGCAATCACCAGGGCCCTTGTGGGTTCGTTCCTTATCGCCGGAAACATAATCAGCAGAAGCACACCAGAAAGCATCACGAGGCCCTGGAAGAGCAGGTACCAGCGCAAATCTCCCCGGCCGTTCGCCTCACTCCAGTTCCACTGCAATACGGTGGCGACTCCGAGTGCAAGCAGTGCGGGCAATACCCAGCCAATCCGTGAATGCACACGATTCAGCAGCAACAGAGAGAGGAAGCCGGACATGGCCAGGGTCATAGGCAACCGGTCCCAGACCAGCCTCTGATTGTCGGGCGCAAGATGGTAATAGCCGGAACCAAGACCCGTCAGGAGAAGTCCGGCGAAAAGAGTGAGCCACGCCAACTGTTGCGCTCTTGGGGCTTGTACCCGCAGGTTTCGCAGCGCGGCAAAAAGGCCAAGCAACCCAACGGCGGCAAACGGCAGATTTGAAAGCACGTCCAGGGCGCGAGGGATACCGAACATGGTCCGTGCGTCGGTAAATTGATGGTATGACTGCGGCTGCGGAATCGGAGGAAGCAGCGCAGTGATTGCAACCGCGACCAGCACAATGAACAGCAAAATAGCCCAGCGTCCCCGGAGGGTCGGCAAAATCGTTTTCATAAGGTCAGAATCTGGCCGCGCCTTAACTTCCTGAACTTTCCGGCGTAGGGACCTTCTTCTCGCCCTTCAGTTCCGCGCCCGTCTGCTGGACGTTCCGTTTCGAGAAGTATGAAAAGAATCCCCACTTGCCGTACTTTTCTTCAAGCTGCGGAACCACGGTATTGATCAGGTCGTCGCCGGACTTTCCTGCCGCCTGAGCTTTGGCAACGTCGTCACGAAGTGCGGTCAGATACTCGCGGAAGTCGCGCACGTCCTGTGAAGTGGCTACATCGCCGTGACCGGAGACAAAAGTAGCAGTCGGATGATGTGCCAGGATTTCATCGAGGGTCTTGATCCAGGCATCGGTAGTCGCGTCAATCAGATTGGGAAGGTGCTTCTGCCACATCAAGTCTCCGGTGAATACCACGTTGGCGTCAGGGACCGAGACGACTGAGTCACCGCCGGTGTGGCCAGACATGTAGCGTACCTGAACGGTACGCGTGCCGAGGAAAATGTCGACTGCGTGGGTGTAAACCATGTCCGGCAACACGAGATTTTCGACCATGGCGCGCTGCTCGGGCTTGGGGTTGGCCCCGAAGAATTTCAGGTTTTCCGTCCGCAGCCACCCACGCAGATTGCGCTGCGCCAGAATGGTCGCACCCTCTTTCGCAAACACCGCATTTCCACCGGTGTGATCAAGGTGGTAGTGCGTGTTCACCACAAAGCGGATCGGCAGGTTGGTCACTTTGCGGATTTCGGCCAGCAGGTCGCGCGCCGGACCCTCGCCTTCAAACGTATCCACCACAACCACGCCGTTCGTGCCGATGATGAACCCCGCGTTGCTCCCTGCCTTTCCGCCATCAGTTCCCACGGCGGCATAAATGCCCTCGGCAACGCGCTTGACCGTGAAATCAGGGTTCTGCGCGAGAGCAGAGGCGCTGAAGAGAAAAAGAACAACAGAAAAGATTGCGATGGACCGGAATTTCATGCCGGAAAGGGTATCACGGAGGCAGTCAAACTGATTATGCGGGTCCAGCAGTTAGCTATTTGCGAACCGCCGTTTCAATGGACGTGATGGTCAGTACCCCGTTCTCAAGGCTTCCCTTTACCGCCACGTGCTCGCCTTCAAAGTTCTTTGTGCGTTCGGGATTGGCGATCGGCACAACCTTCTTATCATCGGTCACAAACACGGGTTTCTCACCCGCGGTAATGCAGGCTTTGGCGCAATAGCCGGTCATCTTGGCGCCGCATTTGGCATCACTGATCCAGCCGGTCCATTCGACTTCACCAGAGGAGGCGAAGGCACCACAGCAAGCTGCAAGCAAGAAGTTGAGGAAGAGGCACCGGAAACGGGACATTGAAATGAATCTTAGCACGATAAGGAAAACGACCCGCGGCGAATGACCCGACGCGGGCCATTAATCACATGTAAGCTCGCTATTTCGTGGCGTCGTCTTTGACCATCTCGACGCTCGAGATCGTAAGCGTCCCCTTATCCAGCGATCCCTTCACGGTAACGTGGTGGCCTTCATGACCCTTCAGAACTTCAGGATTGGCGACCTGCATGACGGTCTTGTCGGAGTTCACGAAAACCATTTTTTCGCCGGCATCAGCGCACTTCTTGGCGCACTCAGCGTTTACTCTGGGGGCGCACTTGGCATCTGTGATCCAGCCGGTCCAGCTGCCGCTGTCAGCAAGCGAAAGGCTGCTGACCACAGCGGCGAATACCACAACAGCAAGAAACCTCTTCATCGGGTTGCTCTCCTCTAGTTCCGCAGTTCAGACTGCGGTCTGTTCAAAGTGGCAGAAGCAGTGTACGGGAAAGCTGCAGCCAACAACAGCGACTTATTGGCTGCTTCGGGCAAAAGGCCGCCCCCTTTAGTGACACTGTGCTGCCACCGGCTCCGGACGGCATTGTCTAGCGCCAACGGGTATTGTTATCTTAAATTGCAAGGTCAGAACTGGCGACCCCGGGCAGCCCCGTCAGAAACAATCCATTCACCCGGAATTTTACGTACTCCTAAGGACAGAGTAGCGATGCGCGTTCCGATGCAAGTAAGTCAGCAGGACGAAGCTGCCCTGCTTGCGCGAATCCACGCGGGAGACGAGAGTGCCATGGCCGAGCTTTACGACCGCTATTCCGGAATCGTATACGGCGTGGCCCTTCGCGTTCTGGGCAGCACGGCATCGGCCGAAGACCTGTTGCAGGAGGTCTTTCTCCAGCTATGGCGCAATCCGCGGGCCTTTGATGCCGAACGCGGGCGGCTTGCTCCGTGGCTCGCCGTAATCGCGCGTAACCGGGCCATTGACATGCTGCGGCGCCGTCCGATGGAAGAAGATATTGACGAGCTGCCCATCTCGACAGGAGTAAACCTGGAAGACGAAGCTGGCGAGCGCATGGCAATCGACAAGGTACGAGGCGTACTCGCACAGCTGCCACAGGAGCAGCGCAAAACCCTGGAGATGGCATTTTTTGAAGGCATGACGCACACTGAAATTTCCGCCAAACTCGGCGAGCCGCTGGGCACGGTAAAGACGCGAATCCGCTCCGGCCTGCTTGCGTTGCGGAAGGCTTTTGCATGAACGATCACCCACAATACGCAGACTCGCTGGCCCTCTACGCGATGGAGGCACTGGACGACCCTCGCGAGATCGCCGAATTGCAAGCGCATCTGGGCACTTGTGGTGAGTGCCGGCGTGAGCTCGAAAATCTGCGTGCCGATACTGTTCTGCTGGCGCTGTCTTCAGTAGGTCCGCAGCCGCCGCAGCGTTCGCGCGAGCGGCTAATGAAAGCGATTGCCGCCGAGCCGCGCCGAGCCGCTGAGCCGCGCTCCCGCTTTGTGCTGGGACGTCAGCCAAGATGGCTTTCACTGGCGCCAATCGGCGTGGCGCTGGTGCTGGCGGTCATCAGCATCGGAATGCTTCGCGACATCCTTCGCCTGCGCAACAAAAATGAAAAGCTTCAGGCGCAACTCTCGGATACGATGAGGCAGAACGAGCTTGCCCGCGAAGTCTATTCCATGCTCGCCGACAGCCAGGCGCAGCGAATGAATCTCGTTCCGGTGAAGGCGCCTTCTCAGCCGCAGATCAGGACGATTTACAAGCCGGAGAAAGGTCACGTGCTGATGCTTGCCAGCGGATTGCATCCGGCACCTGACGACAAGGTCTACGAATTGTGGCTCCTGCCAATGAGTGGCGGCGATCCCATTCCGGCGGGTACTTTCCGCAACGATGGAATGATGATGCACAGCTTCGATACCGCCGGTATTCAGGCTAAAGGCTGGGCTATCACCATGGAGCCCGCGCCTGGCGGGACAAAACCGCAAGGCGCAATCATGTTTGCCCCACCGAGCTGAGCGGGATCTTTCGTCTCCGCTCACCTAACGATTGAGTTGCATTTCGTCACGCTTACTTCCTTTCGAGCCCTGATCTGCACTGGGCCATTACCGATTCAGCCACAGCACAGGCTTTCGGCGACATCACTTCCGTTCCGACCATGTTCCTGTTCGATCGCAGCGGAAAGACGGTCCGTGTTCTCTATGGCGCGCCGCCCGATTTGCATGAGCAGGCGGAAAAGACACTCGATTCGCTCATGACAGGCACCAAAAGCGGAAGCTTTTAGCCTGCGGTCGCGATAAGGGAAACAGGGAGACGCGGGAGTAGCGCATCTCTAACTGTCTTTGTGGGCGCGTTTAGAAGCCTTCGCAGCCGAACCGTTAGCTCGGCAACGCCGAGGGCTGCCAACTCCTCATTAGCACGGAAATCTGTTCAGGCGACAGCCTATCAGAGCGGCGGAAGTGAGTCCTGGGAGTGTCTCCGGCTCTCTCACTGGCAATCAGGTCCAGTTCGTTCAGTCCCCAGTAGCGGGTCTGGCCGGCATCATGTTTCTGGTTCAGATACGTGACTTCATGCTCCGTGCTGAGCGAGATGGCTTTATCGTAGGCGTCTTCGGCCGAGTCGGCGAAGATCACCCGTGTCTTCCGATGGATGACGTTACGGACGTTTCCACCCAGAATCAATTCTTCAATAAGCTCGGCGATATACCAGCGGGCATCTTGGGGAAGGTCGGCCACTCGAGTCCTTTCTTTCACAAGCCGACGAACTGGCCCGGGGTTCTTTTTCCGGGGGCACGGTCGATCGACGATAGTACAGGCCTTTCCCCGGAAGAATGCCCGTCTAACAAATATGTGCAATAAATCGCACCAAAAAATATAGCGGAACCAAACATTTTTTGGGTTCCAATTAATAACTTTAATTCTTATTTAATTCGGAAAACCTGGAGGCGCCAAATTGGAACGTCCATTTCGCACCGGAGTTCGGTAAGTACTACGGCATCAATGGGCACTCATCGCTGTCTCAAGCTTCGGAACAGGCGTGGATTGCAACCGAACTCGCCCCGGAATGCACGGTTAAAATTAGAAACATCAGCGAAGCCCGAGTCCAGGGCGATCTCCAGAACCGTTTCTCTGCTTTCAAGCAGCCTCGTGGCAGCCTTGCGAAGTCGTGCCCGCCGGACAAATTGATGAGGGGTGAGTCCGGTGACCTTCTCAAACAGCCGCAGGAAGTGATAGGGACTAAGCCTGGCTTCGGCAGCCAGGTCGCGCAAAGAGAGTGGCGAGTGTAAATCTCCATCAACCCGGCGCAGTGCCCTGGTGATCCGTGACTCGGCACTCGGCAGTAGCTCATCGTGACGGTGTTCCAGCCGGGCCGAGAGCTGCGCAGCCTTACCTGCCAGCTTCACCCCGAGCGCTTCCCACTCAGCGTTTGCGGGATCAGAATAGCTCGCCAAGGCAGCGGCCACCACGGCGGAGAAGTCTTTCAACGGCGGCAGACCGAGCGTGTTGAAGTGCGTATCGACTCCGGTAATGTGCGAGAAATACGGCGAATCAAACCAGAACGAGATGCAGCGGTCGCCATAGCCGTGCTCGTGTCCACATTCAAAGCACTGGCCGGGACTGCCCAGCAGGATTGCACCCGGCGTCATCAGTTCCCGGCGAGATCTGCCGCCACCCGCTGACGACTTGTATTGAAAGGTCCCGGCCGCCACGATCGCGACCGAAAAACCCGAATGACTCTCCTCGAACGGGCGGTCGCCGGGTCCACAGGTGCAGATCACATCCTGCACGGTCCATCCAGGGCCTGCGGCAAGCAAGCGTGGCATGGTTCTGCCGGGGAAGCCGGCCTTTTGCCGCTGAGCCACCGCTCCCGCCAATTCCACCGCAATTTTTGCCAAGAATGACTCCCAGGCTGGCCCCTATAACGGTTTCAGCATAACCGAAACCGGCATTCCCGATGAATGCCGATTTTCAGGTTTGGGCTATTGATGATCTCAAGAGGATTTCCGATGGAAACATTTGCAGCTCCCGCAGCACAGGAAGTAATCACCGCCGGACTCCTTTCAGCCTTGATCGCAACGGGAAGGTCGCCGGAGATTCCGGAAGAGCATGACCTTTACGGTTGGCTGGTGGGCAGCTGGGATATGGATGTTGCGCATTACTGGACAGACGTTCGCGATCGGCGATTTAAAGCCGAAGCTCATTTTGGGTGGATCCTGGAAGGTCGCGCGGTGCAGGACGTCTGGATTATGCCCGCGAGGCCATTCCGTTCAGGGAATTTGGATCGCGCGCTGAACACCTATGGCACCACGCTGCGCGTTTGGGATGCTGCTTCCCAAACCTGGCGCGTTACCTGGGTCAATCCGGTCACCGGATATCACAGCCGCCTCGTTGGCCGGCGTGTAGGCCTTGAGATCGTGCAGATCGGAACACACCCTGACGGCACGCCGATCCGCTGGATCTTCAGCCAGATCACGCCGGACTCGTTCCGCTGGACCGGTGAATCCCTCAACCCTGATGGCAATACCTGGAAACTGGAAGGAGAATTTCATGCCCGCCGGAAACGCTAAACAGATGGCTCCTGCAACGCCTGATTCCGCCTACTTGGAGAACGCGCTTCGTGAACACGTGCGTTGGTCGCTCAATGGCGATGGAGCTCACCAGGACTTTGAAAGCGTGATCAAAGACTTGCCCGCTGCGCTTCGTGGTAAAACGCCAAAGAATGCGCAGCATTCTCCCTGGCAGTTGCTCGAGCACCTTCGGATCACGCAGTGGGACGTCCTCGAGTACATCCGCAATCCAAAGCATTTATCACCGGAGTTCCCCGCGGGCTACTGGCCGGAAAAACCCGCACCGCCGGATGAGAAGGCCTGGAATCAAAGTGTTGACGGATTCCGCGCCGAGTTCAAGGCGCTCATGGCCATGGTGAACGATCCGGCGGTCAACCTCGTAACTGAGCTGGCTCACGCGGAGGGCCAGACCATCCTTCGCAAACTGCTCATGCTGGCCGACCACAACTCATATCACCTCGGACAGATGGTGGTGGTGAGGCGGTTGCTTGGAGCGTGGGAATAGCGATCGCACGCGCAGAGAAAGTGCGGAGTACCGACACAAAGCCAAGGGCCAATGGCCAAGTACCAAAGGCAGCGTCTACGTGCTGTACTCCGCATTGAATCGAACATACTCCTCCGTGAGGTCCGAGGAAATGACATCGAGGCCGGCTTCTCCCGCGCCGAGCGTCACGCGGATCTCGTACGCAGGCTCGGACATATATTCGTGGGCGCGATCACGATCAAAGTTGCACGCAGCACCGTGCCGGCAGATCTGCTGCTCGCCCAGGTAGATATTGATCCGCTCGGGGTTGATCTTTACCCCGGAGTTTCCGATCGCGGCC
>DATAEJ010000121.1:0-4073 GCA_036258095.1 Candidatus Angelobacter sp. | reverse complement strand
GAGCCGATCCGGGTTGACCCGAAAACGAGTGAAGCCGTGCACCGTCTCATCTCCGGCGGTTACAGTGTTCTCGTCCGCGGAGGATCGACTGGGCCGTCAGTCGGAAGCTGCGGCACACATTCGGACTGATCTGGACTGCGGAACTTCAGAAGTCGCGACTTCTCTCATCTCCCGAGCCTGCCTTCACGCTCTTCGCTGCGTCTGATAGCAATAACGCAGTGCGTTGCGCTGCAAAGCAGAAAAGCCGCCGAGGCATTCCTGCCACGGCGGCTTCTCGTTAATAGTTTCAGCTTTTCGTTTTAGGACATCCCGAGTGAATCGAGTGTTGGTTCATCGATCGCGGCCGTAGTGGCGAGCCCTTGGTCGGCCTGGTAGGCGGTGAGCGCCTCCCGGGTCAATGGCCCGAGCAATCCATCCACTTCACCCCTGTAGTAACCCATCTGCTGAAGCTCAGCTTGCACATCCGCGATCACTTGATCCGGCGGCTCAGCTCGATGCCCGACATAGATCGGACCATCGTAGACATAATATTGGGCCGAAGGGCTGTAACCCCACGCCGGATACCAGTAGCCGCTGTTCCAGTAATAGTAACCGCCACCGATCAACTCCACCCGGGGGTAGCGCGAGCGATACCAACCCTCGTCATGCCATTCCGGGCGATAGGCGCGGAATACTTCGTACTGTGGACCCTGCCAGCTTTCGCTTCCTTGAATCCGGTAATTCTGGTTGTAGGTGACGGCCGGAACCTGTTGCGGCTTTGGCTGCGCACGAAAATTCGCGTGCTGCGCCTTGATCTGCTGCACTTGTTGCTGATCGGGCTTCTTTTTCGCCCCTGCCGCTACGTTAGCTTGTCCCTTTTGTGCCGCTACGTTAGCCTGTCCTTTTTGCTGGGTGGCTGTCGACACAGCCGGAGTAGCACTCGCGCGAGCAGCTGCTGCGGCTGCCGGGGCAGGAGATGTTTTCGCTGCATGTTCCGTCATCCCTTTCTTATGGATTTCCCCACTAGGCGTCGCACTGGCTGCCGGTTGACCGGAACCATTCGTTTGCTGCACGGTGGCAGATTCTTGATGGGCCTTGTGCCCCTTTGCTGTGCCCGGTTCGTTTGTCGCTGCGTGCCCCTTAACAGGCGTCGCGTGCGGCCGGGCGGCATTAGCGGGGGGCTGTTGGTGGGCTGGTTGCGTGTGTTCGGCACCCTGCTGTTTCTTCTTTCCTGGTGATGCTTCCTCATTGGGCTGTTGCGCCATGGCGACTCCAGCGAGCGCCATCGAACAGCCTATCAGTAAACTGGTAAACCTCTTCATATGTATATTTGGTCGTTGTACCTCCGCGATTTATTCAGGCGTTTTCTGTAATTTCTCCAAGCCACGTAAGGCAAACGCCTTCTACGCGACATGACCGCCTAAGAAGAATTCGTGCGATCGCTCACATCCGGACGGCTCCGTCTTTTACTTCTTCCTTTTTGCTTTCTTAATTCTTAGCTCTTAATTGGTTTCCATGGCGCTATCCGCTTTCCCTATTTAGCGTCGTAAGCCTTCATTTTTCTGACCCGCTCGTATGACTTCACTTCTCAATCCTTGCTCCTTCCTTCTCACTGTCCTTGCATGTTTCACCGCTGCCACGCGCGCGCAAACACCTGTGGGCGATCTCGCCAAGCCGCCCGCTGACGCTGTTCACTAAAGTTTCGCCATGCAGTTAACCCGCTGCCGCGGGGCACCCACTGCCGTCTTCTCTCTAACTCGTCAACACCGTCTGGATTGCCACTTCGAGTCTCTCCATCGTGATTGGCTTCACCAAATGTTCGGAGAAACCGGCCGCGAGGCTCTTCTCCCTATCTGCATTGCTCCCGAAGCCGCTGATTGCGATCCCACGGATGCGCGAAGCAACGCGCAATCGTTTCATCAGTTCCGTTCCGTTGCCGTCAGGCAATCCGACATCGCTGATTATTAAGTCGAAGTGGTCCCTCTCAGCCGTGTCGAGTGCCGAGTGCATGTCATGGGTAGCTGTCACTTTGTGCCCGTGCGCCTCCAGTAATTTTTGTAGGACCGCGCACGTGTCCGCGTGATCATCGACCAGCAGAATCCGAAAAGTGCGCGCTGAAAGTTGTGGTTGTCTTTTGGAACCCGCAGCGTTTTGCGCCATCGAGACGGTCCTTATCGTTAAAGAAAAGGTTGCCCCTCGGTTGATGCCATCACTTTTGGCAATAAGAGAAGCGCCATGGGCTTGCGTGAGCGATTTACAAATCGCCAGCCCCAAGCCCAGGCCGCCAAAACGTTCTTTCAAAGAACGTTCGCCCTGTTCAAACGGATCGAAAATTCTTTCGATTACATCGGGCGCAATTCCAATACCCTCGTCTTGCACACTAATCGTTAGCTGCTGCGGCGATTCGTTGGTTGCCGAAATCATTACTTTGCCCGCTTGCCCGCTAAACTTGAAAGCGTTCTTGAGCAGGTTCCAAATAATCTGTTGAAACCTGGCTTCGTCGGCAGCGATATGATGATCGGTCGCACGTAGGTTTACCTGAAGCCGGATTTTTTTTGCTTCTGCCTCCGCCCGGCACATCTCCACCACGTTGCAGACTTGCACGTGAGCATCGAGGATTGCCAGGCTTAGTTCCAACTTTCCCTTGCTAATCCGCGTCAGATCCAGCAGATCGTCGATCAAATGGCTTTCGACAGCGATGTTGCGCCGAATCATTTCCAGCGTCGAACGCGCTTCCTCATTCTGTGGCCATTGCTTTTGCAATGTCTCCAGCGCTAACACCACCGGCGTCAGCGGCGTGCGTAGTTCATGCGAAAGCATGGCGAGAAACTTGTCCTTGGTCCGGTTCGCTGATTCCACTAACGATTTTTGGTTCTCCAAAGTTGCCTCCGCTTCGCGTCGCTCGGCCATGCCTGCTGCCAGCGCCATCGCCGTGATTGTCAGCACCGCCGTAGAACTTTGCAGAATCAGCAGCGATTGATTCTGGGTCTCCATCACAAATGGCCCGAAGTTTTGCAACGTGCCCCAGATCGCGATCGCCGAGACGATGAAAATCCCGGTCGCGGTTTCTCGCTGCGACAAGCGAAACGCCATCCAGATCACCACCGGACCACAGATGAATGCGATCGGATAGTGAGTCGCGTTGACCCGAAACCATCCGCCAAATACGGCTTCGCCCAGCGCCACAAGCAAAAGGAGAAGCAATCCTACTTCCAACGCCTTTTTGCTACTCCATCGCGGGGGCGGCGCTATCGCCCAAAGAATCACAACCGGCGCGAAGATGAGATCGCCCGTTGCATCTCCCAGCCACCACGTCACCCACACCGCACCGTACCTGGCCCAATCGGCGAAACCTGCCAGCGCCAGACTCGTCACGCCGATTGTCGGACTAATGACAGTGCTCGTCACGGCCGCGAAGCCGAACTTGAAAACATTTTGTGAATGATCAAATACGCGCATTCCGCCGGCAAAGCGATTTACCAGCCACGCTCCGCAAATTGCTTCCAGGGTATTCCCGGCACCGATGGCCACTGAGGTCGGGATGTTGCCTGTCGTGCTTATGTTGACAAGAAACGCGCCGACAAAAATGGCTGGCCACGTTCGGTAGCCAAGCACGAGCAATGCGCCCAGGGCTATTCCTGCCGGAGGCCACACCGGTGAAGCACTCGCCTGCAGGAACGCTAACTTTAGTCCCAGCTTACCCGCCACGAAATAGACCAGCGTCAACGTGGCGAAAACCATCACGGCAGAGAAACGTCGACGAAACATGGCCTGGGACTGCGCGGGGCAATCGTATTCCTACGACTCTACCGCGGTCAACCAATGTATCCCACCGGCCTTTCCGGTCCTTTACCACCATCGCGATCGTGCCGCGCTCGCCATTCTGGTTCTCCTGCCCACTCATCCTCTCTTCCTTCTTAATTCTACCTTCTATTTTTTCGCCCAGGCTCCATTCTTCCTGATCCCCTTCGCCGAAGGACGAATCCGCTGTGGTGACTTCCCGGCTCTCAACCTCCCATCCGAAAACAGACTTTCAGCTTTTTCGCACGCCGTCGTCTTTAGCAGGGAGGCTGATTTCTAATTTTGCTTTTTTC
>DATAEJ010000120.1:0-4297 GCA_036258095.1 Candidatus Angelobacter sp. | reverse complement strand
ACGCGCCATGGCGCGCGCGAACCCTGCTTGGGCCAGTTGGCAAGAGCACGTTGAATGTAGTTAGGTGTAAAGTTCTCCACGAACCCAGTCACAGCGGATTCGCCGCGCGGTGTGGGCGTAACCTGACGCGCTCCTTTCCGGTCCATGAAGTTGAGCAGCCGGCAAACGTAGTTGCAGATCAGGTCGGCCTTCAGCGTCCACGATGCATTGATATAGCCGAACACGCTGGCGAAATTCGGCACACCGGACATCATCACACCCTTGTACGCCAGAACGTTCGATGCGTCCACCGGAACGCCATCCACCGCCAGCTCTGTTCCGCCGAAGGCCTGCATCATCAGCCCGGTCGCTGTAACGATGATGTCGGCTTCGAGTTCTTTACCTGACCTCAGGCGAATCCCGCGTTCCGTGAACGTGTCGATCGTATCGGTCACCACGCTCGCACGACCGGAACGGATCGCCGCAAAGAAATCCGAATCTGGCACCAGGCACATGCGCTGCTCCCACGGCCGGTAACGCGGCGTGAAGTGCGTGTCAACGTCGAAGTCCGTACTCAGCTCCTGCTGCACTTTCTTAATGATCATGCGCTTCACGAAATTCGGGAACCGTTGTGAGAGCTGGTAAACATACGTCATATAGCCGACGTTCTTCCACCGGCTCAGCCTGTAAGCCCACATGTCCGGCATGATCCGTCGTAGAAAATTAGCGATGCGGTCTTTTTCCGGCGCCGAAATCACATACGTGGGCGACCGCTGCAGCATGGTCACATGCGCGGCAGTTTTCGCCATCGCAGGCAGCAACGTCACCGCCGTAGCACCGCTTCCGATGATCAGCACGCGCTTGCCGGTGTAATCCAGTTTCTCCGGCCACGCCTGCGGATGAATGATCTGCCCCCTGAACTGCGCACTACCAGGAAACTCCGGCGAGTGGCCCGCCGAATAGCGATAGTATCCGGCGCAGGAGAAAAGAAAATTCGCCGTGATAGTCAACGGCTCTTCGCGGCCATCGTCATTCTGCCGCACAGCTTCCACAGTCCACTGCGCTTCCTGCGACGACCATGATGCTCGCTTGATCTGGTGACGGAAGCGAATGTGCTTCTCGATTCCTTCCTCACGCGCGGTCGCGGTGATGTATTCACGAATATCATCGCCCGGAGAGATCGATCGCGGATGAGTCCACGGGCGGAACGAGTAGCCCATCGTCAGCATGTCAGAATCGGAGCGTACGCCCGGATAGCGAAACAAGTCCCACGTGCCGCCGATCCGCGCACGCTGCTCCAGGATCACATAACTCTTCCGCGGGCAGAACTTGTTCAGGTGGTAGCCCGCATCAATGCCGGAGAGCCCAGCCCCAATGATCAGCACGTCAAAATGTTCGGGGGACGAACGTTCGGGCATCTGATATCTCCAGCGCGCAGGTATTGCACGAAAGATATCACAATGATGTCCCGGAATGCCCGCTTTACGCTGCGAAAGCCAACTACTTCGCTTCGCGAATTGAGAACTCGGCCGGCTTCCACCTGAAAGCTGCACGGACTTGCGGACTGACAAGGGCGAGAATGATGGCAGCATCCAACAGAATCCTGAACCATGTGAACGTGCGGGAAGGCATGTGCACGTGCGATAGAAACGCCGCTTCCGAAATGGCGTGCAGCAGCGCAAAAATGATTGCACCGATTCGCGCTGCATTATCAAGAACCCACAAGCCAACACCAAGCACCCCCGGCAGCACTGCCAGCAAGAAGCAGCCCGTAAGCACAATCACCTTCTCCGTCCACGCGCCATGGATCTGGTGAGTTGCTATCTGCCAGAACAGCACGCCGGAAATCACGGCAGAGAACAACCAGAAATATCCCGCGATGAGTGTTACCGGAAGAGGCCGCCGTTCCATGTGCCTGCTCCTTGCCATGCAGGCGGCTGCGCCGATTGCGACCGAAGGTAGCTCTCAAAATCGCTGCCGGCGCAACCAGCCTGCGCGGTGTTCTATGTGCGATAGAAACAGACACCCGGCTTCTCACGAAAGTTCCCGCAGCAAGCTGCAGCGAATTAGAAACACGCTTTTGGTAAACCTTAGAAGCCAGAGGAATAACAAGGTCAAGATTGTGTATCAGAACCTCGGTTTTCCTCTGGAATTGGGAGTCGCAAAGCCCAGCCCACATTTTCGTAGCTAACCATCGTTATCGTCCGACAAAGAGGCACGCAGCGTACCACAACCCTAAAATCCTCTGCCTCCTGTGTTCCTCTGTGTTTCAAAGGTGTTGGTCAGCTCAGTTCTGGGAAATCTTCTTCACGAAACTCGGCGCTCGGCCGCTCTTCGCGCTCCTCCTCCGCTGCGCGCAACTGCACCCGACGTATCTTCCCCGATATTGTCTTCGGCAGGTCCACAAACTCCAGCCGTCTTACACGTTTGTACGGTGCCAGCACTTTGCGGCTGTGCTGGAAGATGGAGAGCGCCAGTTCGCGCGAAGGCTCCGCTCCGCTGCGCAATGTGATGAAAGCCTTCACCACGGCCATGCGGATGGGATCAGGTGAAGGCACCACCGCGCACTCAACCACATCGGCGTGTTCAATGAGCGCGCTCTCCACCTCAAACGGGCTGATGCGATAGTCAGAAGCTTTGAACACATCATCGGCGCGACCAACAAACGTGAGATAACCTTCGGCGTCGCGCTGCACTACGTCGCCGGTGCGATAGAAATCTCCTGCAATCGGCTGCACATTGCCGTCATCACCCTGATACCCGGGCATCAGCCCCATCGGACGCGGATCCAGCCCCAGACAAAGCTCTCCTTCTTCGGCGTCGTTTCCTTCTGTGTTGATCAGCCTCACGCGATACCCCGGCAGCGGACGCCCCATCGACCCGACCTTCAGCGTCTGCCCAGGAGGATTACCGATCTGCGCCGTTGTCTCGGTCTGGCCGTACCCATCGCGGATCGTCAGTCCCCACGCAGCGCGCACCTGCTCTATCACCTCAGGATTCAGCGGCTCCCCCGCGCTTGCTACCTCGCGAATCCGCACTTTCCACGAACTGAGATTCTCCGTCACCAGCATGCGCCACACCGTAGGCGGCGCGCAGAAAGTGGTCACACCGCAGCCGGTAAGCGTGTCCAGCAGGTTGCGTGCGTTGAAGCGCGCTTGGTTCAAGACGAAGACCGTCGCTTCAGCATTCCATGGCGCGAAAAAGCAGCTCCACGCATGTTTGGCCCAGCCCGGAGATGAAAGATTGCAGTGAATGTCGCCCGGCTTGATGCCGATCCAATACATCGTAGAGAGATGCCCTACGGGATAGCTTGTGTGGCTGTGCAGCACCAGCTTGGGTTTGGACGTGGTGCCCGATGTGAAGTAGAGCTGCATGGGATCGCCCGCCAGCGTTACGCCCTCGGGTTGAAAAAGCGGCGAACACGCATAACCAGCTTCGAACTGCTGCCATCCAGGCGCCGCTCCGCCCACCGAAATTCGCGTGCAATCTTTGGCCACGCCTGCGAGCTTGGGCGCCAGTTCCACGGCACACACCACATGGCGCACACGGCCGCGGGCAATGCGATCGCCAAGATCATCCGCCGTCAGCAACGTGGTAGCCGGGATGATCACGCCTCCCAGCTTCATCACCGCCAGCATCGTCTCCCACAGCTGCGGCACATTTCCTAGCATCAGCAGCACGCGGTCGCCACGCTTCACTCCAAGCTCGCGCAAATAATTCGCAATGCGGTTGGACCTCTCCGAGAGCTCGGCGAACGTAAGCTTGTTCTCGCGACCGTCTTCGTAGGCTACCCACAATGCCGTATGGTCGCGGCGCTCACCGCGCGCGATGGCGTCAAACCAGTCGAGCGCCCAGTTGAAATGGGTCAGCCGCGGCCACTGGAAATCACGGTAGGCGATGTCGTAATCCTCGCCATGTTTAAGCAGAAAATCGCGTGCGCCTCGAAAAGCTTCGGTTGCCGATGACGAGAGCGGAGCGGGAGTGGCATGGTTCATGATGTTCTTAATCCCAGCGGAGCTGTTTTCTTCATTCCCGACGCGTAGCGAGGGATACCTATAAGTACCATGTTGCAAACGGAAGCCGCTGGCTCTTCGTCCTCAATGTTCTTCTGGATCTCACGGTTCTGAAACCGCTCAAGCCGCCGTGAATACTCCTGACCCAATAACCCGTAAGGAACCCTCTGTGTCCTCTTGTTCCTCTGTGTTTCAAAGGTGTTCGTCAGCAAAGGTGTTCATCACCGAACCAGCTCTTCCATCTCTTTTTCTCCAATCACCTTCACCCCCAGCTCTTTCGCCTTGTCGAGCTTGGAGCCCGGATC
>DATAEJ010000119.1:0-5724 GCA_036258095.1 Candidatus Angelobacter sp. | reverse complement strand
ACCGTCTTCGATGAAGGCAGTGTTCAACGCGGAAAAGGCATCGCGGCGGAAATTGAGATACTGCCCAAGGTGCGCCTCAACAGCAGATGCATTGCTCGTAAGCTCCTGAGCCAGGCCGTTCACCTTCACGTTACGCGGAAGGGCTCCAAAGCGTGAAAGCTCGCGCGAGAAGCGACCGTTCACGAACACAAGTTGGGTAGCGAACTGCGTTGTCCCGAAGGAATCCACTTGCCGCGCGTTGACATCGGCGGCGACTGCCGATTGAAAGGCTGTCTGCGCGATCGGCGCCACGTTGGTGAAGCGCCAGTCTTCGTCGTGGGTGGTGGGGAAGCCGGTCTCCGCAAAGCGGGCGAAGCCCTCCTGCCGGAGCGCCTTCAACCACCCCAACTGGGTCGCCGAGCGGCGATTGAACTGATCAAATGTCTCCAGATATCTTTCAGGAGCCTGCGTTTCTGTGATCACTTTTGATTCTCACCCGTGGAGGACCAACGCCCCCACTGTTTTTGCAATCTCGTTTAGCCCAAACTGCGCTGCGGCCTGACTACCGGCGCGCCAGCTCCGGCTCGGTCCAGCTGTAGCCCTTCTCTTCCAGCTCAAGGGCCAGCTCGGGTCCGCCGGACTTCACGATCCTTCCGTTCACCAGCACGTGCACAAAATCAGGAACGATGTAGTTCAACAGCCGCTGGTAGTGGGTCACCACCAGGAACGAGCGCCCCTTGTTGCGCATGCTGTTCACACCGTTGGCGACAATGCGTAGCGCGTCAATGTCCAGACCGGAATCGGTTTCATCCAGCACGCCGAGCCTGGGCTCGAGCACTGCCATCTGCACGATCTCGTTACGCTTCTTTTCGCCGCCGGAAAAACCCTCATTCACGGCGCGGTTCAGGAACTTCTCGTCCATTTCGAGCAGGCGCATCTTTTCGCGCAGCAAAGGAAGGAAGTCCATGGCATCCAGCTCTTCCTCGCCGCGGTACTTCCTGATTGCGTTCAGCGCCGTGCGCAGGAAATATGCGTTGCTGATTCCGGGAATTTCGACCGGATACTGGAATGCCAGAAAAAGCCCTTCGCACGCGACCTCTTCCGCCGGCATCTCCAGCAGGTCTTTACCATTGAACATGATCTGGCCCTGCGTCACTACATATGCTTCGCGACGCGCCAACACTCCGGCCAGCGTGCTCTTGCCGGACCCGTTCGGTCCCATGATGGAGTGGACTTCGCCGGGATTGATCGTCAGGTCAATTCCCTTCAGGATTTCATTGCCATTGACGCTGGCATGCAGGTTTTTGATTTCGAGAAGACTCATTCCTTTATCCAACACTCCCCTCAAGACTGATGCTGAGCAATTTCTGTGCTTCCACCGCAAATTCCATGGGCAGCTCACGGAACACGGTCTTGCAGAACCCGTTGATGATCATGCTCACTGCCTCTTCCTTGCTGATGCCGCGCTGCTGCAGGTAGAAAATCTGGTCTTCACCGATCTTCGAAGTCGACGCCTCGTGCTCCATGCGCGCACTCGCGTTCCTTACCTCGATATACGGGAAGGTATGCGCGCCGCACTTGTCACCGATCAGCAGCGAATCGCACTGCGTGTAATTGCGAGCTCCCTGGGCGCCCTTCAGTATCTTCACCTGGCCGCGATACGTATTCTGCCCGTGGCCGGCGGAGATGCCCTTGGACACGATGGTGCTTTTGGTGTTCTTGCCGATGTGGATCATCTTGGTTCCGGTATCGGCCTGCTGGAAGTTATTGGTCAGCGCCACCGAGTAGAACTCGCCCACGGAGTTTTCGCCCTGCAGGATGCAGCTGGGATACTTCCAGGTGATCGCCGAACCGGTCTCCACCTGGGTCCAGGAAATCTTTGAGTTTTTGCCCAGACACTTCCCGCGCTTGGTCACGAAGTTGTATATCCCACCCTTGCCTTCCTTGTCTCCCGGATACCAGTTCTGGACGGTTGAGTACTTGATGGTGGCGTTGTCATGCGCGATCAGTTCCACCACCGCAGCGTGAAGCTGGTTTTCGTCGCGAACCGGCGCCGTGCAGCCTTCCAGGTAACTCACGTAAGCGCCTTCATCGGCGATGATCAGCGTGCGCTCAAATTGTCCTGTGTTCTGGGCGTTGATGCGGAAGTAAGTGGAGAGCTCCATGGGGCAGCGCACGCCCTTGGGCACGTAAACAAACGAACCGTCACTAAAAACCGCAGAGTTCAGTGCGGCATAGAAGTTATCTGTATACGGAACCACCGACCCGAGATACTTCTTCACCAGATCAGGGTGGTTCTTCACCGCCTCAGAGAACGAACAGAAAATCACGCCCGCTTCGGCCAGCTTGGCCTTGAAGGTGGTGGCGACGGAAACACTGTCAAACACCGCGTCGACGGCCACGCCGGCAAGCAACTTCTGCTCATGAAGAGGGATTCCGAGCTTGTCGTAAGTCGCAAGTATCTCCGGATCGACCTCTTCCAGGCTCTTCAGCTCCTTCTTCTGCTTGGGAGCTGAATAATAGGAGAGGGCCTGGTAGTCAATGGGCGGAAATTGCACATTCGCCCACTTCGGCTCCTGGTGCTTCTGCTCGAGCGATGCCCAGTAGCGATACGCTTTGAGTCGCCACTCCAGCATGAACTCCGGCTCGCCCTTCTTCTGGGCGATGGCGCGAATCACGTCTTCGTTCAGGCCCGGAGGCAGCCGGTCTTCTTCAACCGAAGTTATGAATCCCCACTTGTATTCCTGTTTCGTTAAATCCTGAATCTGTTCTGTTGTGCTCATCGC
The DNA here is from genome assembly GCA_036258095.1 of Candidatus Angelobacter sp. Lineage (GTDB taxonomy): Bacteria > Acidobacteriota > Terriglobia > Terriglobales > Acidobacteriaceae > Angelobacter. Next base: position 2,959 of record DATAEJ010000119.1, on the reverse strand, counting down.
ACTCCCTCTGCAAGACCTGCTGGTTCAATGGATACGAATTTGCTCGGGCTCCTGCGCTCATGAGGAGGCATCTGGTGTATCAGGTTGGAAAGCATCACGTGTTCCAGCGCATCCCGCAGCGCGTCGCCAATAATCTGCGAATTGATCTTGATGGAGCAGCTGCGCTCCATTTCGCACAGTCCGGGAACCACGCTGCACTCGGTGAAACCGATGGGCCCTTCCAACGCGAGGATAATGTCGGCAACCGAGATCTCTTCCGCCGCGCGCGCCAGGTTGTAGCCGCCCTTAACCCCGCGATGCGAGCTCAGCAGCCCGGAATCTGAGAGCTGCCGGAGCAGCTTACCCACAGTGGGCAACGGCAGCCTGGTAGCCCCGGAGAGGCTGCGCGCCGTGTGCGGCATGCGCTCATCTCCCCGTGCCACATGGGCCATCAGCACGATCCCGTAATCGGTCAACTTGTTGAGCCTGAACATTGTTTCCCTCGCTCCAGACAGGAATCCGGGCCCGGAACTCAAATCCGTACTAACGCAGTATGATTTTACCAGAATATCAGACTGGATTGGTAGTACATCCACGCCGGGAGCTGCGGTTGCGGTGAATTTTCAATTTTCCGTGCGCCTGCAGCAAATAATTGACGAAAGCGAAGAAATAGTGTACCCTACAACTGCCTGTCCTGAGTGACTGGGTCGGCTGTGCTACGTTCTTCGACAACTGAATACTACTTGGTAAACATTGGCGCCTGTGAGCAGAGGAAATAGACGCTTGGGTGACCCAAGAAAAAGTTGGGGCACCCAGTGGAAAACTCTGGGTCACCCAGTGGAAAACGTTGGGTGACCCAAGGGTCGAAATGGATTAAGTGGATTTATTTGCAACAAAACCGTCAAAAAAATAGGGGGCACCCCCTTAAGGTTTACGGGTTGGTAAACTTTTCCAGCAAACGAACACCTCGGAGGGTCTTTTCGGTTCTTTCCAGTGTCTCAAAACCCCTTTTCAGCTTCAGCGAGGGAGACATAAAGTATGGCTACTACGTATTGCTGTGCCGGTGGCGCTTCATTGCGCCCATCTCCCTAAATGACCCGCTCATCCTAACCTCCTATATACGGCGCAGGAGGGAACAACAATGAAGAAGGGGATTTTCTTTCTGCTGGTGCTCGGGCTCATGACTCTGGGTTGCACCAGCAACAACAAAGCGGCTGACAACAGCAGCAGCGCAGCGCAACCGGCCGCAGGCAACGCAGCGTCCAGCAACTCCGCTGGGAACACGAGTTCGGCAGATTCTGACAAGGACTTCCTCATGAAGGCCGGCCAAGGCAATCAGGCCGAGATCACGCTGGGCAAAATGGTGGCAGCAAAAACCACCAACCCACAGGTAAAGCAGTTCGCGCAGATGATGGTGAAGGATCACACCGCCGCGCTGGAGCAAATCAAGCAAGTGGCGCAAGCCAAGAACGTGACCATCCCTGAGGGGTTGCCGGAAGATGCACAACAGCTCCAGACCAAACTCCAGGGCGAAAAAGGCAAGCAATTTGATAAGACCTATATGGATGGAATGGTGGAAGACCACAAGAAAGATGTTGCCGAGTTCCAGGACGCTTCACAGAACGCGAAAGACAACGATGTGAAGCAGCTCGCCAGCACGCTGACGCCGAAACTCCAGATGCACCTGGACAAGGCGCAGCAGATCAACCAAAAGCTGGGAGGATCGCCGTCTTCCAGTTCGTCGTCTTCAGGAAGTTCGGGAAGCAATCCGGGAGCGTAACAATAGATTTCACACAGAACGCCATAGAAAAGGGAGTCGTCATTCGGCTCCTTTTTTTGGCCAAGCTGCGATAATCGAGCCGGACGCTCCGCCTTTGACCATGTCAATCAATCGTTTGCTGAGGCTAAGGGGCGCAATAGGCGCAGCATCTCCACCGCGACTAATAACGCAAAAGGCCTTTGAGGGAAACGGGCGCCATTTGGGACGGCTTTCGTGTTTGCGACCTTCCGACCAACCTAACGTCCACGATCTCTTTGAATACACGCAGGACCTTCGCTTCGGCAGCGAAGTTCAGCACTCTCTGTTCGTCTATGTCCTACCGCTCTTGCTTGAACTCTGGGCTGACGATTTGCTCGGCATCCGAGATGACGTGGGTGGGGTGGTGGAGCACCTGTATGCAGCGTTCGCAGACCGGGATTTACTCAATACAGCTTTGACGCCGCAGCAAAAGGCCGCAGTTTCAGCGTACATGCGGGATACCATTCTGCAGGAGATCGACTATCAGTCCGGGCTGCAATATCGGGGCAAAGGTTCCCGGCCTTATCGGTGGATTGCAGCTTTCAGCGCTCACGGAGTTCTGTTGCCGGACGTGGGGGAGCTGTGGGGTGAATGGTGGTCTCTATCCACCAGCGGACGCGCTGTTGCGGCCGTTCAGTACGTTTCCTGCCTGATGTATCCCGATGACGAGAATCCCGTGTTTGCTCCATGGACTCCGCAAGAGGGAGGAGGCCCACCATGCCTCTGGGCATACGCAGGTCACCTCTATCGTCATTGCTGGCTGAAGGACAATCTGAATTTCCTCAGTGCTTTTCTGACGCACGCGAGCGTTACGGGCATTCTCAGTCGGGCCGCGGAAGTGCTCCATGGCACGCCTGAGCTGGAGATTGCTGAAAAGCTAGTTAAGGATCTGCCCTTCTGTGCGGGAACAGTTGCTGCACGCTGCCATGAGTTGCCGCAATTCCTTTCAATCGACCAGAGTCACAGTGGCAGCCCGGAGTGGTCGAGGTAGCCAATCCACATCGTCCGCCCCAAATCATGACTGATAGAGGCGTGCCGCTATAATCTCCGACCGGAGGAATTCATGGCTAAATCGCGCAGGCAGTTCCTGGCAGAAGCATCGGCTGGACTTATAGGAGCGGCAATGGCCGCCAATCTTGAAGCGCAGAAGCCCACTGAGCAGAAACCGCCTGAGCCTCCGCC
>DATAEJ010000118.1:0-4083 GCA_036258095.1 Candidatus Angelobacter sp. | reverse complement strand
CCGACCTTCAAGGCTTTACGCCTTATTTCAAAGATGCACTTCAGGGAACCGCCTCGAAGTATGAAAACGCCGATGAAGCAGTGTCCAAGGCAGGAGAAATAGCCGATTATGCAGGCCTGACATTCGTCGGGTCGCAGCACGATCTGGAATGGAAGTATGCGACTTTGCCGCAGCCGATGGCGCCGGATTGTGAGCCCGTCAAAGGCAAGGTCCGGGGACCCGTCAATCATATGCTCTGCATTACCCATGGACACGTTGTGGATATCACTGCGCGGATGGTGATCGCGCGTAACCTGGCCGAATACAAGCCTTGAGTTGCACCGAGGTGTGTTCATCGAGCACGAAAGGAGACATATGTACGAAGCTGAATTCGAACTGGAAGCTGAACTCGAGGCCGAACTAGAGGATCTTATGGCTATTCTCGGGCAAAGCAATCTGGCGCACGAGGCTGAAGTGATAAAGGGCCGGCCAATCGTTGTAAAGGATCCTGCATTGGACCGTGCCAAAGCAATCATGCGTCGCGAGATGGCGCGGGGCGTTGATGACGAACCCTCACTCACCGATGCCATTTTCTGGGATCGACATAAGGACTTAAAAGGGAAAAGGCTACCGAAGGGCGCTCCGAAGGAGCTCACGGACGAGTGGATTTCCATACGAAACAAAATTGTCAAAGTATGGCGCACCCCGTGCTTAATGGGGATGTGCTAACACCGTACGAGAAGCATCGTGAATGTAAAAGGCGTGCTTGGTTGCGCCCGCACTCGACACTTAAAGTTCCTCTCAGAGCTGAAGGAATTCTTGCGTTTTCCGAGCGTCAGCTCGCAGCCGGAGCGCGCGCGTGACATCAAGAAGTGCGCGACCTGGCTTGCGCGACATCTTCAGAAAATCGGTCTGGACTCTGTTCGCGTGATTCCAACGCGAGGCAATCCCATTGTGTACGCTTCGTGGCTGCGTGCTCCCGGCCGCCCCATGCTGATCATTTACGGACATTACGATGTCTTACCGGCAGACCCGACCGACGCGTGGAAAACTCCGCCCTTCGCTCCAACTGTGAAAGAACAAGAGCTCTATGCGCGCGGGGCAGCGGACGACAAAGGACAACTCTTCTGCCACATCAAAGCGCTGGAATGTTATCTGCGCTCCGGACGCTCCCTTCCAGTGAACGTTAAGTGCATCTTTGAGGGAGAAGAGGAAATCGGCAGTACTCACCTGCTGCCCTTCATTGCGCGCAACAAGAAAGCGCTGCGGGCAGACGCGGCAGTCATTTCAGACACAAAAATGCCGGCTCCGGGCCGGCCTGCACTCGGGTATGCGCAGCGTGGCGGTTTACGCGCAGAAATAGAAGTCACTGGGCCGCCGCTTGAGCTCCATTCGGGGACGTTTGGCGGCGCCGTGCTGAATCCAGTCCAGGCCGCCTGCGAGATAGTTGCCGGGCTGCATGACGAACATGGACGCATCGCGATTCCCGGGTTCTATGACAACGTTCGCGAGTGGAGCGAGGGGGAACGCGAATACATGGCGCGAACCGGCCCGAGTGATGGCACGATCCTCAAAGATGCGCACGTCGCGCGAGGGTGGGGCGAACACGGATACAGCCTCTATGAAAGGACTACCATCCGGCCGGCGATCACGTTGAACGGCGTTGTTGGGGGGCACTACGGTCCCGGAGTAAAAGGCGTGATTCCCACCAGCGCAGTGGTGAAGCTGAGTTTTCGTCTGGTGCCCGACCAGGACCCGGAACAGATCGGAGCGTTGTTCCGCGACTACATCGCGCGAAAGACTCCGCCGAGCGTTAAGGTCAGGGTAAAGACATTCTCTCCGGTCCAGCCGGCCCTGGTGGACCGCAAGCATCCCGCAATTCGGGCGGCGGCTCTTGCGCTGAAGAAAGGTTTCGGCTCGTCGCCGGTATTTTTGCGGTCGGGTGGATCAATACCCGTGGTGAACTCATTCCGTGAGGAACTCGGGATTCCCACGGCCCTTATGGGGTTTGGCCTGCCTGACGACCGGATCCACGCACCCAACGAGAAGTTCCATCTGCCAAATTTCTATCGAGGTATAGAAACCTCGATCTGGTACATGACCATACTGGCGAAAGTGCTGCAACAAAGGAGCCAGCAGCAACCAATGGTAGCTGCCGCGAGCGAGTGGATCTCATGATCATCGATTGCCATTGCCATGCCGGAAAGGGAGAGGCGCTCACGGCGCCGTGGAACACAAAAGCGCCGCTCGGCGAGTATCTCCGCAGGGCGAAAGCGGCGGGAATCGCGAAGACGGTGGTCATGGCGCCGCTGGTAGGAAACTATTCGCAGGCGAACGCCGAGGTCGCGCGCATCATCGCATGCCACCCAGCCCGGCTGATCGGATTCGCCTTCGTTCACGCCAAACGCGATGCCGGCCGAATTTTTTCGATGGTGAAGCAGGCGGTGACTCGCTGGCGCTTTCGCGGAATCAAGGTGCATGGTTTCCAGGCCATGCCGACGCGTGAAGTCTGCGAAACCGCGACGGCATTCCGGTTGCCAATGCTGGTAGATGTGGTGAGTCGTCCGTGGGTTATCGATATGTTTGCCCCGGAATATCCTGACGTAAATTTCATCATCGCTCACCTGGGCAGCTTCACCGACGACTGGAAGGCGCACCAGCAGGTGATCTATCAACTGGCCCGTTATCCGAATGTCTACGCTGATACATCAGCCGTACGCCAGTTCGACTACCTGGTGCAGGCGGTCAAGCGGGCCGGAGCGCACAAGCTTCTCTTCGGGTCGGACGGGCCGTGGCTCCATCCCGGACTGGAGCTTGAAAAAGTGCGCTTGGTAGGGTTACCTCCGGCGGAAGAGCGGATGGTGCTGGGTGGCAACATTCTGCGGCTGTTGCGCAGTGCGCGGGTAGGTCAAGAGGCGCTGCAGATTCAGGACTCCAGACATCAGACACGGGCGACGGGCGAATGCGCGAGCGCAGTGGGACAAACAGAACCAGAGTTTGCCGCGAACCGGCTTTAGAACAATCACCTATTTTCTGCGCGGCTTATTTGGATTTTCCGGAGCGATGGCTCCCATCTGGAGCAATTGCGCGACCATGGCGGCGCGAGAGCCGACTCCGAGCTTGGCAAAGATCCGCCGCAAGTGTGTGCATACTGTCCATGAACTGATGCTCAGCACATCTGCAATCACCTTGTTGGGATGTCCTTTGGCCACCATGCGGACAATTTCCTGCTCGCGTGGGCTAAGTCGGACTGGCCCGTGATCGGGCAACGGCATCCGGACCAGAAGATAGCGATATCCATCGACTTCCGTATCCATCAGAACTTCTTCTGAACCAGACCCGCAAGGCGGCAGGTCCGGGCTGTGGTCATGTGTTGCAAGTATTCCCAGAATGGAACGGACGCTCTCTTGAATGGATGGTAAGGGAATGACTTGGGGTCTTTCGATTGGAACCAGGGCTGGACTGCGCATACTGACTTTCTCCATCGCCAAATGCCGTGAGGGGAGCGGGGCAACACCGCCCCTCGTGTGCTGGGTCCTTTATATGATCGGTTGGCGCGTTCATCTTTTCTTTGGATAGTGTATCGATGATGGATTTCGTTTCTTTCGGCGCTGTAAAAAGATATCACTATCAGGTACTTAGGGCAGTCGCCTTTTCGAGCTACCTTGAATATCCAGCAGGCGTAATGTGAGTGAGCGGAGTTAAATGACTCACGAACCTTAGAGAATTTTTTTTGCGCCCATTCGGCCGCCGAAGCGCAGCTTCAACCTGCGGGGCGATCTAGATAAGAGGGCATTTAGTTGGGTAGAGATTGACACTACCCGACGAACTTCAAGAACTGGGTGGACTGAGTGGACTGCTGGAACCGGTGGACTGAAATGGCTGGATGGACTTGATGGACGAAAAGGCCGACGGGAATTTAAACCCCGGGCCAGCAGGAAAGTTGCGCTTTTATTTCCTCATTTCATCGCAAGTTTCTGCTTGACATGAGGACGGACGTAAGGCGAAAATCAAGACCTTTCGCCTGCCGCGAAAAGCTCCGGCGCTTGTAGTCGCATCAGGTGCCTGGAAGGTCTTTGAAAACTCAGCAATTAGCAAATTGGC
>DATAEJ010000117.1:0-20543 GCA_036258095.1 Candidatus Angelobacter sp. | reverse complement strand
CTGGCGGCGCTGGACCTTTCTACCGGGGAGTTTCGCGCCACGGAGTTTCGCGGCCCGGAAGCCGAGCGCCGTATTCTCGAAGAACTTCAGCAGCTGCGGCCGCGGGAAGTTCTCTATCCCTCTTCCCTGCCACTGTTCGATCGCGCGCCGTCAGATACCGCACGCCAAGATTCAGCACCTCAGGATGCCGCACCTCAGGCTTCGCTGCAAACTCCAGGCGAGCGCGCCCGCTTTACCGAGACGCCGCTGGAAGACTGGGTCTTCTCGGCGGATTACGCGGTGCCGCTGCTGGAAAACCAGCTGGGCGTGATCTCGCTGGAGGGATTCGGGCTGCAGGGGAAGCCTGCGGCGGCCACGGCGGCAGGGGCGATCCTGCACTATGTCCGCAGTACCCAGAAGGGCGCGTTGCAGCATGTGGACCGGATCGGCTTTTACGATCGCCAGGAGCATCTGGTGCTCGACGCGGTGACGGTCCGGAACCTGGAGCTGGTTGAGCCGTTGTTCGCCAATACCGGAGCCGAGGTCACGCTGTTCCGCGCGATCGACGCCACGCTCACGCCGATGGGCAAGCGGCTGCTGCGCGCGTGGATGCTGCGGCCCTCGATCAACGCCGAAGAGATTGAACACCGGTTGGACGCGGTGGAAGCGGGAGTGAAAGAGTTCATCGCGCGTGAAGAGCTGCGCCGCGCGCTGGAAGGCGTGCTCGACATCGAGCGACTGCTGAGCCGGGTGACGCTGGAGACAGCCAACCCGCGCGATGTGCTGGCGCTGTGCGCGAGCCTGAACCGAATTCCGCTCATCCGAACGGCGCTGGGGCGGCTGCATTCCGAGCGATTGAACGAGCTGCATTCACTTCTGGACGAGTTGGGCGACCTGCGGGAACGCATCGAGAAAACAGTTGTGCCGGAGCCGCCGCTCACACTGGCGGACGGCGGCGTGATCCAGCCCGGAGTTGATGCAGAGCTCGACGAGCTGCGCAATCTGAGCCGCAATAGCAAGCAGTACATTGCGCAGATTGAGGAACGCGAGCGCAAGCGCACCGGTATTGGGTCGCTGAAGGTGAAGTTCAACAGCGTTTTTGGTTATTACATTGAGATCAGCAAGGCCAACCTGCACCACGCACCCGCCGACTACGAACGCAAGCAGACACTGGTGAATGCCGAGCGCTTTACCACGCCGGAGCTCAAAGAATACGAAGCCAAGGTGCTGGACGCGCAAGAGAAAATTGTTGAAATTGAGCGGCGGCTGTTTGCCGAGCTGCGCTCGGCGATTGCGGCGGAGGCGCGGCGGATCCGGCAGACGTCGCTGGCGCTGGCGGAGGTGGACGTGCTGGCGGCGCTGGCGTTCATTGCACAGAACAGGGGCTACTGCCGTCCTGTCATTATTCAAACCGCTCAACAGTCTCGACCAGGCGAAGAGCCTCTTGCTCCTGAGGCGACTGGCTGGCACGACGGTACCGGTGAACTCGAGATCATTGAAGGGCGCCATCCCGTGCTGGAGCAGTCAGACCTCACGGGCAGCAATGACCGTTTTGTTCCCAACGACCTGTTTCTCAACTCCGGCTCGCATTCGATTCTGCTGATTACCGGACCGAACATGGGGGGCAAGTCGACGTATCTGCGGCAGACGGCGCTGATCGTGCTGATGGCGCAGATGGGCGGCTTTGTTCCGGCGCGCTCGGCACGTCTGCCGGTGATCGATCGCATCTTTACGCGCATTGGCGCTTCGGACAATCTGGCGCGCGGCCGGTCGACGTTTATGGTGGAAATGACCGAGACGGCGGCGATCCTGAACACGGCTACGCCACGCTCGCTGATCCTGCTGGACGAGATTGGCCGCGGGACTGCGACCTATGACGGCCTGGCGATTGCGTGGGCGGTGATCGAGTTCATTCATTCGACCAGCCGGGCCAAAACACTGTTCGCCACGCACTACCACGAGCTGACCGAGCTTGACCGGCTCCCGGGCGTGAAGAACTTCCATGTCTCAGTGAAAGAAAACGCCGGCGGGATTGTATTCCTGCGCAAGGTTGAGCCCGGAGCAGCCGACCGCAGCTATGGAATCGAAGTGGCCAAACTGGCCGGCCTGCCGCCGGAGGTGATAGGACGAGCGCGTGAGGTTCTGCACGAGCACGAAAACGCGGAACATGAAGCCACCGCACATCTCTCCCCCGGAGCGCGCGAGCCTCAGCCACAGATGCAGCTGACGATGTTCACGCCGCTCTCGCAGAAGATTGTGGACCGGCTGCGTGAGGCGGACATCAATCATCTGACGCCGTTGGACGCGCTGAACCTGCTGAGCGAGTTAAAAAAGCAGCTGGGGTAAAAGAAATTGGCGAGATTGCCAGAATTGCCGAGATCGCCGGGATTAAAAGTCTCGTAGCCTACACATCAGACCTCTTTGTTGAAACAAGTTCTCACGGTAAAAATATCCCGACACGGGGCGAACAAAAGGTGGTATCATGGGAGCGACCGTCGGCTCAGGCCGGGGCTGCCTCGTGGCAGCCTGCACGTTATTTGAAAACTGGAAATCAGCAAATAGCAATTGGCACTTAGCAATTAGCTAGGCCGTCAGAGCTATTGACGATCTGGTAAACCTGAAGCCACGAGCGAAGAGCTTCAGACCCTTGGGTGACCCAAGTAAAACCTTGGGTGACCCAAGCCATTTGCGGCGTGACCCAAGGAAAAACTCGGCGTGACCCAAGGGTCGGAATCGCGCAAGCGGCTTTGTTTGCAACAAAACAGCGAAAAAATAGGGGGCCCCCCTCTAAGGTTTACCGGGGAGTAACCAGCACTGAGGAGTCAGCAGTCCGCACTCAGCTCCTACACTGGCAACCTTGCCTCGAAAAACGTAAAGGGGAAAGGATCGAGGCAATCTGGCGTTCGCGGACAGGAAACTCACTTGGCGACATTCACCCCACGCATTTGCAGCCCATGCGAAAGCGTGAAAAGGCAGCTTTCGAGGCTTGCGCCGAGCGACAGCGGAGCAGGCCCCTCACGCTTCGACCATCGCATTCGCTCGGTCTCGGTTCGGGGTGGGTCCTTCACGGGGAGAGAGCTCCTGCAGCGAGCGGAATTATCGTGAGGGATACTTTTTCGCGCAGTCGTGTCAGGGCAGGAGGACGCAAATCTGAGGCTTCGTATAAGTTTCAGGGCAGGAGGATAAATCTTCGGCTTCGTATAATCGGAGAACGATGGCAAAGAAGTCGACGTTTGATCTGCGCCGGCAGGTCGGTCAGCTACTGATCATGGGCTATGACGGCCTGGAGATGGACGGCAAGCTGCGCACGACGCTGAGCTCGCTCCAGCCCGGCGGCGTAATCCTGTTCGCGCGCAACATCGAGGCACCGCAACAGACCTGGAAGCTGCTCCGTGATTCGCAGGCGACCACACCAGTGCCGATGTTCCTGTGCGTAGACCTGGAAGGCGGGACGGTGGACCGGTTGAAGAAGGTGATTGCTCCGGCTCCGGCGGTGGAGGACGTGTTCCGCACCGGGAACCGCAAGCTGTGGCGGATGCACGGCCACATGCTCGGCCTGGAAGCGCGAGCGCTGGGATTCAACACCGATTTCACTCCGGTGTTCGATCTTGGACTGCCGGCTTCGCGACCGGTGCTGACATCGCGCACGGCGTCGGCCGATCCCAGAGACGTGATCTTGTACGCGAAGGAATGCCTGAAAGGACTGAAAGCGGCGAAAGTGCTGGGGTGCGGCAAACACTTCCCCGGCCTGGGCGAAGCCAACCTGGACACGCACCACGATCTGCCTTCCATCAGCAAACCGTGGAAGAAGCTGTGGGCGGAGGACCTGCTTCCCTATCGCGAACTCGGCAACCAGATTCCGTTCGTGATGGTGGCGCATGCTTCGTATCCAGATGTCACGAAGGACAAGCTGCCGGCTTCGCTCTCACGCAAGTGGATGCAGGAGATCCTGCGCAAGAAGATCGGCTTCCGCAACCTGATCATTTCTGACGATCTGGAGATGGGCGGCGTGCTCTCGACCGGTCCGATTGAAGAAGTTGCGGTGGAGACGCTGCGCGCAGGCGCAGACATGTATCTGGTGTGCCACAACCAGGAGCTGGTGTGGCGCGGTTACGAAGCAGTGCTGCGCACAGCGGAGAAGGACCGCCGGTTCGCCGCACACGTTGAGCAGGCGGCGCGCCGGGTGCTGGCGCTGAAGCGGCGCTCCGCGGAGTTGCGTGGCTTTGCCCGCGAGCCGAAGGCACGTGTGGTGGCCAACCTGAAAAAAATAGTGGAGAACTTCAGCAAAGTCATTGCGGAGCACAACGCTTGATCGTTGCCGGGGTGATGAGCGGCACTTCGGCCGATGGAATTGATGTTGCGCTGGTGAACATCAGCGGCAGCGAACCGCTTGCGCTGAAGCTGCTGGCGCATCATCATTTTCCCTATCCTGCACGCGTACGCCAGGCGGTGCTGGCGGCGATGAACGCCACTCGGGCCAGCGTGGCTGATCTTTCGCGGCTCAACTTTGTGCTCGGCGAACTGTATGCCGACGCGGTGAGTAAAGCGCTGCAGAAATCTGGCACAACGAATCTTGAGCTGGTCGGTTGCCACGGGCAGACGATTTATCACCAAGGCGAAGCTGCGCGCTATCTCAGCCGCAAAGTGGCTTGCACCTGGCAGACCGGTGAAGGCTCGGTGATCGCAGCCCGGCTGCGCGTGCCGGTGGTTTCCGATTTTCGTCCGGCAGACATGGCAGCCGGAGGGAAAGGTGCTCCGCTGGTTCCCTTCCTTGATTTCGCCCTATTTCGCGATGCGAGCGCCGGTCGTATTGTGCAGAACATTGGCGGAATAGCGAACCTCTCCGTGATCCCGGCGGACGCGCGTTTGGAAGACGTGCTCGCGTTTGACACTGGTCCGGGCAACATGGTGATGGATCAGTTGATGCAGAAGCTGTTCGATAAAAGCTATGACCGCAACGGCGCAGTGGCTGCCCGCGGCAAAGTGATGGAGCCGGTGCTGCGCGAGATTCTGCGCAGGCCATTTTTCCGCAAGTCTCCGCCTAAGACTGCGGGACGCGAGGAATTTGGTCGCGAGTTTGCAGCTGAGTTCCTGCGAAGCTGCAAGCGTGCCAGCAAGGAAGACGTGATGACGACAGCGACTGCGCTGACCGCGTACTCAATCATCGACGCCATCAGGCGGTTCGCACTGTCACGCGGTGAGTTTCGCGACTACATTGTTTCCGGTGGCGGAACGCAGAACCGAACGCTGATGCGCATGCTCAGCGAGAACGTCGGACCGCTGGGACTGACTTTGCGAACTACGGACGATTTGGGAATTCCCAGCCAGGCCAAAGAGGCGGTTGCATTTGCGGTGCTGGCTTATGAGACGTGGCACCACCGGCCGGCAAATATTCCGTCGGCTACGGGCGCGAAGCGAGCGGCTGTGCTGGGGAAGATTTCATATGTTTAACCACCGAGGACATGGAGGATCACCGCGGGCGGTCTGGGAACGTCAACTCCTCCGTGTAGCTCTGTGTCCCCTGTGGTTGGTATTGCTTTCGTTGGTGTCCTGCTCGCCCCATCCTGCGCCGGACACGCTGGTGATGATCATTGAGAGCAGCCCGCTGAACCTTGATCCTCGGGTGGGCACGGATTCGCAGTCGGAGCGCATTGCCGGCTTGATCTTCGATTCCCTGGTGCGCAAGGACGAACGCTTCAACCTGCAGCCGTGGCTGGCGGAAAAGTGGGAGATTGACGATCCGCAAACATACGTTTTTCACCTGCGCAGGAATATTCACTTTCACGATGGGCGTCCGCTAACCGCGCGCGATGTGAAGTGGACGCTGGATTCGTATCGCAATGGAACCGTCGTGAGCCCAAGAGCAGCGACTTATCGCCATGTAGCATCCGTGGATGCTCCGGACAATTCAACGGTGATCATCCATCTCACCGAGCCAGATGTAACGCTGCTCTGGAACCTGAGCGATGGCGCGTTCGGAGTAGTTCCGTACGGTAGTGGAAAGGAACTGGCGGCAAAGCCCATCGGTTCCGGACCGTTTCGATTTGTTCTCAATGATCCCGACAGCAAGGTGCTGCTGGACCGCAATGACCAGTACTGGAACACGCCGCCAAAAATCGCGCATGTGCGACTGGCGGTTGTTCCGGATACAACCACGCGTGCGCTTGAACTACGCAAAGGCAGTGCAGACCTGACGCCACCGAATTCGCTCACCGCTGACCTGGTGAAGTCGCTCGAGCGCGATCCAAAGCTCCATGTGGTTAGGGAGCCAGGCACTGGGCTGGTTTACCTGGCATTTAATCTGCGCGATCCGATATTGAAAGACGTTCGGGTGCGCCAGGCGCTGGCTTATGCAATCAACCGTGATCCCATGCTGAGATCGCTGTTCGGAGGATTCGGCACGCTGGCGGACAGCATTCTTCCGCCGCAGCACTGGGCTTATGACGGCGAGGTCCAGCATTACGAATACTCGCCGGAGAAGGCCAACTCTCTTCTTGATGCCGCAGGATACGCTCGTGATCATCAGGGTGTGCGCTTTCACCTGAACATGAAGACCTCAACGGAGGAGACGACGCGTCTGCTCGCAGCGGTGCTCCAGCAACAATTGCAGCAAGTCGGAATTGTGCTGGACATACGCAGCTTCGAGTTCGGCACCTTCTATGCCGATGTGATGAAGGGTGCGTTCCAGATCTATTCGTTGCGCTGGGTCGGCGGGACAAACCAGGATCCTGACATCTTCGAATATGTGTTTCATTCCGCCAGCTTCCCTCCCAAGCGGGCGAACCGCGGATATTATTCCAATCCGGAGATCGACCAGCTGATCAATGAAGGCCGGCAGACGCTTGATCAGCGGCGGCGCGAGCAGATTTATGCCAAAGTACAGCAAATCCTGGCCCATGACCTGCCCTATATCGACTTCTGGTACATGGATAATGTGCTGGTGCACTCTTCGCGCATTCGCAACGTTCATCCCGGTCTTTCCGGCAATTACGATTTCATCACGCACATTGAATGGGCGCGATGAACAACGCGGGATGTTAGTATCTTCAGTCCGACTCTTCTATGCAGATCCTCTTTATCGGTGACATTTTCGGCAGCCCCGGGCGCAAGATTGTGCGCGACCACATTGGCCATGTGGTGGAGACCAACAAAGTTGACCTGGTAATCGCCAATGCGGAGAACTCCGCCGGCGGATTCGGCCTGACGGCTGCTATCGCAAATGAATTGTTTGATCTGGGCTGCGAAGTGCTGACCACCGGCAACCATGTGTGGGACAAGCGGGAGATCATCGACTATTTCAATTCTGCCGATAGTGACCCAACGGGCCGCGCAAAAAAGGTGCTGCGTCCAGCGAACTATGCGCAGGGTGTTCCGGGCGTGGGCTGGTATGAAGGCAAAACCAGCGCCGGCGTTCCGTTTGCGGTGATCAATCTGCAGGGCCGTGTTTTCATGCAGGACAATGATGACCCGTTTCGCAAAGCCGATTCCATCCTGCAGCAGATTCGGGCGAAGGTGATACTGGTCGATTTCCATGCCGAAGCGACATCAGAAAAAATTGCGATGGGCTGGTATCTGGATGGTCGCGTGACTGCTGTGCTTGGGACGCATACTCACGTCCCGACCGCAGACAATCGCGTTCTTCCCAAAGGTACTGCGTATCAAACCGACGTAGGCATGACAGGGCCTTACGACAGCGTGATCGGCGTGGAGAAAGAACAAATCCTGCAACGCTTTCTTACAGGCTTGCCGGCAAGATTTGAGGCGGCGAAAGGCGATCCGCGTTTCGTCGGAGTGCTCATTCAGTGCGACGAAGGCACAGGGCGCGCTCACTCCATCCAGCGCATCATGCTGGGCGAATAAGAAAGGGCAGCCCGCAGGCTGCCCAATTCAAACACGTTTCTGATTATCCCTTCTTCTTGGTTCCCGTGCGACGCACAGGCGGCTTGGCAGCAGGTTTGGCTGCCGGGAGTTCCGCTTTGGTCATGGTGAACATGAAAGGATCTGGAGTGTAGTCGGAGATCACACCAATGACGTCGGTCATTGCGCCCGGCGCTGGTGCCTTGGTGAGAGGCTTCTCGAGCTGGACTCTCATATCCGCTTTGTTGGCCTGCTGATTTTCATCGCTCATGGCGACTTCCAACGTATTCGGATCAGGATTGGCGATGACCTTGACGTTCATCTTCAGCTTGGCCTCGCCGTTCTTCTGCTTCGTCTGAATGTTCTGCCAGACTGCATCAGCGGCCTGCTTGTTCGCCGGAGACTTGTCACGGCAGGTCAGCACAGTCTCCCAATCACCTGGGGAAAGTGCATCGGCGCCGTTCTGCTGGACGGCGTTGGCTGCGAGGTCGCAGGTTGTCGGAGCGGGCTTGATGCTGGCTGCGAAATCCGGAGCAGGACCGGGTTGCTGAGCGGCTGCCGCCATGATCTGGTCCCAGCCATCCACGCCACCGTGATACTTCTTGTACTTCGATTGCAGGTAAGGGAGCATTCCCTGCACAGCCTGCTGGTTATTCTGCGCCTGCGCCATTGAAACCGCCTTGGCGCCATACCAGAAGCCATTCAGGTCCATCGGATTGCTTTCCAGCAACGCCACCGAAAGCTGATACATATCTACCCAGTTGGTGGGATCTGCTTTCACGGATTCAAGGTACGAGGTTTTTGCGTTCGCGTAGTCCTTCGCTTGCAAGGCACCGAAACCCGCTGCGCCGGCAAAGATCGCCGTCATCTGGGTCTTCAGCTTCTGGTAGTCGGCATCACTCACGCCTTCCGGCTTGGGCCAGGTCTGCAGCGCCTGCAAGCCTTTTTCACCCATGCTGCGCAGCTCAGCCGCCTGCTGCGGATTTTGGACCTTATTGCGACGGATTGCCGTGATGATCGCAAGAGCCCTGACGTGGTTGGGGTCGATCTGCAGGACCTGGTTGGCAATCTCCTCTACCTTCGCCGCATTCTGCTGCTGCTGGTAGGCGGCCATTGCCTGTTCCAGCGCTTCCAGCTTCACAATGCTGTTTGGATACTGCTTGACGAAGTTTTCCATGGCCTGCGCCTTGGCGGCCGGATCCTGCATATTCAGCGCGGCGACGTAGGCGTTATACTCGGCCGGGTCCTTAATCACCTTCTGGCTGGTTGGCGTGTTGGTCTGCCCGCCCGCTGCCGGTGGCTGTTGCGCGCCCGATGCTGGAGGCTGCTGTGCTGCAGGCGGCTGCTGCGCCGTTGGTTGTTGCGCGGCGGAAGTTACTACTGCCGCGATCAGCGCAAGCACAAACGTGACAAGCACTTTTTTCATTTGAGATATGCTCCTTCAGTCCATCTGCCAAATTGTGCAAGGGCCAGACGCACGTGACCACACTGGCCACTCCTAACTGGGCTCGCCCTCTGTCGAGAAAAGCTGAAACCTGAGTCAACGGATTATAAAAGAGGGACCCTAGTTCTAGGCAAGCATCGTCCATCTGGTACACAGTTTACTTTTTCGATGCAAAGTTGCTCACCCGCCGTTGCATCTTTCGCCAACAGCCGGGCTGAAGCTCCTGTGCCCTGCTGCTAAGCTGCCTTCCCGGTAAAATCGCATGTTGTTATAAACCATTTCCAGCGGGGAGAGTTGCGCATGCAAAAGGAACTCGACGGCCAGGTTGCTGTTGTGACTGGGGGAAGCAAAGGCATCGGTGCGGCCATTGCCCGCGAATTGGCGCGGCTGGGGGCTTCCACAATCATCTGCGGGCGAAAGCAGTCCGGACTGGACGGAACGGCAGCATCCATTCGCGCCGCCGATGGCCGCTGCGAGGCACACGTCTGTGATGTCGCGGACTGGAACTCCGTGATCGCGCTGGCTGCCTACGTCGAGAAATCCCACGGCAGGCTTCACATTCTGGTCAACAACGCTGGTGTGGCCAGCTTCGGCAAGCCGCTACATCAAACCGCACCAGAAACCTGGACCAACATAATAGACACCAATCTCCGTGGAGTGTTCCATACCGTGCGGGCCTTTGTTCCCCTTCTTTTGAATGCGGGTGGCGGACACATCATCAACATTTCCTCCATTGCAAGTAAGAATCCGTTGCCGAATGGTGCCGCCTACGCAGCTTCAAAATGGGGGCTCAACGGTCTCTCCTACTCCGTAGCGGAAGAGCTGCGATCCCAGAACATACGCGTAGCCATCGTCTGTCCCGGCTCTACTCACACTGAACTCTCGCCGCACGAAGGCAAGAGTGTGGACAAGATGCTCCGGCCGGAGGACGTGGCGCGGGTGGTAGCCATGCTGGTTCAACAGTCCCCGAATTCCTTTACCAGCGAAGTCATCCTCCGTCCCACTCAGAAACCATAGCCATCCAGTTACGCTGGCTCGAGCAGCTCTTCTTCAAGTGTCGCCACGACCCTGCGCTGGAGTTCCCGGCTGAGCGGCGATCCTTTCTGCGTCAGATAGAAGACGTCAATGGCCATCTCGCCCTCCGTGTCGATCAGGGCGATCTCAATGTTGCAGCCGAGCACCGAAAGTCTCGAACTGATCAGGTACAGAAGCCCCGGCCGGTCCTGGGTTATTACTTGCAAAACACTGCTCTGTGCGGAACTGGTCTCGTGGAATTCGAGCCGCGTCAGGATTCGCGTACGCGGCAGTATATCTTTTGTTGAACGAGAGCGATCACGAAGCATCTTGTCCAGATCGGCAGTACCAATGAGCACATCCGTCACACTGCGTTTAAATCGCTCCCATTCCGGCAGGTTCAGTTCGAGCGTTCGGAAACGGTCCACGAAGTGGAACGTATCCACCACCACGCCCGCAGCATCGGAGAAGGCATTGGCCTTCACGATGCTCATGCCCCACGCCGCCAGTACCCCCGTCATCCGGGCAAAAAGTTGTGGACGATCCGTGGTCACCAGGGTGAGATCGAACCAGTGTCGTCCGCGTTCAAGATGGAGTTGAAATGGTTCGGTCTTGACCCTGGCCGACATCTCCAGATGCCTCAGAACTTCAGCAGGGGTGTACGTGGCCAGATACCGGCGCGGGAATCCTTCCAGAAATGGCTTAAGTCTCTTGCCGGCGGCCGGCGCCAATGTCCGCAAACCCAGCTCTTCGTCGCTCGAATCACCCTTGAGGCGCTGGTCCATGCTCAGATTCAGGTAGTTCGCACTTTCAATGTAGAGTTGCCAGATGTTCTCCGTCTTCCACGGCGTCAAGGCTTCCGGATTCACTGCTTTGATGTCGGCGTAAGTCATAAGACTAAGCAGCTTCAGGCGCTCGGGCGTCTTCACCACTTCGGCGAACGCCTGCACTGTTTCCGGCTCAAAAATATCTCTCCGCATTGCCTGCGACATCGCCAGGTGATGCTGGACCAGGAAACGCACGATCTCTGCTTCACCTGATTCGATGTCCAGGCGTTCGATCGATCTGTCCAGCGCCTCCATGCCGGATGCGATGTGATCTTCCCCTGCAATCCCTTTCCCCACGTCATGGAGGAGCAATGAAAGATACAAAAGCTCAGGTCGTTCAAGCTCTGTCAGCAGGGTCGCAAAGCGATGGTCCCACTCAAACGAGGACTCCTTGAGCCGGTGCAGGCTCTCGATTGCCACAAAGGAATGCTCATCGACGGTGAAGCGATGATAGAAGTCACGCACCACGAGCGCATCAATCGCCTTGAACTCCGGCAGCACGAGCGTGAGGAAGCGCAACGCGTGCATTGCGCGCAGGGCGTCAGCCGCATGCGGTTGCAGGAGAATCTCCTGAATATAAATCCACAACTCCGCCCCGCGCGGAGGTGTTGCAGCAATGGAGGGTAGCGCCTGCTCAATCCGCTGCTCGGTTGTCGTGCTTAAACGCACTCCGTGGTGTGCAACAAAATGAAATAATCGGAGCAAGGTTTCTGGATCGTTCACCGCCGCGGCGTGCTGCAGGAACACCAGCCCGTGAACCACACAAAACTCAGAGTTTGAAACGCGCGAACGCCAGCTCTGAAACTGCTTGTAGAGCGAAGACCCCTCTCCCGGCACTTCGTCGAGAAGTTGTGTGCATATTCGGTTCACGGCCCGGGCATGGCTGAAATAAAGTCGCATCCAGTCCGCCGGGGACACGGGCGGGGCGTGGCTCGCGCCGATCCGGCGAGCCGCGGCTTCATCCTGGGCCGCCCATGTGAGCGTGTTATCGTCGCGGCGGTGGCGGAAGTGCAGGAAACAGCGCAGATCGGTGAGAAAGCTCAACCCGGATTCGACATGACGCCTGATCGACGCTGGCAGTAGCTGGCCCGGTTCTGGCCACGCCTGCAGCCGGTCCAGCGCCGAAATCAGAGCCAGCCAGTGCGAAACGTTGTAGTCGCGCAGTCCGCCGGGTGCGTCCTTGATATTCGGTTCCAGGTGGAATAGCGTGCTGCCATATTTGGCGTGACGATTGCGCGTGAGTTCCACGAGCCTTTGCACCATGACCTGCGATTCACTGACGACCAGCCGGGGTATCAGTTTTTCTTTTAAGTGCGTAAATGGTGCTTGCTCTCCCGCGACGAAACGGCAATCGAGCAATGCGATTGAAAATTCCAGATTGTTGGCATCGAAGCGGTCGCATTCTTCAACACTTCGGCTTGACGGGCTCAGCTTCAATCCCGTGTCCCAGAGCTCCTGAGAAAATGCACGAATCTCGTCTTTGAGAGCGATCTCTGATTCTCTCTGCTTGTGCAGAAAAAGCAGGTCAATGTCGGAGAAGGGAAAAAGCATGCATCTGCCATACCCGCCGATTGCGACCAGCGCTGTACCGGAAGACGCTTTCGCGGCAAGGATTCGGTGCCAGAGACGACCAACAATCTGGTCAATAAGCGCAGTCCGCCATCGCACCGCCTCGCGCCCATCGCCGCTGGCTGCGAATCCCTGCTCAATGCGTGCGAATTCTTGTCTATAGAAATCGCGGAGTTCAGGATTCACGGACGCTACATGGGTCATAAGTGCAGCTTGGGGCGTCTACAGAGCGCCCTCTCCTCGCTCCTCATTCCGGATGCGAATAACGTCGTCCACGCGGGAAAGGAAAATCTTTCCGTCGCCGATTTTCCCGGTACGAGCTGCGCTCATGATAGCCTGTACAGCTTTCTCGACTATCGAATCGGCCAGCACCAGCTCAAGCTTGGTCTTTGGGATCAAGTCAACCGTGTATTCCTGGCCGCGATAAAACTCTGTGTGCCCCTTCTGCCGGCCGTGACCGCGGACTTCAAGTACGGTCATCCCTTCTACGCCGATCTCATGCAGCGCATCTTTTACCGCGTCCAGTTTGGAGGTCCGAATTATGGCTTCAACTTTGGTCATCAGGATTTCCTAACCCTCCACACTAAGCGGAGACTTCGTAGTAGTAGCCCTCTTCACCATGCTGCGAAAGGTCGAGCCCCTGGATCTCGTGCTCCTCAGGAACCCGCAACCCGATCAGCGCGTCCACCACTTTCAAGATCACCAGCGTGCCCACAACCGCCAGTGTCCACGCAATCATTACGCCTATAAACTGATTCAGCAGCTGATGAAAGTTTCCCTCCAGCAGTCCAACGCTCAGGGTCGCTCCGTATGCGTCTTTGAAAATCGGGTTAACCGTGCTGGAAGCGAAGACTCCGGTGAGCAGTGCTCCAAGGGTGCCGCCCGCGCCATGGATCCCGAAGGCGTCCAGCGTGTCGTCATATCCGAAGCGGGCTTTCACGCGCGCCACCATGAAGTAGCAGAACACGCCGGCAAACCCGCCGACGGCAAGCGCCGCCATAGGTCCAACAAACCCGGCAGCCGGTGTGATTGCCACCAGACCGGCCACCGCGCCGGAGATGGCTCCCAGTGCACTGGCCTTTTTGTTTCTGACCCATTCCGCCGCCGACCATCCCACGGCGGCAGCAGCAGCGCCGAAGTGGGTGGCCACAAACGCACTGGTTGCAAGACTACCAGCATTCAGCGCGCTGCCGGCGTTGAAGCCAAACCAGCCGACCCACAACAGGCATGCTCCGATAAAACTCAAGACCACGCTGTGCGGCGGCATTGGCTGCCGCGGAAACCCGATTCTCTTCCCCAGATACAGCGCACAAACCAGAGCAGAAACACCAGAGGTTATGTGCACTACTGTTCCACCGGCGAAGTCGAGTGTCGGGAATCGGCCTCCAAGTGAAGCATTCAAGAATCCATGCTTTCCCCACACCATGTGCGCCATCGGGCAGTACACAATCGCCGACCACAGCACCATGAACGCCGCCATGGCGCTGAATTTCATTCGTTCGGCGAATGCGCCGGTGATCAACGCCGGTGTGATGATGGCAAACATCAACTGGTAGACCATAAAAGTCTGGAGCGGAATGGTCGCGGCATAATCGGGGTCGGGCTGCGCCCCGACTCCTCGGAGAAAGAGGTTGTGCAATCCCCCGAGGAATGCATTGCCGTCGCCGAACGAAAGGGTGTAGCCGCAAATCGCCCAGAGCACGGTGATGATCGCCATCATGGCAAAGCTCTGCATCATCGTGGCCAGAACATTCTTCTTGCGCACCAGGCCACCATAGAACAATGCCAGTCCGGGACCTGTCATCATCAGAACCAGAGCGGAGCAAACCAGCATCCAGCCATTGTCAGCTGAGCTCTTGGAATCCGCGACCTGTTGCTCCAGCTGCGCGATACGGTCTGCTTGAGCGTCGGGCAACTTCGTACTTTGGGCCGAAGCCCGCAATGGCACAAAAAGACATGCACTCAGCACTATGGCTGCGATCGAGGCTTTGATCATTCAAGGTCACCGCGCCGCTTCCCCATTCGAGAGATGCGGCTGATGGACACACTCTAGCGAGGCTCCTCGCCGGCGTGGAAATCGAAAATATTTATCGGGGTTATAAAGAAGGCCCGAATTCCAAAGCAGCTGAGCAGTAAACAACATGTTGCTATCGGGAGCACGACACCGTGCTTTTGCCCTTGTTCAATCTCACAGCCCTGGAGGATGATGGAACGTAGAGGGTTCAGTTGCCTCGCAAAAAAAAACAAAGCAAGCAAAATCCCGATCGTCTGATCCGTGAGCTTGAGCGCTCGGAAGAACGGCTGCAGGAGTGGATCGATCTCTCTGACGACAATCTGCTGCTGCTGCGGGAAGATCCCATGGCTGCATTACGAAAAGCGGGTCTCGATATGGAGGATGACATCATGCTCGAATTGGAGATGATTATGACGGGAATCGCTCGCAAGCTGAAATAACTTCCTCTCCGCCCTTCTCCGGGCAAACGAAGCCTGCTCCGGGAGCCATCTATAATCGAAGGCATGGCCCATATCATGTATGGCAAGCCTGTTGCGGATGCCATCGAAGCCCAGGTGCGGAAAGACGTCGAAGAACTTCATCGCAACCACAATCTCACGCCCCGGCTCGACGTCGTTCTTGTCGGCCGCAGTCCGGCTTCTCAGCGATACGTCGGGAAAAAATTGGAGTCCTGTCGGCGTCTTGGCATGCATGCCCAGCTGCACACGTTTGACGATCACATCACAGCGGTGGAACTTCGTGCTGAAGTCGGGAAGCTGAATCATGATCCTGCCGTACACGCCATCCTGATACAGCTTCCATTGCCTCGTCATATTGAGGAGCCTGAACACGGCCTGAACAAATTTGATGTGTTCGACGCAATCAGTGCAGAGAAGGACGTTGACGGCATCGGCCGTGGCACTGTACCGGAACTCTATCGAGCTCGGGTGGACTCCATGTTGCACCTTCCTGCGACCGCCCTGGCGGTCCGGCGGATGTTCGAGTGGTATGGGATCCAAACCCAGGGGAAAGTCGCCGTGGTGGTCGGACGTAATGACATTACAGCAAAGCCGATCCACCACATGCTTGGGGGACGGATGTGCAATGCCACTGCAATCTGGATCCACCGATACACCCGTCGCGCCGACCACGATATGTTCATGCGCTCGGCTGACATCATCGTAAGCTCTGTCGGCAGTTCCCATTACCGGATCACCGCCGACTTGGTAAAACCGGGGGCGGTGGTGGTGGATGTGGCCACTCGCGTTGGAAGCGATGGAAAACTAAACGGCGATGTGGATTTTGAACACGTAAAGGACGTCGCCGCACTGATCACGCCTGTGCCAAAGGGCGTGGGGCCGGTGACCGTGGCTGCACTGATGGAAAACGTGGTTCGGGCAGCCGAATTCTCTGCCGGAATTCGTCGACCCGGGTATGATTTTCGTCTTCTGGAGCAGCATTCAAGGGAAGAATTGGCTGGAACGCGACAACCTCATTAAGCTGCTACTCGCAAGGTTTGGCATGCCCTTCATCGCAAGTGGGAGCGGAATCAAAATATTAGAATTATCTAATTATTTACTAACTTTGCAGCCGAGACTCTTACTAGATAAATGGATTCTTAGATACCATTCGTTCAGGTTTTCGTGGCCGAAACTCTCGTCTTGTTTCTTGATTATTCCTCGGTCAGTGCTTCTAAGGGGCCAAACTCATACCCGACACCACGGACCGTACGGATCAACTTCACTGGTTCGCCCTCATCAACTTTGCGTCGCAGGTAGTTAACGTAAACGTCCACTACGTTAGTGGCAGTGTCTGGAGCCAGTTTCCAAACATCTTCGATAATCATGTTGCGCGTGATGCGTCGCCCCACATTGCGCATGAAGTACTCGAGGAGGCTGAACTCGCGCGGGGTAAGCTCAATTTCCCTTCCGCCCCGATGTACCGTGCGGTGCATGTAATCCAACTCGAGATTATCGACCTTCAGGGCCGGCGCTGCGGAGCGGCTGCGGCGCCGAAGCAGAGCGCGCACGCGCGCCGAAAGCTCGGAAAACGAGAAGGGTTTAGCAAGAAAATCGTCTGCGCCGGCGTCAAGACAGGCTACGCGGTCGGTGACGTGATCTGCAGCGGTGAGAATCAGGATCGGCAGGTCCGGATCACGACTGCGAATCTGCCGGAGCACCTCGCTGCCCGACATCACCGGCAGGTTCAAGTCAAGAATCAGAAGATCGAAGCTTCCCGATCCAAGAAGCTCTACTGCCTGGCCGCCGTTCACAGCAACATCTGTCGTGTGCTCCTCGGCTGCAAAGGCCTTAGCGATAAAAGTTGCCAGCGGAGTGTCATCCTCCGCAATCAGAATCCGCATCCGGCTACATCTCTCCTTCAATACTGCAGCAGGACCAGCTTGGTCTTGATACCTGAACACCTCACGCGACTGGCGGCCGCGTGTTTCTCCTTGCACTTCAAACAACTGATTGCGAAGAATATTAGCATAAAGACTTAATTGTTTTGGAGAAGTAAAATCACTAGGCACTCCCTAGTAAAGAAAATAGGTTTACTGATCGTATAACTATTCTCATCTACGCGTGCGTGCTATGACGCACCTGGTGTCCCCTGCTGCGCGCCGGCAACCTTCCACCACCCGGCACCACAAAGGCTAATTCCCGAAACCCCCGGTTCCGGGCTATCGCCTTTCTTCCAGCGCTGCTGGCCTGGCACCCCTCACATGTGACCGGTATAAAATCTCCCCTTGGGTTCAACGTGAAATCAGTACCAGACCTGTATGAAGGACGCGAGTCCAGTGACGGATCAATTCCTTGCAACCAGCACTAACGAGCTGTGGCCGCAGTATGTTCTTGATGCCATTGACTCTGCGATTGTGGTCACCGACCGGACGGGCTTGGTCTTGCGCGCGAACAAAGCCGCCCGCATGCTCCTGCCGATTTCAGAAAACCGGCTTGACCTTCGTCAAATCTATGAAGAAGACGGCGTAACGGCCTGCCGCGCCGACCACTTTCCACTGGAAACAGCGTTACGCGGCTCTGATTCCATGGGAGGAACACAGTTTCTGGTGCACGGTGGCGCCGGCAGTATCCGGGTACGTATCACCGCGAATTCAATTGTGGACACTCACGGGCAGACAACGGGTGCCGTGCTCAAGGCGACCCGGGAAGTTATCGATACTCATTCATTGACGGGAGGGCCCGATCTAAGTTCGCGGTTTTTTGCCCTGCTCGAAGTCGCACCTGATGCGATCCTTGAAGTCGACGCAACCGGGAAAATCGTCCTGGTGAACCAGACCGCGGAGAAAATGTTTGGGTATTCGCGGCAGGAGATGCTGGGGATGAACGTGGACGCACTCGTACCAGCAGCAATGCGTCGCTCCCATGTTCAGCACCGCACCTCGTATGCCGGTCATGCCCAGTCACGTCCCATGGGGATCGGCCTTGAATTACGGGCTCAAAAGAAAGACGGTTCTCTTCTGCCCGTCGAAATCAGCCTCAGCCCTAACCCTGGGCCGGCTGGGATGCGCGTGATTGCTGTGGTTCGCGACATTACCGCACGCAAGAACATTGAGAACAAGCTGCGCGCCGTCCAGGACAGCTACAACGCCGAATTGACGGCCAAGAACGAACAGCTTGAGGCCAGAAACCGCGATATAGAGCGCGCCAACCGGCTCAAAACCGAGTTCCTCGCCAGCATGAGCCACGAACTCAGGACTCCTTTGCACACCATCATAGGGTTTGCAGAGCTGCTCACGGAGGGTATTGAAGGTCCGTTAGGTCCAAAGCAGCAACGCTTCCTCGGGCACATCCTCCAGGACTCGCGTCACCTGTTGGAATTGATCAACGAGATTCTCGATATCAGCAAAATCGAATCCGGCAAGCTACAGCTCCAGATCAGCGCCATCGAGTTCTCGGCTTGCCTGGAAGAAGTCGTACAAGGGATTGCGCAGCAGGCCATTCAGAAACATATTCGGCTCGACATCAACAATCAGTTTCAGGACATCATTTTCGCTGACCGGCTTCGCTTGAAAGAAGTCCTTTACAACCTCCTCACCAACGCCGTTAAGTTCACTCCTGATGGAGGACGTGTGTGGGTGGACGCGTCCAGACAGGATGGGTGGCTGCAGGTGACGGTGGGAGATACTGGGATTGGGATTGCCCCCGAAGAGCAGGAAAATATTTTTGAGAAGTTCTATCAGGTTGGCGCAACCACGAAGGGGACGCGCGAGGGCACTGGCCTCGGCCTGCCGATTAGCAGGGAGCTGGTTCACCTCCATGGCGGTAAGCTCTGGCTGGAGAGCAAGCTCGGTGAGGGAAGTCGGTTTCAGTTCACCTTGCCACTGACTGGGCCGTCAGCAGCAAATGATGCCTTATAATCGGGGCCTTTACGACACTATTTCCACCCATGAAGCGCATTCTCATTGCTGACGATAAGGCCTCCAGCCGGGAACTGCTCCGTACCGTCCTTGAACATCAGGGATATGAAGTACTTGAAGCAGACAACGGCGAGGAAGCGTGGCAGGTGGTCCAAAATGAGGATCTCCACCTCGTCCTGCTCGATCTTCAGATGCCCCTTCTCAATGGATATGAAGTATTGCGGGAAATTCGAAGTAATGGCAAGCTTTCCGGCCTGCCTGTTATAGCGATCACCGCCAACGCCATGCCGGAAGACCGTGAGAAGGTGATGGCGGCCGGATTTGACAGCTATGTGAGTAAACCTGTCGCGCTGGCGCAATTACGGGCGGAAGTGTCGCGGCTGCTTGGCGCCGGTTAGAAGTGCTTCACAGCATCCCGTACTTTTTCATCTTGTAACGGAGAGCGTCGCGACCGATTCGGAGTTGGCGCGCAGCCTTAGATTGGTTCCCGCCCGCCTGCGTGAGCGCCTGCACCAGCAATTGCTTCTCATGTTCCTCAAAAGACATGCCAGTTTCGGCGTTCGGGTTCCCATTGTCCTGCACGGTATGCGCGGCGTGGGTCAGCTGCGGAGAAGATGGCAGGGGTAGTGAAGCGTGCTGGATTGCCGGGGGCAGGTCGCCAACATCGATCATTTCGCTCATCGTCATCATGCTTGCATGCCCAATGACGTTTTCCAGTTCGCGCACGTTCCCCGGCCAGTGATACCGGTTGAGCAGGATCTGGGCCCTCTGTGTCAACCCTCGGATCTGTTTTCCGTACTGTTCGGAAAACTTGTCCAGAAAGTGCCGGGTAAGGAGCGGCAGGTCTTCCATGCGCTCGATCAGAGGCGGCACCTTGATTTCCACCATCGACAGTCGATAAAAAAGGTCCTCACGGAAGTTGCGGTCAACGATCTCCTTGCGCAGGTCCTTATTCGTGGCGGCGACCACGCGCACATCCACCTTCTGTGGCGTCAGCGACCCTACTCGCAGAACTTCCTGGTTTTGCAGCGCGCGCAGCAGCTTGGCCTGGGTCGCGAGCGGCATATCTCCTATTTCGTCGAGAAACAAGGTGCCACCCGTTGCATGCTCGAACAGACCCGGTTTGTCCCGATCGGCCCCGGTAAAAGCACCCCTGACGTGACCGAACAACTCGCTCTCAAACAGCGTCTCCACAACCGCTGAGCAATTCAGGACAACGAACTTTCCCGGAACCCGGCTGAGCTTGTGCAGAGCTTGCGCAACCAGGTCTTTTCCGGTTCCTGTTTCGCCGGTGACCAGCGCCGCACGATAATGCGGCGCAATACGCCGGACCCGTGAAAACATCTCCCACATTTGCGGGCTGCGGCCAACGATTCCTTCGAACTTCGCCGCATGCATCAGATTGTCGTCTACCCGGGCGATCTGCTGTCGCTGCACCTCTGTATCAACCAACTTGCCGACCCGCTCCCGCAAGACCGCCAG
>DATAEJ010000116.1:0-3973 GCA_036258095.1 Candidatus Angelobacter sp. | reverse complement strand
CTTGTCTCGGCCTATCCATTCCCAATCGAGAAGCCTGTTCTGCTTATTCCTGATGCGTGGTATGTTTCCCGCCTAGACCCGCCAGATTGGGAGCGGCCGCCGGCGGCGGGAAGGCCATTCGCCCGGGTAATTACTCCGGCTAGGCGGTCGCCTCAGACCATACTATAGCGAGCTCAGATCAGGGAAATTCTGGCGCCACGCCTCGTGTTCCCGGCGGTTTTCGAGCTCCTGCGCTCGTCCCGCTGGCTGACCCCTGCCGCGGCCGGCGGCTGTTGCCCAAACTCCGCGAAATTGAAGTCAATCTTCGACACCAGAAATTCGCATGCGGCCAGGCCGTACGTGCGGAGCGAGTTTCGCATCCGGGCGGTCGCACCGTTGCGTTCACCTTGATTGCTCTTACCGAGACTGGAGTCGCTCCAAGCTTCTATCTGATGGCTTTGGTTTCACGCTGTCGCTCATTGTTCCTTGGCGCAAGCTAGGCTTCCGTTTAGCGCTCAACCGGATCCAATTGTGCTTCCGCAACGACGTCGCCCTTCGTTACCCACCTCACTCGTCCCTTCCGGATCATGCTCATCGTTTTGATGCCTTCGAGAAGTCCGCCAGGCACTTGATCGGCAAGACGGACCCGACGTCAATTAAGGCGGAAAAAATGTTTGATCTTTCGAATTTGTTCCTCTGAAACAGCGTGATGTTTTTGCCGTTTATAGTGCGTTTGTCATGCGGCGGGTCCGTTGGGTGACAAGCGGCGCCAGCAGCTACCGTTCGGAGTGCTTGTTTTTCCGCTTGCGCGCGAATGGGATGGAAATACGGGCAGTCGATACCATCCGCGACGAGGAGCGTGAATCCGAGGTGGACCCCAATCGTTGGACAAGATTTGTGCTGGCCTAAGGAGGTTCGGCAGCGGGTTGAAGCCAGGATCGCATAGTTCAGCAATCTCGGCTAGACTGAGGCTGCGCATCGGGGTCGCGCCCGGTGCGTGCCCATGGCCGAAGGGACGGACTGGCTCTCTCGAAAATAAGCTGTCAGGTTTTGATTACGCCACGGGATTTGGAAGTTCTGTCACAGTAACGATGTAGCCGAGTTTCGCCAGCCGTTTCAGTAGCCGATTTGCGGTCTTCTCCGGTTTGAGGTTGTCGAGAAAAGTGTCCCCGAGTTCGTGGTACAGCTGTTTATTCTTCCACATGTAATAGGCACTGATAAGGATGGAGTGCGCTACGGCGACGATCGCGCGTTTGGCGCCTCTGCGGGCGGCAATTCGGCGGAAGAGAGCGGAGCAATAGGTGCCCTTCGTATGTGATGCGGCCCAAGCCGCCTGCGTCAGAGCACCTCGCAGCCACCGATTCCCTTGACGGGTCTTGCCAGACTGCCGCTTGCCCGCGCTTTCATGATTACCCGGACAAATGGCCGTCCAACTGGCGGCGTGCGGGCCATCTGGAAACTGCTCGGTGCAGATTCCCATCTCGGCCACCATGACAGTGGCGATGTCTTCGTCTACGCCGGGAATGGAATCCCAAAGGGCAATCGCTTGCCGCATTTCCTTATCCAGGCGATGCTCAATCTGCCCAGTGATGGCCTGACGCTGTTGCTGGAGAAAGCGCGACTGCATCAGCAACCGTTGCAACACAAACACGTGATGCGGCTGCAGATTTCCTTCCAGTGCGGTCTGTAACTGAGACCGTTTGGCGCGCATTCGTCCTTGGGCCAGTTCCGCCAATTGTGCCGTGTCCCGCTCGCCGCGGAGTAAACTCTGCACCATGGCTTGGGCGGAGACACCCATGATATCGGTCACTACACTGCTCAGCTTGATGTTCGCGTCCTCCAGTACTGCTTCAATCCGGTTTACTACGCGTGTGCGATCTTGAGTCACCTTCGTGCGCATGCGAGTCAGGTCTCGCAAGTGCCGCATCTGCTGGTTGGGAACAAAGCTGGGAGCGATTAAGCCGTGCTGAAACAGATCGGCACTCCAGTGGGCATCTTTGGTGTCCGTCTTACGGCCAGGCACCGCTTTCATATGTTGTGGGTTGGCCAGAGTTAGCTCCAAGCCTTCCACCTCCAATACATTCCAGACTGGTCGCCAATAGCTCCCAGTTGCTTCCATACCACATTCTTCACTTCGTGCTGGCGCAGCCACTCTGCTGCTCGCCGCAATTCGGCGGTGTGGGTTCCGAATTTCCGGATCTCTTCTCGGCGCTGGCCCTCGGCATCGAACCACAGGCAGCAGCCGGTTATGCTGCTCTTGTGAACATCCAGTCCACAACAGCGGGGGTACAGTATCTGCACGGTAATCTCCTCTTCTGCGGGCAGGCAATGGACGCCGGATAAGAGTAGCCGAGGCCCTCTCGCGTGCTCATCCCAGAGGGGAGGCGACAGTTGGTTGTTCCGGTAGGCGTCCGGGTCATGCTCCGAAGCGGGCTCATGGCCCAATCCAGTTCAACCTCGAATGCTTGCCTCGCACATAGGAGCCTATCGCAGTGACCCCTATTTTCATCCATCGTTGTGGCCGCGCGGCCATGGCACGCTCCGAAGCAATCGGCTGTTGATAAGCCCTCTGGGATGAGGGCTTTTGTTTTGAGTGCATTGTTTTGGTGAAGCTCCCGAGCGAGGCCGTGGGCAGTGAGCGCGAAGACAGCCGCGCAGCGGCTCACCTTGTTTTGTTCTGTGGTCGGTGGTTCAGATAAAGTTCGCCCGGGGTTCGATAATCCAATGCTTGATGCGGTCGGCGGAAGTTGTAATGGTCGAAGTAGCAATGCAACGCCGACCAGAGTTCGGCGCCGGAATCGAAGTCGCCTGGATAAATCAATTCGTATTTCACCGAGCGCCACAGCCGCTCGATAAACACATTGTCCAGAGCTCGCCCGCGCCCATCCATACTGATCCGGATGGAGTGATCCTTGAGCGGCTGCAGAAACCGGCTGGAGGTAAACTGTGAGCCCTGGTCGGAGTTGAAGATCTCGCACCTGCCCCCGCCTAAGGCCTCCTCCAGCGTGGACCGGCAGAAGTCCACCTCCAGGGTGTTGGACAGATCCCAACTCAGAACGAAGCGACTGAACCAGTCCATAATGGCCACCAGATACAGAAAACCTGATCGCATCGGAATGTAAGTAATATCGATGCTCCAGACCTGATTGGGCCGACTGACCACGACATCGCGGAGCAGGTACGGATAAGTCTCGTGCCCTGCTGCTGGATGACTCAGATTCGGCTTCGGATACAAAGCTTCGATGCCCATCAGCCGCATCAGCCGTTGCACACGTTTTCGGCTGATGCGTTTTCGCCACTCCCGTCCCAGCACCACGGCGAACTTGCGGCTTCCGAAGTAGGGCAACTCCAGGTAGAGTTCGTCCAGTCGCCGCATCAGGCACAGATTCTCCTTGCTCTCGCCGGCAGCCTGATGATAGAAAGTGGAGCGCGGCAAACCGAGCAGCTCGCATTGCCGGGCCAACGTTAGATGCGGATGAGGAGCAATGCACCGTCGCTTCTCCTCAATCGACAAACCCAGATCTTTTTTTGAGCCACTCCAGTTCGACCTTGAGCTGGCCGATCTGCTTGAACAATTCGTCCTTCTCGGCCTCGGCCACCGAGTGGTTCCCATTATGAGGCTGACGGAAGATTTCCGGAAGACCTGCTAAGGCCTGTTTCTTCCATTTCGCGATCAAATTCGGATTGACGTGGTACAACTGCGCCAGTTCCGTAATTGTCTTCTGCGCCTTGATCGCCTCCACCGAGACCTTGGCTTTCAAATTCGGTGGGTAGCTTTTGCGCGTGGTCGGCATCGTCGTTTCCTTTTATCTTCGACGCGCCGAATCATCCTTAGCACCGTGTCCAATTTTTGGGGTCCACCTCAAATCTCTTGAGCGGGTAGGCCTGCGCTATGTCGGAGGCCGTCCACTGAAACGGTAGGCTTACGTCAACGTTAGTATTTCCATCCGTGGGAGTAGGTCATATTGCCCTTCATCGTTGATCAGAATGCGAT
>DATAEJ010000115.1:0-4737 GCA_036258095.1 Candidatus Angelobacter sp. | reverse complement strand
TGCCGTCCTTTGCGGGCGCAATGTCGACCGCCCACGGCATCTTTCCAAGTCGGTCGTGGTGGAATAGGCCCTAGCCGTCTCATCTGCCAAAGGTTACTTCAAACATCATGATTCTGGTACGCATCCCCGACTGCCAGCTTAATGGGAGGCTTTTATGGAGCTGGAACACGATGGCATGCGCCCCGCGGCAGCACTGCGAGCAGCCGTAACGCCAGCATAACCGACCTTGGCGCTTGGCTGCCGCCGGAGGTAAGAGAAATTCGTTACCAAACCCGGCAGGCATTGGGCCGAGACATCTTCTGCCCTGATTTGCAACCAAACGATTTGGCGAACTCGGAATAGTCTCCGAGAGTGCCCAGCGTGCGGAAGCGCACCGGTGAGTGGGGATCGATCTTGGCGATGACCCGGAGCCGTTCCGGCGTGACGTTCGCGCACCATTGCTGGGCGAAGCTGATGAAAAACCTCTGTTCAGAAGTGAAACCGTCAATGGGAGGTGCATCCCCGCCTTTTTCAGCAGCAGCTTTGTGCATCGCCGCGAAGGCGATCCGAATGCCACCGTTATCGGCGGTATTTTCACCGAGCGTGAGGCGACCATTCAGGTGGATGTCGTCCACTACGACAAACTGCTGGTACTCGTCCGCGATACAGCTGGTCCTTTTGTCAAACTCCTCGCGGTCGTTCAGGGTCCACCAGTTCACCAGATTGCCCTGGCCGTCAAACTTGCTTCTCTGATCGTCAAACCCATGAGTCAGCTCATGGCCAATGAGCCATCCAATGGCCCCGAAGTTCACCGCATCGTCCATGGTCGAGTCAAAAAGGGGCGGCTGAAAGACTCCGGCAGGAAAATTGATGCTGTTTTCAGGGGAATAGTAGTAGGCATTCACAGTGGGCGTGGTAACGATCCATTCACTCGTGTCCCGCGTGTGTCCGATTTTCTGGAGATTGTAATTCCACTGGAAGGAGCGCGCATTGCGGACGTTGGCCGCAAGATCATTGCGCTTGATTGGAACGGAGCTGTAGTTGAGCCACTTCTCAGGATAGCCGATCTTGTTGGTGACGGCATTCAGTTTGGCCAGTGCCTGCCGGCGCGTTTCCGCGGTCATCCAGGGCAGCTGCCCGATATTCTCGGCCAGTGCTTCCTCTTCGAGCTTGACCATCTCCAGCGTGCGCCGTTTGGTTTCCGGCGTGAATGTCTGCTCAATGTAGAGACGGCCCAGGGCTTCTCCCAACAGGCGGTCGGCTGTGGAAACGCACCGCTTCCATCGCGGCTCGATTTCCTTCTGACCGTTGAGAAAGCGCCGTTCGAATTCGAAATCTTCCTTCACGAAAGGCTCGGAGAGAAACGGGGCATTCGTCTGGGCAAGATGCCACTTCAAATACACCTTCCACGTGTCCAGAGGAACGGAACCGATCGCCACACTGAGTTTTTCAAAGAAATCCGGAGGCGCGACGTAGATATCCTGGAACGAAGGTGCGCCCAGAGCCTTGAAGAAACGCGCGATGAGAAGGTTTGGAGCCAGCGTATCCAGACTCTTAACCGTAGTCTTGTGATCGTGATTTTTCGGGTCGCGCATGCTTACGCGATCCAGAGACGCCGCAGCCATGATCTTCTCGACTTCCAGGACCGCGCCGGCTTCTTTTTCTGCCAGCTCCGGCCCATCTCCGAGAAGTTTGAGCGTGGCCGCGATATGCGCCACATACCTGGCCCGGGCGCGTTTCGACTCCTCGCTCTGACTGAGGTAGTATTCACGGTCCGGCAGCCCGAGACCTCCCTGGACCATGACAGCAACCTCCCTGGTGGCATCATGCAGATCGGGACGCGCCCCGAATTCGAACATCGCGGGCACGCCCATGGCATGCAGCCGGGCCAGGGCGTCAATCAGTCCCTCGCGGCTTGAAATCGCGGCGATCTGCTTCAATTGCGCTTCGAGCGGAGAGACTCCGGCACGATTCACCGAGGTTTCGTCCATGCATGAGGCATAGAAGTCGCCGGCGATCTTTGCCGTCTCGCTTCGTCCTTGTCCGGGGATCGCGGCCTGCTCCAGAATCTTGCGCAGCACCATGCGGTTGTACTCGCCCGTCTGGTTGTAACGCGCCCAGAAAACCTGATCCGAGGGCACTGGATTGTTCTTGCGCCACGTGCCGCATGCATATTGGTCGAAATCTTCACAGGGATCGGCCGTGGTATCCATGGCCGTCACATCAAACATTTTGGGGCGAATGATGTTGGAGTCATCGGCTTGGCTGCTTTTTGTATCCTGGCCCAGAACAGAGTGGGAGCCAAAGATGGCGCCGGCAAAGCAGAAAATCAAAATCAGACTTGGGCGATACGACATGGTAGTTCCCTCCGGTGACAGCGTCTGCCTATCGCGGGATCGTCCCCACAATGCAGGCGTAGGCCTGTGCTTCATTTGTCTAGCGTGTGCCTATCTCTATCGGCAGCAGGGTTCCGGGCGTTTACTGGCCTGGGCAGTCCTTCTGGCACGGAACTCGGGAACGACCAGCGCCTGTTCCACTGAGGGGGTGTTCAGGGCTGCGAGTTCGCGCGCAGTCCGTTCCGCTTTAGCCGCCAGGCCCGCTTTCTGGTAGGCCGTTACCAGCAGTTCCATGGAAAAAGGATCGTTCGCGTCTTCTTCAAGATGGGGAATGGCTTCCAGCCACTTCTGCTTCGCCGCCAGGATCATACCGGCGGACGCATGAAACGTGATATCGAGATTGGGGTTGTTGGATTCCTGCGCCATTTTGCTGAGCTGCGCCAACGTGCTCTCGGCTTCGGCAAGATGTCCGTGGAGAATCGCGTCATGAATGACGCCGCGATCAATCAATCCCAGAGCCTCCTGGCCGGTGCCCCGTGAAGTGTCGTGCGGATGTTCGAGTGCTTCCTTTGCTTTCTGCAGCCAGCGCTTCGAAGAGGCCTCGTCTTTATGATAGAGAGCCATCATTCGATACGCTTCGGCTTCGAGGACGCCGACCGAGTTTTCATGGGCCATTTTTGCAGCGACCTGGAAAGCTGCATCGGCTTCGCTGAAGCGCTTTTCACGCAGGTAGGTTGCCGCCCATTTCAGCTTCCACTCGACTGCATACGCCTTGGTGTAGGCGTGCTGAATGGCAATGTCGTACTGGGCTCTGGCTTTGTCCTCCTGGCCCATGAGCGCGAAAGTGTCGGCCAGCCCGAGCAGCGATTCGCCGAAATTCGGCTCGAGTTTAAGCGCGGCGTGATAATGCTCGACGGCTTCGTCGAAACGTCCGGCCATTCTCAGAATTTCCGCGTAAGAATCCTGTGGGTTGGGTTCTTTCGGAAGGACTTCAATGTAGTGCTGCATCACGGGAAAGGCCTGGTCGAATTTGCCCTGAAAGGCGTAGTCGTAGCCAAGGTTGTTCAGCGCGCCAGCAAAATCCGGATCCACATGCACGGCCTGTGCCGCCAACTCCGCCGCGCGGTCCCATTGGTGATAGCTGGTGCCGACAAAAAGGGCAGCAAACCAGTAAAGATGCTTATCCCGGGGATAGCGGTTCAAAAGTTCGTTCATGGCCGCCACTGCCCCGATTGTGTTATCGCGCCTGCGCTCGAGAATCCATTCGGCCATGAGCCGCTCGTCAGGAGTGGCCGAATTCATCAGTGCCACGACTTTTTTGAGTTCCCGGGCCTGCTGGTCGGGATCGGGAATCCGCTCAGAGATATAGAGGTGTGCCAGCAGAAAATTGGGGTCCTTTTCGATTGCCGCCTGCCAGCACTGCAGGGCCTGACGGATGTGTAGATTTTCCCAGGCAACGATGCCCTCATCAAATAGCGAACGCGCTTCCGGCGAACTGGTGGTGACGGGCATGCGGTCTGGTGCTGTGCCTGTACCCGGCGATTGCGGCACAGCGGCGTAAGCGGCTCCGGCGGCCAGAACCAGCGCCGACAAGATACGAAGAAGAGGAAACAACTTTTTCATTTTCATCAATTCCCACGCAGTAGGTAGCCGTACTCGACGGGTAATCTCCCGTCAATCTTTAAGACCTTCACTTCCTGAGTAATGCGAAAGACATCGATCAATCCGATCGCGCCCGGGATGGTTTCCACCGCTTTCAACATGGCTTCATTGGAATCAACAACGACCACGGTGCTGTGATGGGCGGCGATAAAAACGCGCAGCTCATCCGGGGATATCTTGTAAATGTTCGAAAGCAACAGCTCCATCTCAGGACTGGCAGGGTCGCGCACTACAACGGTGATGGCTGCGCCGGCGGGCCATTTTCGCGTATCACACTTAAAGATCTTGGTGAGTTCGGCCGCCGAGAGGGCCTGCGTGCTGTTTTCCTTGTTGACGATGACCGCGATCTGTTTTGCCGATGACAAGCCCTTGGCGAGACAGATGAAGACAAACATCCACAGCATCAAACGATAAGCATTTTTACCTGGACGCATACAAATATGTTCCCATTCTAGGAATAGAAAGAACTTTTGTATGCATTACAAAGGTAATACGCGCCACTCACGTCGATCCGATAATCGCGCTCCGCTACGAGTGAAGAATGCCCGGGACGCGGTCAGGTTTTTTGCCGGGCCGAAACTGGCCTTCAGGCGGCGCTTGCCGCCTTGAGTTCGTGTCCTCTTTTCAGCAGAGTGATCAGGATCACAATATGCGAGACGGCGAGCAGCGGCACGTAAAAGACTGAGACGTACCAGTGCGCGTGCAGCTTATCTACCAGAGCGGCGCCCAAATTCACGGCCAGATAGGCGGAGAGGAAGTT
>DATAEJ010000114.1:0-39258 GCA_036258095.1 Candidatus Angelobacter sp. | reverse complement strand
TGAGCAGGGTTCCCAACAGCCTCCGTCCCATGCCGGTTCTCCCAAAGAACAAGACATCGCTGCCGCAGCGGACGTTCACGTTGCAGCGCAGCGGTACGGCAGGCGGCGAGACACAATGGGTGATCAACGGTCTGGAGTTCAACCCCACCACACCGCTTGCAC
The DNA here is from genome assembly GCA_036258095.1 of Candidatus Angelobacter sp. Taxonomy (GTDB): domain Bacteria; phylum Acidobacteriota; class Terriglobia; order Terriglobales; family Acidobacteriaceae; genus Angelobacter. Next base: position 39,096 of record DATAEJ010000114.1, on the reverse strand, counting down.
TGCCGCAACGCAGCGCCAACGGTGAGGTGTGGAACATCACCAATGGAGGTGGCGGCTGGGTGCACCCGATGCACATGCACCAGGAAGAGCACACCATCCTGGCGCGCATCGGTAGCACTGACACCCATCCGGATGACACCGGCAAGGAAGACGTGGTAGCGCTGGATCCCAGCGAGACCGTTCAGATCTTCCGGCGCTTCCGGACGTTCGCGGGTAACTACGTTGCACACTGCCACAACCTGGCGCACGAGGACCACAACATGATGTTCGGCTGGTCCATTGTGCCGTAACGGGCAAGTGATAAAAATCACTGCCTCTTCAAACTCAGTGATGTATTCCTCAGGTACTCCGGCATTCGGTTGCTGGAGTACCTGATTTTTAGAACCATAAACTCGACGGAGAAAGAGGACCAGCAGGAGCATTGGTGCTTGCTCAGGTTGACTTTGAAGCCTCTCCGGGAGGTTGCTGTGAAGAAAGTCCTGTACATGTTGCTGCTGTTCTTATCTGCTGCTGGAACCTTTCTTGCCGGTTCCTGGTACAACCAGCACAAGATGTCTGCCGGCATTCGCCCCGGCCCGCCCAAACCACTTTATTACGTTGACCCAATGCATCCGGCATACCGGTCGGATAAGCCCGGCATCGCGCCCGATTGCGGCATGCAACTGGAGCCGGTCTATGCCGGTCAACTGACAACCGTAAGTTCCAGCAAAGGCTCATCACATTTGCCGGCCGGCGCGGTGCAAATCGATGCGGCAAAGCAACAGCTTTTTGGTGTGCGGGTAAGCTCTGTGGAAGAAACATCCGGGGCATACAAACTTCGTCTTCTCGGACGGGTCGCTCCTGATGAAGGGAGAACTTACAAGCTAAACGCAGGAATCGAGGGTTATATTCAGGAAGTCTCCAGTGTCTCCACCGGCAGCTTTGTTCGCAAAGACCAGGTCCTGGCTACGTTTGCCGCACCGAATGCCTCGATGACATTGCAAACCTACATTCTCAATCTTGGCGCTGAAGACCGTTTCAAGAAGAGCGCAGCTGAGGGAACCGTTGAAGGCCAGTCCATGCCGGCAACGAATGCCAACCTTCAACTCCGCTTACAGCAATTGCAGAACCTGGGCATGTCTGCACTCCAGATGGAAGAAATCAGGCACACGCGCCAGATCCCTGACACGATCAAGATCGTTTCGCCGGTGGATGGCTTCGTGTTGGCGCGCAATGTCTCTCCCGGGCAGAAATTCGAACGCGATGCGGAGTGGTTTCGCATCGCCGATTTACGTCGGGTTTGGATCCTCGCCGACGTTTTCTCGAACGACGCTCAATACATTCGGCCAGGAGCTAAAGTACGAGTTACTGTCCCGGGCCAGTTCAGGACTCTTGAGGCGCGAGTGAGCAACGTGCTGCCGCAGTTCGATACTTCGACACAAAGTTTGAAAGCACGTATCGAGATCGATAATCCCGGCTACATTCTCCGGCCTGACATGTTCGTGGATGTTGAACTGCCGGTGTCGTACTCGCGCGCGATCGTTGTCCCCGCCGGAGCGGTGGTGGATTCAGGATCAAGCAAAACTGTGTTTGTGGAGCGCGGCGAAGGATTGTTCACGACGCGGATGGTAGAGACTCGGCACCGCTTCGACGATCGGGTGGAAATCGTGAAGGGACTGGAACCCGGCGAGCGCATCGTAGTTTCCGGCAATTTTATGGTCAGTTCGGAAAGTCGCCTGAAGGAAGCAGTTGGCACGTACGAGCCCGCGAAAGACCCCGAAGCTCACAGCGCGCAGTCAAAAACTGCCGAGCGCGAGAAGCCACAACACCAGTTGAAAAACATGGGGCCCGGATCGGGGGACCAACCACTGCCTGCGAGCAGCGTTACACCCAGCGAGCACCGCCACGGGAGGCACAGTGGTTAACCGCATCATTGACTTCTCCGTCAAGAACAAGTTCCTGGTCATTGCTGCCGTTGCGGCCGCGTGCTTCGCGGGATGGTGGTCAATGAAGCACGTAGCGCTCGACGCCGTTCCCGATTTGAGTGACACGCAGGTCATCGTGTATTCAAGCTGGGACCGCAGTCCCGACATTGTTGAGCAGCAGGTGACCTATCCCATTGTCTCTGCTCTGCTCGGGACACCGCACGTGAAGGCCGTGCGCGGCTTTTCAGATTTCGGCAGTTCATACGTCTACGTAGTTTTTGACGACGGCACGGATATTTACTGGGCACGCTCTCGCACGCTTGAATATCTTGCCGGCGTGCTCCCAAACCTCCCGCAGGGAGTGAAGACCGAACTTGGCCCCGATGCGAACGGGCTGGGCTGGATCTTCCAATACGCACTGGTCGACAAATCCGGGCGGCACAGCCTGGCGGAATTGCGATCTTTTCAGGACTGGTACATGCGGTATTACCTGAGGTCCGTGCCCGGCGTGGCGGAAGTTGCGCCATTGGGTGGCTTCGGACAGCAATACCAGGTAAATGTGGATCCCCGCCGCTTACAAGCCTACGGCATCCCACTGTCCCGCGTAGTGGACGCCGTGCGCGGCGGGAACAGTGAAGTGGGCGGCCGCTTAATGGAGTTTGGCGGCACCGAGTACATGGTGCGAGGCCGCGGTTATGCCCAATCCATTCAGGACTTCGAGAACATCGTTTTGTCTCCCAGCGAAAACGGCGCGTCAATCCGCGTGAAGGATGTGGGGCAGGTGGTACTTGGCCCTGAACTGCGTCGCGGCGTATCCGATCTTGATGGCAACGGCGAAGTCGTTTCCGGAATTGTGATCATGCGCCAGGGCGAGAATGCGCTGAAGGTGATTGATCGCGTCAAAGCGAAGCTAACTGAGATCCAACCTGGCCTGCCGGCCGGGGTCGAGGTAGTTCCCATCTACGACCGCTCGGACCTGATCCTGCGATCGATCTCAAATCTCCGATCAACGCTAATCGAGGTGCTCTTCATCGTCGCTCTTGTCGTCCTGGTGTTTCTCTGGCACGTGCCCAGCGCCACCATTCCCCTCATAACGATTCCCATTTCCGTTCTGCTTTCGTTCATTCCTTTCCGCATGATGGGACTGACCGCAAACATCATGTCGCTGGGTGGTATTGCCATCGCGATCGGTGCGCTGGTTGACGCGTCGATTGTAGTGGTGGAACAAACGCACAAGAAGCTGGAAGAATGGGAGCGCTCAGACAGGGATGAAGATTATCGCGACGTAATCCTGAATGCGGTAAAGCAGGTGGCCGGACCAAGTTTCTTTGCACTTCTGGTGATTGCAGTCTCATTTCTTCCGGTGCTGACCCTGGAAGCACAGGAAGGACGCCTTTTCCGGCCCCTCGCGTACACCAAGACCCTCGCCATGGTGATCGCGGCCGTGCTGGCAATCACGTTGGACCCGGCGCTGCGAATGCTGTTTACACGGCGCAAGAAGTTCCGCTTCCAGCCGTCCTGGCTCTGCCGCTCGGTGAATGCGGTCACGGTTGGAAAGATCCACGAGGAGGAAAAACACGCCATCAGCCGGGCACTGATTCGGCTCTATCAACCCGTGGCACGGTGGGCGCTGTGCTGGAACTGGGTCGTAATCGGTGCGGCAATAGTGCTGGTTGCTGTGACCGTTCCGGTATTCCAGAAGCTGGGCTCGGAATTCATGCCGCCGCTCGAAGAGGGATCTATCCTTTATATGCCGTCCACGGCTCCCGGCATCTCGGTCACCGAGGCGCAGAAGGTCCTCCAGGTTACGGACCGGATCCTCAAGCAATTTCCTGAGGTGGATCGCGTGCTGGGTAAAGCTGGACGGGCAGAGACCGCTACCGATCCCGCACCTCTCTCGATGCTGGAAACGGTCATAATCCTGAAGCCTGCGTCGCAATGGCGCCGGATTGATACGTGGTATTCAGGATGGGCGCCTGACTGGGCAAAGAACGTTCTTCGTCACTTCACACCTGATCACCTCTCACAGGAAGAGCTCATCAACCAGATGAACGCTGCTCTTGCCGTTCCCGGGCTCGCGAACGCATGGACCATGCCAGTGAAAGGCCGGACGGACATGCTGACGACTGGGATGCGCACGCCGGTGGGGCTCAAAATCTCTGGCGGCGACGTTCAGCAGATCGAGAAATTGGGCATCCAGGCAGAATCGCTGCTTCGCCAGGTAAACGGGACGCGCAGCGTGTTCGCGGAGCGAAGTGCCGGCGGCTACTTCCTGGATATTAACTGGAATCGTGAGGAACTGGCGCGCTACGGCGTGAGCATGGAACAGGCGCAAACTGTAGTTCAGAACGCGATCGGTGGCGAGAATGTTACGACGGTTCTGCAGGGGCGCGGACGATATCCGGTCAGCGTGCGTTACTTGCGTGACTTTCGGACTGATATCGACGCGCTGGGTCGGGTGCTGGTACCCGTCAGCAAACAGGGGCAGGTTCCACTGGCGCAGCTGGCGGGCATCGACCTCGCAAGCGGCCCCGCAATGTTGCGCAATGAAAACGGCCTATTGACCGGCTACGTATACGCAGACGTTAGCGGACGAGATCACAACAGTTATGTTGAAGAAGCGGAACAATTGCTGCGGGAAAAATTAAAGTTGCCCTCGGGATATTCGATTTCCTGGAGCGGCCAATATGAAGCGATGCAGCGCGTCAGGCAGCGTCTCACGTACGTGGTGCCGATTACATTGCTCCTGATTCTTCTGCTTCTGTACGCGAACACAAGATCACTCACCAAGACTTTTATTGTGTTGCTGGCCGTGCCATTCTCTGCCATTGGCGCCGTGTGGCTTCTTTACCTGCTTGGCTACAACATGAGCGTGGGCGTCTGGGTTGGATTGATCGCCCTGCTGGGCGTGGATGCCGAGACGGGCGTGTTCATGCTTCTCTACCTCGACCTTGCCTATGAGCAGGCGAAACAACAACGTCGTTTGCGCAGCCTTCAGGACCTGCAGGACGCGATTCTTCAGGGCGCTGTCAAGCGTTTGCGCCCAAAGGTTATGACGGTGGCAGCTGCATTCCTCGGACTGATTCCGATCATGTGGTCTACCGGTGCGGGAGCTGACGTGATGAAGCGAATCGCCGCACCAATAATTGGCGGAATTCTCACATCCTTCATCCTTGAACTTGTGGTATATCCGGCGCTCTATCAGATATGGAAGTGGAATTTCGAGTTGAAGCACGCGCCTCAATTTTTGTCTGCTGCTGCTCCCAATACCCTGTCAGCCCCTGACATTTCACCGCAATGACATTGGGGAGTACCAAGACGTTCCAGATCATATGCGGTGGGTTCAGGATCATGGCCAATCCGGTTGCTCATCATAGATTTTCCCTCTACCTCAAGCGGCAAGGTCTTCGGCTCTGCTCTCGACTCCGGCTCGTATCGAGATCCGTTCATCTATATCCATGCGTTCACTGTTCAACAGCTGAATGCCACATTCCTCATTGAAGCCAATTCTGTGCAACCGAAAGCTGCTGTGACGTTCCTTTTGCAACTGCGAGCCGAGGGCCGCAGAAGGAGCAGAACAGAGGACTATGTTTCCGTACGTTCCAATCCAGTCCGTGTGCCTGTGTCCATGAAGAACGATGATGCGGCTTGCGTAGGGCCGGATCACCTCCAAAAGGTCCGAGGCGTTTACAAGGGCCAAGCCAATACGATCTCGCAAGCTGACCGTCGTCATGGGATACTCCACGACCTGGTGATGTAAAGCGACCATCCACGAGCAGCCATGATAGTTTTTTAGCACCGATCTGACGACCCGCAATTGCGGGCGGCTGATGAATCCGATCGCGTTAGTAAGCGATAGATGAGTGCGCGCGTTTGAGTCCAACAGGATTACACCGTATCCAGTTCCTGGTTGGGAGGGCTCAACCAGCGGAAAGATCGCGTCCCAGATCTTTTCCAGTTCCCAACGACCACGTACAGCCCCAGTTTCAGCAAGTGCGCGCAGCGACTCCGGACGTACACCTTCCCGTAGATACTCCCGAAGTGACACACCAAGTCGGCCAGTCGAGCGGTCGACCACATGCGTGCGATCACCTTGAATGATATCGAGAGCAGCGAGCGTGCGCAGCTTCCGCAGCCACTGGCTTGAACTCCAGGGCAGGTCCAGACGTCCCGGGTTGGTGCGGTCGACGACATTGGTGTCGTGATTGCCGGGAACGAAAGACAGTCGTTCGGTCAGTTCAGGCGAGCCGGCAAGGAGATCAATAAACTCAGCCCATTCCGCTCGCGTGCCCGCGTCAGTTATATCTCCGGTAACAATGACACGGTCGAGCGGTGCAGCGGCGTGGAGGTCTGACAATGTCCGCAGCACACGAGCTATGCATTCGTTGCCTTGCGGCCCGTGGGTTCCCGTCTCCATACGATAGCCGTATCGCTCACCGACCAGATGCAAATCAGACAGGTGCGCAACGCGGACCGTGCGAGATGTATCGATGAGCTCTTTATGAGGTAACCAGTTCTGAACCGGGCTGCTGACCATGAGTTCATGGCTGAGCCAATACAAACTGTCGATTATGGTCGAAACGCCAAACACGATGGCAGCATTCACCAAAGCCGATTTCGTCAAGACCATTGGCTGAACGTGTCCGCGCGTAAGGAATTGCAGCCCGAACGAAGACCAGACGCTTGAGGCAAGTGCCAGACCTCCGGCCGCGAAGATCAAGGCAGCGGCAACGGCTCCTATCCGTCGTCCCCGATTCAGCTGCTTCAGTGTGATCGAGCGTCCATGCAGCCGCTCCGCGATCATGCGTAATAGCTCGCGCAGCGCCACAAAGACCGGGAAAACCAGCGTGTATTGCACCTGGCGGAAGTTGTCCAGGACTATGCGGAAAAGTGACCGTCCGGTAAAGCCTGCAAAGCCCAGCAACAATGCAATTGTTATAAGCGCCAAAACAGGAGTTGTTCCTGTCGTCCTCACACTCTGGAATAGCAGATTGCTGTACGTGAGCGAGAAAGCAAGGGCAACGCCGACAAATAGCGCGGGAAAGACGATCATTGCCAGAAAGACGATGAGCGCTTTCAGGAAGTTGAACTCAAATGCGGCAGAGAGTATAAGGCTTCTGAAACCGCTGCTGTACGGGCTCATGCGGTCATCATCATGATCTCCCCGTCGCAAGTCCCAGATTGGGGTTGGCGGCTTTTTCATTCTGCCCGTCCAATGCCGCCTCGTCCGCGCCCATAGCGTTAGCTATGGCGTCACGCAGCAACTCCCTCCACCGGCGCTTCCAGCACGTCACGCAACGCTTTTTCGTCATCCTTGTTCAGTGAGCTTTGGAAGACGCGCCCTTTGCCGGTGAACTGCTTCAATCCTTCAAGCACTTTGTCGGGTGTGGTTTTCCTGAGCAGCACAAACAGTGCCGAGGTATTTGGTTTGAGTGATCGCCCGACCTCTTTCATCATGCTGTCGTCCAACCCAATATCCTTGAACTTAGCCGCCAGCGCTCCGGCGCCCATGCCGACCAGTCCTCCGAGGAACGGATTTAGGAAGAACATTCCGATCAGCATTCCCCAGAATGCGCCACTGGCTGCGCCCATGCCAGTCAGGCTGTAAGCCTGATGCAGTCTGGTTTTGCCGTCCGGGTCCCTGGTTACGACTACGGCATCCTCCATCTCCAGCAGGTATTGCGTCTGCATTCTGGTGAGCGCACCACGCATTTCGAATGCAGTCGATTCATCGTTAAATACCACCGCAACGAGGGTACTCATGCCTTTTCTCCCTTTGCAAAGCTTGCAACCGCTAACGGACATCGAATTCAAGTTCAAAGCATTTCCGCGACCTCGTAATTCTGAGCAGGCACTCTTTCTTGAGGCGGAGCAGAAGTTTTGCGAAATGATCGATCCTTGACGCAATTAGATTTCAGTAAAGGCGATCGCACCAGATCGAGAGCTGGAATTGCCCATCTCGCTTGAATGGTAATCAACATCTGTGATCGTCGAGGGTAACCCATTCAGCAGCCGTCGGAAAATTAAGCGCGCCTGCGGATGGCAGTCATACCTTCTTTCCCGAGCTTTGGTTGTTCCTGCTCGGAACCCGGCGGGCCATGAATCACACGCACGGGCGAGGCAAGCCCAGTACCTGCTTCGACAATAAGGTCCATGATTGCCAGATAAAGCTCCTCCCTGACGGCAAAGAACTCATGTAAACCAGGAATGAGCACGTTGCAATCGATCTCAACGTCGAGGCTGCTCTCAGCAAATCCAACGAAGCGCACTCGAGCAGCATTGGGATCAACGTTCGGATGCGCACGAAGGAGCGCCCTCATTCTTTCCAGCAGAGACCGCAACTGGTCCGGAGAGGTCTCCGGCCGCAAGCCGAATTTTGCATGAAACCGTCTCCAATCGCGCCTGCTCAGGTTCTCAAGTGTCATATTGGCCAGTTGACCGTTCGGGACCGAAAGCTCGCTCCCCGCGAGCGTCCGTATTCGGGTCGATCTCAGGCTGATATCTTCAACCGTGCCGATGGTGTCCTCGATCCGGCAGTTCTCGCCCACGCGAAGGACCTCGTCTCCCAGAATTGATATTCCACCGAGAACGTTTTCCAGGGTTTTCTGGGCGGCGAAAGCAATGGCCACGCTGCCGATCCCGAGTCCGGCGATTGCGGCAGTGATGTCCACACCGACGATAGAAAGCATTGCCAGAAAGGCGATGATCAGTGCGATCAACTTTAGAATTCTCTGCCCGAGAAGAATCACGGCGGCGCTGTGGTATCCGGGTCCTTGCAGCGCTTTCAGGCGTGCCTGCTCGGCCCAGCGGTCGATGAGTCGCATGATCAACCAGGCGATGCCGAGTGCCAGCGCCAATCCGGCAAAGCGCCGGTAGAAGTCTCGAAACAGCAGCGAGTATCCGAGCCGGTAAATTCCAACCCAATGGAAAATGATCGTCAGAATCAGCCTCCCCGGAGGAGCTAGGGCGGCATAGAAATCCCTGAGTACCGAATGCGGCCGCCAACGCAGCCAGACACTACGAGTCGCTTTCAGAAGGCTGACGATTCCCCAGGCGAGTCCAAGGGAAACCGGGATGAGCAGGAAAAATGCCACCCATCGCCACAAGGGCGTGCTTAGAATGTGGTCGCTCACCAGAAATTGCGGAAGGTGTGACTCAATTCTGCTCTCTTCTAACTGGCCAGCAAGTTCGGGAACCTGCGCCAGCATCTGCGAGGAGAAAAGCCAAATCTCTCCGGCCGCAGGATCGGAAACCCTGACGAGATCAACTTCAGTTTCGGTGCCACTCACCTTGAACACACCGATGCGTTCGTGATCATGAGGAACACCAGCTTTATGAGAGCCTTCCGGATTATCGCTCACGGCGCCCAGTTGGCCTACGAAAGCCTGATCCAGGAGCATGTGCAGTTGCTCGGAGAGATGTTCTCCTGATTCGGTTTTTTCTCTTTTAGAGAGTTGCAGGTATTGGCTGCTATCGTTGTACCTGCCGGCCTGGGCCGCATGCAGGAAACCAATGAGCGTTCCATGGGGTGTAGTCCTGCCCAAAGCGTCGCTGGTGTCCGGATTAGACGAATGGGATTCCTGTCCTTCTTGCGTCTTGGCAGCCTCGTCGCCCTGAGCCTGAAGTGAGCAGCCAAAGGACAACACGAATAAGGCAAAAGCAAGAGAGCACCGCCGAATCGTCATATTTCGCCTTGCCGCGGATCGCGCAGCCTTTCCGAGCCGTTCCCAGAACATTGCTCAGCCCCATCATGAATTGCAGGTCCCGCGCTTTTCAACTCACGTTTGAAAAATTCCAGTGCTGCTCGGACCTGCCACAATCCACCACTGCTCGCGATAATGGCATCCGCGACAAAATGCTGCGCATCGCATTTCACTGGGCTGAGTTCCAAGTCCCAACCCGGAAATCAGCATGAAAAGTGCGGTAGCTCTGGTCCGGCAACTCTCCGCGGATGTCGTACGGAAACACCTGATGCTGGCAGCGGCAGGCCTTGCGTATTACTTCCTCATGTCACTGGTTCCGGTGCTGATCATTCTCTCCGCGGTCATAGCCTCCCTGCCATTCAAGAGCGGAATGGAAGGCGTGTCAGTTTTTGTTGCCAATGTGCTGCCACGTCAGGCCGTGCCCGCCCTCGAGAAGGTGCTTGAAACCGTGTCTCCGCACCGCAGCGGCCTGATATCGTTCGGCTTGATTACGGCTATCTGGTTGGCTTCTAAAGCGGTGAAAGGGGTCATCATGGGTCTCGATACGGCGTATGGCGCCAAAGAGCCGCGACAGATATGGACCAACCGCATCCTTGCCTTCGTCCTGACGCTCGCTGTAGGAATCCTGTTGGTCGTCGGTGTCCTGCTCATGCTGGTCGGTCCCCTATTGGGGACACTATTTTCTATGATGGCCCCCATCGAGTCATTATGGGTGAAGCTTTGGCCATACCTGCAATGGCTGCTCTCGGGAGTGATCATCTTCTCATCTATTGAAATGATGTATGTTTTTGCGCCCAACCTGCCGGTCGCGGGCCGGCGGACGGTCCCGGGCGCCGTATTTGCGGCTGTCGGTTGGATCGTCTTGACGTGGGGTTTCGGTTTTTATCTTCACCACTATGGCGCGAAGTTGGACAATTTCTACGGAGTAGTAGCTACGCCGATTGCGTTTATGATCTGGATGTACTGGATCTCAGCGGCAATCCTGCTTGGCGCCGAAATCAACGCCTGTCTTGATTATTTGTGGCCACGTGGTTTCAAGGCATCCCAAAAAGGCGGACTGTACGAATTGCGGAGAGCCAGCTGAATTCAGCGAGTCCAGCATCAACTCCGGCTAATGCGAGTCCAGTTTGAAAAAATCCGGTTGCGGATAGCGCGCCTACGATCAGCTCTTGTAGAATGCACCGCTGGGTAGTGCTCCGGCGGCCAACTAGCTGCAGGTGCTGGTCACGCAGTTTATGGTCAGGTTCGCATGAAGACAACGGTAAAAGACGAGAACCGTTTCGAAAGCGATGCGACCCGATACGCGTCATATCTTCGGTCTACTGAGGGCAGGCTGCGCTCTGACCTGACCGTTGCTAATCTGCTGGATCTTCTGCCTGCACCTCCCGAAAACGGCTCGTTGCGTGCCCTCGATCTTGGATGCGGAACAGGAACAGCTTCGCTGCGACTGGCAAGTCTGGGCATTCACATCACCTTGCTTGATTCTTCTCCAGCGATGTTGGAGGTTGCGGAGCAAACAAGCAAAACCGAGGGGCTTGCTGACAAGATCACGCTCAAGCAGGGTGATGCTGCGCGGGTAGCGGATATTTTCCAGCCTCAATTGTTCAACATCATTCTTTGTCACAACCTGTTGGAATATGTTGATGAGCCAGCCGTTTTGTTGCGTGCGGCCGCAGGCCTCCTGCACGATTCTTCAGCGATACTATCAATCCTTGTGCGCAATCAGGCGGGTGAAGTGCTTAAGGCGGCTCTAAAAACAGGCGATCTCAATTCCGCGGAACACAACCTGACTGCGGAGTGGGGACACGAATCGCTGTACGGCGGGAAGGTACGTTTGTTCACGCCGGACATTCTTAACACGATGCTCGAACATGCGTCACTCACGCCGGTCGCCCGCAGGGGAGTGCGCGTGATCTCGGATTACCTGTCGCAGCTATCTTGCCGAGCCGCTGATTACGAACAGATCTGCTCTCTGGAACGCAAGCTCGGTAGTCGGCAGGAGTTCTTCGCCATTGCTCGTTATATGCACGTTCTTGTGCGTCGTATAACGCGTTGAATCGAGGTGGATAAATGAGCTACGTGGTGCCGGCATCAGCCATCCGCAATCCAACCAGTCCGGCGACCGGCATCTCGTTGGGGCTCGGACTCACGAACGAGTGCAACCTTACGTGCGCCTTCTGTTACCGTGATCCCGCGCGAACAGACCGCCTCTCACTCGAACAGGTCAAGTTAGTGATGGAGTCCCTTCCAATTCGCTCCGTGAACCTGGGCACGGGGGAGAACGGAATGCATCCTGAGTTCCGGGAGATACTTGCTTACCTGCGAACCCAGCCCATTAAGCTCACGATCACTTCCAACGGCCATAGTGTCGCCGTGCTGGACGACAACGAATTGCGAGCGTTTCATGACATCGAATTTTCTCTCGATTATCCGAACCAGGCCGAACAGGACGCCCAACGCGGTCCCGGTAACTGGGAACTGATTCACGCGCAGGCGGAGCGCTGCACGCGGCTGGGAATACCGGTCACGATTATCGCGGTCATGATGAAGCCGAATTACCTGCGTTTGGCAGATGTAGCACGTGTCGCGAACCGTTTTGGAGCTCCGTTGCGCGTGAATGTCTACCAGGCGGTGCGCTCTGACTTGTATTCACTGACCTACGACGAATACTGGGGAGGATTCCGGACGCTCTTTGCCACAACGGATGTGATCGCGATTGGCGAGCCACTGGTGCGAGCAATGGCCGGTCTACCAGCACTTCAAGGAGGATGCGGAGTAGGTACTCTGCGTGTTACTCCGCGCGCCACCACGCAGCCGTGTGTGTATTGGCCCGGCGCCGGAGAGCCGCTCACCGAATTGATTTCCGGCGGGAGTGAAATCTTAGGCTCAGGACCGTTTACCCAGGCTCGTACGCTCCCACAACCATGCCACAGTTGCGAGTTCCGGGACACATGCCATGGCGGATGTGCCGGACGACGGCGTCTTCAGGGTGCACTGGAGCAGCCTGACTTCTACTGTCCAATCATACGAGGTGACCGGCCGCCCCTTAAGATCCGGATGGCGCCCGACAGAGATCTGCCCAAACTGAGCAGTTCCTGCACAACCATCGTTATGGCGCGGGAAGCTGGTTCATAAGGGAAGCTGCGCCAATTTTCGAACCAGCCACCATTCCTATTTTGCTTCCACCCAGTTGTCCGAGCCTGCCATCTTTACTGCCACATTGGTGAAGAAAATGTGCGCCTGGTGGTCGTCCGCAGTTCCACGGTGCTCCGTGGAGACCAGAAGAGGTCCGGCCTTTTTATAGCCTGTCCACGACATCTTGACGAGGCTGGGCTTTACGTTTCCGCCGTGGCGAAAAACCATTTCCTGCACCCGTTTGTCGGGCCCAAGAAAGAGCTCCCATGTGTCGCCGGGAGTGTAGCCGCCGTCTGACGCGTATTTAACCACTACATGTCTGGCAGAACCTTTCCCACTCGGCAGCTTTTGCATGCCTTTGTCTTGCACGTCGGCGCTCTTATCCCAGTAAACATGGAACGGGAACAGCAGCCAATAATTGTCGTTAATGAAAGCAGGATCAACTTCTTTTTTGACGTTGTCCGGTTGGCTCGCGAGCTGCGAACGCACGTAGGTAACCTTCACCGGATTGCCTGCCTTGTCTTTCCCGTCAAAGCTGACCCGGTCGGCTTTGGGCTCCCAGATCCAGGAACGGGCGCCTTTCAGTGCACCGGCATCGATGTTGAAGGTGTACCGGATCGCCTCAACCTGTCCGAACTGATCGATGCCATACGCTTTGGCAAGTTGCTCTACGATGGGCGGGCGATTCTGCGCCCGTGAGGAGGTCGCGGCGAGAAAAATCGCGACGAGTAAAAGACATGCCTTTGCAGTGCGGCTGGAACCTGTCATTATTCGCCCTCCGAAATTTTGGAATCAGGCCAGAAGAACGACATCCGATCTATTTGACTATGGTATTGCCCCTGGCAGGAAATCGTCTATAGCACCACCCGATTCATTCAGTGCCACGTGGTTTGTTTTACTCAGTCGATTGCGCCGGTCGCGAGACATCGCTCACCGCTTCAGCATTGAGCTCCGCCGGTCGCGCTAAACGGAGCAGTCCGACGACAACACCGGCGACCGCAATTGCCCCATATTCCAGCGGCATCACCCATGTGGGGAGAATCCAGGGCCGTCCCATCGTGCGCAGATGCCAGACGTAGTAAGTCGGGATGATGCTCACCGTCCAGATTATGATCGGGAGCGTCGAAAGCGAGCGCAGGAACGGCAACAGCCAGAGCAGGTACCAGGGGTAAACCACCGGTGCGCATAGAAGAGTTGCTGCCATGGGCCACGCGAGAGCATCAAACGACCGCTCCTCTGATCTTTTTTTCATCCAGATCGCGGTTACAAATCCGCCGAGTATCGCCAAACCAGCAGCAGCTTGTGGCGGCAAAAAGCCCTCGAGTTCAGCGAACACAGGACCGTTAAATCGAAAACTCTGCACGTAGGCTCCGAGGGAGCCGGTCGGAACGTGGCCGCGATTCAAAAAAGGCCAATAGAGCAGCGCAAAAACAAGTACTGCCAGGAGCGCATCGCGAAGACGCAGGCGTCGCCAGTAGAGCGGTACAAGCACGATGGGAAGAAACTTCACCGCAACAGCCAGCGCAAACGCCACTGCTGCCATGCTACGCCATCGACGCCACAACGCAGCGACGGACATCAACAAGAAAAGCACGCCGACGATATCGATGTGACCGTTGCCCGCCATTTCGACCGCAAGCAGCGGGTTCCAGGCATAAACCAGGACCCAGTGCTCTCCCTGCCCGCTACGCCGAACTAAAACGAGCAGCACGACTGCAATTGCCCAACCACAGATCAGGAATGCGACCTTCAACGCAAAAACAGATTCGTGAATTGAGGTTATCGCCCGGAAGAACAACTGCGCCCCAGGGGGATACGGACTTGGCAGGTCGGGATGATTCAGGCTACGAGTTTCAGCCGTGTGCAGTCCTGCGACCGCGGGGTCATTCGGGACAAGGACGTAAGGGTTGTAACCGAGCCGCTGCACGCGCCCGTCCCAGAGATATCGGTGAATGTCATCATCTGGACCGGGAGCCTTGAGCAGAAACAAGAAATGCCAGGCAGCAGCGAACATCAGCCCGATGACGAGGACGCGCCTCGGAAAGCGTGGCGCAGAATAGAACTCACGGATAGCCAGCAGGTATGCGACGCCGGCCACAACCAGCCAGGCAATAAAGGACGGCGCCCCGAAATTGCTGAAATTGTGCGCGCAGATCGCAAGCGCGACGAACAAAATAGCACCGAGCCCGTACAGTCTTTGCGAGCGTGTAAATCCCACAGCTACCTCAATGACTCAGGCAGTTTGGCGACAGCGTGTTCCCATTCAGCAAACCAAGCTGCTGTCCGCGGCGCTCTCTCCGGACTCAGCTGTAGCTCCGGAGCAAGCCGAACAAGATCGTCGGCCACATCAATGTCATAAAACGGCTGCGTGAAGCCCGTTGATAGCTGCAGGGACTTGGTGCGGGCCAGCAATCGATCCAGCGCACTGCTTGTTCCCAACCCATCATTTTCGAAAAGTGTTGAATGAGATGCTTTGGCGCCCACAAGATAGTAGCCGCCATCTTGAGTTGGTCCCACAACCACATCATGCGAAGCGAGTATCTCGAAAGCGCTTTCCAGAACAGATGGCGGAAGGTGCGGGCTATCGCTGTTGAACGCGATGACCTGATGCCCGCGCGCCGAGATGAAGTGCCGGAAAACCGACGTCAGTCCGGCTGCAAGGCCTTCTCCACATTGAGCGACGATTTGCATCGCATCACCGAGCAGGCATGCCAGCTCTTCCTTGTCCGACCCGCGGCACATGACGGCCACTTCCACATTGGTCAACGATTTCGCCAGAGCGACCGTGTCCTCAAGGAGGCAACGATACAGCTCAATCACCGCCGGTGATGGAAGGCATCCGCTCAGTCGTGTCTTGACAGTGCCCGGCCTGGGAGCCTTGGCCATAATGACCAGCGTGCGGGTCAAAAGGGAAAAAGGCGCCGTGGTCTGGATGGAGCTTTTCATGGGGTATGGTCAATCAGTTGTCATGCTGGCATTCGGACGCTTTCGGCGACCGAAATAATAGCGCACGATCCGGCTAAAAATGAACCATGCCGCTCCCACCGTGCCTTTGATCGTGCCGCTGATCTTCGAGGTACCGATTCGTGGATGGTAACTTACTGGAACTTCGACGATACGACATCCCGCCAGAGCGCCCTTCACGATCATCTCCACCGCCCAGCCATAGGTGTTCTCTTCGAGTTCCAGAGCGCGAAGCACATCGGCTCGGGCGGCGCGAAATGGTCCAAGATCAGTGATGTTTACGCGGTACAAAATTCTAATCAGCGCGGCGGCAAGGTGATTACCAAACGATTGATGCCACGGCAGCGCACCAGAGTTCCGGTTAGTTCCAAGCCGCGAGCCCAGGGTGATATCAGCGCGATCGTCAATGATTGGAGCAAGCACAATCGGCAATTCTGAGGGGCGGTCACTGTAGTCTCCATCAAGGAAGACAACCACATCAGGATTGTTCGCATGAGCAAGCCCGGTTAAGCATGCGCGGCCGTAGCCGCGCTGAGGTTCACGCATAACGCGAGCGCCCAATGTTGCCGCGATCTCCGGCGTTCCGTCACTCGAGTTACTGTCAACAACGATTACTTCAGTGACAACATCGAACGGCAAATCGGCAAGCACCCGACCAATGGCCTGGGCTTCATTGTAAGTAGGGATGATGACTGATACTCTCACGCGATTTGCTCAGTCACCACCATGGAGAGGAAGGGTGGCGCTGCGCCAACCATGCGTCGACGCCCCATGTTCGACCCGCTCTGCCCACAGCGAGCCCGAGAGATGCGAGGACAGGCACGAGCAGCTCCCATATCCACGCCGTTCCCCATTCCGAAATCCAAAGACTCCCCAGAAAAAGAAATGCGACGAACGCAGCGGGGCGCGTGAGCAAGCCCAGGATAAGAAGAATGCCCAACGATATCTCCGTCAATCCCTGCATCGGAGCTGCCAAGGCAGCATGGCTGGCCGCCAGACCCATTATCGATTTCCACACACCAGGTGAGTGACTTGCCTGTATGTAATGGTTGATCAGGCTAGCGTAGCCCGATGGCGTATAGAGCCCTTTTGCGAGATTCTCGAAAAAAACCCACACGAACATCGCGCCGATCGTAAAGCGAACCAGCGCCAGACCTTTCGCTGCACCGGATTGGCCCGGGAAGGTGACTGCAGTATTTTGAGCTTGGGCTGTGTGCATCATCATGAACCTCAGGTGAACAGATTGCCCCCACGACTCAAGGGTGCAATCTTAAACCTTTGGTTCGAGCAGTGCCACTTAGTTTGGCAGCCGATTACTGCTTCACATTAATCGTTACTTTGGACTGCGCTGCGCTTCTGCAGGCTCTGGACGACGGTTTCGAGGTCGGGATAGCCTGCGCCGAAACTCCTTGTGAACCAGTTTCCCCCACGCTCGGCGACAGTCTCTCCGTCGGCGATCACTTCAAACTGGCCTGTCTTTCCGGGCGTAACGATTGGTTCAATACCCAACCGATTCTTAATCAGGGCCACGAGACTCGCGACCTTCGATTTGTTGTTCCCTCACGTCGGGCACGAACGAATTTCGACCTTCATCTGCGGTCTCCTTAGGCGCTGGCGATTTGATTGGGGTTTGGCAGCTTAGCTCCTCGGCTAATCGCCGATACGTCGCCAGCGTGCTTCACAACATACTACGCCGTTCCGTGAAGCGAAAAGGAGATTGGGGGTGGCTCAAGCGGTAGTTCAGCTGGAATTCTTGCGCAATGCCGGTACATCCAGTGGCCGATTGCCGGCGTAGCCTTCATGGATCTCGTGTTTCGCCGCCGGCAGAAACACGCGGAAGGATGTGCCGGTGCGTCCCGGCTTCCGGCTGCTTCGGAACCTCAGGCTGCCCTTGTGTTTGGTGACGATATTCTTGACCAACCAGAGACCAAGCCCGGTACCCTTGAGTTCCTTGGTGGTAAAGAATGGTTCCAGGATGCGATTGCGAATGTCGCGCGGAATGCCTGGGCCGCAGTCATGAATCGTGATTGCCACTCCTTCGCGTGTCCCTCTACAGGCGCGGCGCGCGCGAACACTGATGGTTGAGCCCGCAGGTGATGCATCCACTGCATTCGCCAACAGGTTCGCCAGTACCTGTCGCAGTTCGCCGGGATAACCGGCAATGGACGGCAGCTCGCGTTTCTCCCAGTCCAGGCGGATGTCGTGCGCCGCCATTTGCGGCTGATATAGAGCAACTACGTTATCCACCAGATCATTCGGATCGAGCGCGACCGCTTCTTTGGTGTCGCGATGGAATGACAAAATCTGCTTGGTGATTCGCGCCACCCGCTCCAGTTCGGTGGAGGCCTGGCGCAGAAAATCGAGCACACCGGGTTCAGACGTGGCATATTGCGCGAGATAGATAAGGTTAGTCAGCGCTTCCAGCGGGTTGTTGATTTCATGCGCGATGGTCTGAGCCAATCTGCCGGTAGCCGCAAGCTTTTCCGCATTCTGTAGAGAGCGTTCCGCCAGCTTGCGTTCCGTGATGTCTGCAAGCACAACTACCGAACCCACGCGCTCGCCTTCGCGAATGACGGCGTCGACGGTGATATGAAACCACCGCGACCCCTGCTGGGCCTCGCCGCTGTAACGCGCGGGGCGGCCATGGTTGAGAAAATCGGTACGCCCAAGGACCTTTTCAAATATGCCTGCTGCATCGCGCCCCATTATGCCAGCACCGTCACCGCATCCTACCGCGAGGCACAGTTGCTCGAATGCGAGGTTCCAGCGCACAACCTTGTTTTCCAGGTCGAGCAGCACCACCGATTCCGCGAGAGCGTTGAACGTGCACTGCCATTCCTCGGCAGACTGGCGCGAGTTTGTCTCCGCCTGCTTTAGCCTTAACAGGGACCTGACCGTGGCAAGCAGTACTGCCGGTTCAATTGGGTGGGTGAGATACCCGTCTGCGCCGCCTTCCAGCGCCTGCACTTTGCTTTCATTGCTGGTAAAGGCCGCCGAGATCTGCAGCACAGGAATCGCGGCCGTGGCCGGATCGCTCTTGATCTTGCGGCAAACTTCATAACCGGAGATGTCCGGCAGCTTTACGTCCAGGATGACCAGATCCGGACCGGTTCGAACGGCATCAAGCCCCTCGCGCCCAGTGCCTCGCAACTCAACGTTCAGGTTCGCACGATGGAGAATCTTCGAAAGGATGTAGCGGTTCTGCTGATTATCATCAATCAACAGGATCCGAGGCTGGTGTGAGGAGCTCATTTCCCCTCTTCTCCCCTGATTTCATAGCTTGCGAGTGATTGCAACAGTGCCTCGGGGCTTAACGTGCTCGTCACTTCGCCCTTGCTGATAATGCGGGCGCCCATTCCCTGAAGGAACTGGCTCTCACCAGCCGTTACATTCTTCGATGTATAAACGATCACCGGCAGCGACCTGGTCTTTTCAGCTGCGCGGAGTCGCTCCAGGACAGTGAAGCCATCCATCTCCGGCATCACCAGGTCAAGGATGATGGCATCAGGCTGCTCTCGTTCCACCATCTCCAGGGCCTCACGCCCGTTGTGGGCCTGCAAAAGCTGCAGCCAAGGGCGGTCCAGCAACTCGCGAAGGATATAGAGCGACAGATGGTTATCGTCAACCAGCAGCAGCTTCTTCGGATGCTGAAAACGGGTTATGGCACGCACTCCGGCCAGCATTTCCTCACCATCCGCTGCATCGGACAGAAAACCGTTGATACCCGCCCCGCTCGCCCATGCTTTTTCTTCAGGTCTGCCTGTGGCAATCAGGGGGACCTGTCGTAAGGCATTGTTCTCCGATTCCCTGATCTCTTTGCGCAAAAAGTCCCAGCCTCGAGCGCCGAAAGCATGAATGTTGCAGATGACCGCTGCAGGCACATTCTGCGAAACCCAGGTTCTTGCCCGCTCGATGCTTTCGAGGTGTACCAGCATGAACTCAGCCGAGCGGAACGCCGCATGGCGCATCGAGAACGCCTGATAATCCGGATCAATCAGCAGCACCACGGGACGCGAAAACTCCTGCGCCGTAACCTCGCCGGTCGGAAGCGGCAGTTCGCCCCCGCTGTACACAATGGGAATCTCCGCATAAAAGCGGGAGCCGCGGCCCAGTTCGCTTTCCACCCAGACGCGACCACCGAGCAGCGTAGCCAGGCTGCGGCACAGCGGAAGACCAAGTCCTGTCCCCCGGAAACGCTCCTGCAGCGGATTATCGATCTGGGTGAACTCCTGAAATATCGCTTCGTGGTTTTCCGGCGCAATGCCAATTCCAGAATCCTGCACGATGAAGACGATTGTGTTCTCCTGGCTGGCGCGCGCAGCCACTCGAACTTCTCCCTGCGGGGTGTATTTGATGGCGTTGGAGATGAAATTGCGCAGGATCTGTGAGACTTTGCCTTCATCCGTGTGGAGCGAGGGAAGGTCCGATAGCGGCTCGAACACCAGGTCAACCGATGTGTTGTTGGCCAACAGCGGCTTCAACATGCCTTTGAGTGCGCTGAACAACTCCGAGACTTCGAAGGCCTTGGCGCGAATCCTGGCCTTTCCGGCTTCGACCTTGGCAATATCGAGAAGGTCATTCACCATGTCAGAAAGCAGTCTGGCGGACTCAAGGATGAATCCAATCTGGGTTTCCTGCTCGCCGGTCAGTTCGCCGTCCATGCGTTCCATCAGCATACGCGCCAATGACATGATCGAGTTCAGTGGCGTCCGGAATTCATGTGAGATGTTGGAGAGGAAGTTGCTCTTCATCTCCGAGGCGCGCCGCAAGTAATCGGCGCGTTCGTCCAGTTCGGCGTAGAGCGCCACGACGCCCCGGTTTGTGTCTTCAAGTTCGCGGTTTAGCATGGCCAGCTCTTCCTGGCGGGCACGCAGTTCCTGGAGTGTCTTCAGCAATTCCCGGTTCTGCCGCTCGATCTCTTCATAAGGGTTCGCGGGCTCGAAAGCCTTGACTTTGTCCCGAAGCTCGCGCATCCGGATTTGCGTAAGCGGGGGCGCCGTTGGCGGCAGTTCCTTCCCGAAAGTCACCAGTGTGCCGGCAGGCTTGCTCGCGATCTCAAACGTATCCATAAGCCGCTTCGTCCCAATGATTCCCAGTCCCATACCGGTCTGCGACTTGTATTGCCCATCCATGATCTGCTGCAGATTGGGAATACCCGGACCAGCATCGGAAATCGCGATTTGCAGCATGGGCTGTGTGCCGTTTTCGAGGGCGAAGTTCACCTTGCCATGATGTGCGTAGCGAAAGGCATTCCGCGCCATTTCCGAGGTAGCGGTTGCAATCCGGATCTGTTCCTGGTTGTCGAAACCGAGGATCGAGGCGAGATCGCGCGCCCGCTGGCGAGCCACCACTACGTCGCGCTCGTTGCGCAAAGCGATCTCGTACAAGGGAGTTGGCATAATTTACGCCGTTGCCGCGGGTTTAACGACAAGAACGCTGGCATCGTCACGCTCGCGGCGAAAGTCCCGGAGCAGCACGCCGGCAATCACCGCTGCCTGACGTGACAACAGTCCGGGGTATTTCGAGAGATCCCAGCGCGATTGCACACCGTCGGAGTGCATCACCAGAACACCGTCGCGCGGCCAATCGACCTTGAATTCCTGGATGCGTCCGATTACATGGCCAAGGGTTCCGTTATGCGACACCAAATTCCTTCCCAGAGAATGGCTGAGGATCGACGCAGAGATGTTGCCGATACCGGCAAACGTCAGGAGGCCGGAAAGAGGACGTATTTCTGCTACGGCCGCTGCAGCGCCGCGCGTTTTCTTGAGAGCATCATGGATGCGCGCGAGGATTTCTCCGGGCGAACTGGTTTTATGCGCCTCGAAAACTCGCGCCGCTTCGTCAGCCGCTTCCATGGCGGCGATTCCGTGCCCCAGTCCATCCACAACCATAAACATCATGCAGTCGCGAGCCCCGAACCAAGTAATGCCGTCGCCACAATATTTCTCACCAGCCAGCGGCACCAGAAAACCGGCGAAATCCAGCGCCGGCTGGATTTGCGGCTGACTCCCGGGTTGAGCCACGCGCGCGAACAATGCCGTACCCTTCGCGTTGGAAAAGACATCGAAATGGGAGGCCATCCGCCGGATCGCACCAAGCCCGGTTCCCGGCGTACTTCCTGTGGAGAAACCATCTTCAAGAGCACGCGCTATATTGGGGATTCCGGGGCCACGATCGATCGCCACAATGTCAAGCTGAGTCTGTCCTGCGCCATTCGCCGCCGAGAGTAGAAGGTGGCCTCCCTTGCCGTAAACGACCGCATTCCGGGCAGCTTCCGTGATAATGATCGACGCTTCACCCGCGCGTACTTCGTTCATGCCCAACGCCGAGGTCAATTCCGCTCCGGCGCGGCGGGCCGCCGAGGTGGAGCTCGAGTCGGATAGAACGATACTTCTTGAAATCTTCATTTCCAGCGCACAACAGTGATGCGCGTGCCCTTCCCCGGTTGCGATTCGATCTCGAAATCGTTCACCAGCCGCTTGCTGCCACCCAATCCCAGTCCCATGCCGTTGCCCGTGGTGAAACCATCTCTGAGCGCGGCGTTGATATCTGGGATGCCTGGCCCCTGGTCCTCGAACACCAGT
The DNA here is from genome assembly GCA_036258095.1 of Candidatus Angelobacter sp. Lineage (GTDB taxonomy): Bacteria > Acidobacteriota > Terriglobia > Terriglobales > Acidobacteriaceae > Angelobacter. The sequence continues at coordinate 16,803 of DATAEJ010000114.1, read as the reverse complement.
TTGAGGCCACCCCTGGAGTGGTTATCCACCTGCTCGATCACCATCTGACCGCCCTTGCCATGGTCCAGGGTATTGCGCGCAAGTTCACTGGCAGCGGTGACCAGCTTGGTCTGGTCCACCAGCGTAAAGTGCATATCTGCAGCCCACTGGCGGACCTTTTGCCGCGCCAGCACAACATCATTGGAGCTGCGGATAGGCATGCTATCGCGCCGAACCGATTTCATCCTTCCAACTCCGAGTGGAAATCGCCACGCATCTGGTACAGCAGTTCCATGCCGGATTCCACGTTGAGCGCTGTCCGCACTCCCGCAAGAGACATCCCGAGTTCCACCAGAGTGATTGCGACCGCCGGCTGCATACCCGTGACAACGGTTTCAGCGTCCAGCACACGCGCCATGGCCGCGATGTTCGCCAGCATGCGGCCGATGAATGAATCCACGATCTCCAGCGTGGAGATATCGATCAGCACACCTTTCGCGCCGGTGTCGGAGATCTTTTGCGTAAGATCGTCCTGCAGCTGAAGCGCGAGTTGATCATGCATGTCGACCTGGATGGTGACCAGCAGAAACTGTCCCATGCGGAGGATTGGAATGCGCTCCATCTATTCCTCCTTTTTGGCTTCACTGCGTAACGGCCCCACGGGCGACGCTTTGCCGCGACCGTTAGCGGATACAACAGTTTTTCCATTCATCTGCAGGCAAAGAGCAAAAGCATCAGACAACTTGGCCTTGGTGATGACCTGGCTCAGGTCGATGCCAAGGTGCACGATGGTCTGCGCGATCTGGGGCCGCACGCCGCTGATGATGCACTCCGCGCCCATGAGCCGGGCGGCAGTAATCGTCTTCAGGAGATGCTGTGCGACCAGCGTATCCACCGTGGGCACGCCGGTGATGTCGATGATGGCGAAGCGGGAATTCGTCTGCACCACTGTTTGAAGGAGAGATTCCATTACTACCTGAGTTCTCGCGCTGTCCAGCGTACCGATGATCGGCAGAGCCAGGATGCCATCCCACAGTTTGACTACCGGAGTAGAAAGCTCCAGCATCTCCTGCTGCTGGCGCGTGATTACCTGCTCGCGCGTTTCAATGAAAGCGTCGGCGGTCAGCAGAGCCAGCTTGTCGAGCAGCAATGTGGCGTTCCATATCTCGTCAAACATCCCGTCCGGGCTCTTCGATAATTCGGCACGGATGGCTGTAAACAGCGGTTGCTTCATTGACAAGACAAAGGTTGCCGTTTCACTCGGGGTGAAGCCCTGCCGCGCTCTTGATGCCGAGATGTCAGTCAGCAGCTGGCGCGCCCCTTCCCACGCGTCACCTTCCAGCGTGCCTACATTCCCGTCCTTCGCCCCGAAAACAATTGCGGCCATCAGGTCGCGCGACTGCTCCCGCAGCTCCGTATCGCTCATCAGGTCGGCACGCTTCACCGTTCCTACCATCTGTTTAATCCAGTCAGCCTGGATCTGATTCTGGTGGCGGGTCAGAATGTCAGGCAGCTTGCTCATTGATTACTCCTCCCTCATGCACAAAAGGCTGGCACCGAATTGGCAAGTATAAATCCAGGGCTGAGGGCCGAGAAAGCAAGCCACCAACTCCCTCTGGAAGCACTTATTGACGCGAAGCAAGTTTCAGGTAGGCGGCAGTCTGCAGGCCAGGACGGTTCGATGCAAGTATCAGCTGAACGGTTAGCCCGTCCCTTGAGATCCAGGCCAGAAGCGAAGCCAAGATGACCAAGAATTCGCGCCGGTTGATCAACCCCGCAGGTTGACTGCTGCCAACACCAGCCAGCAACCGTGTGACGGGCGTCACCGTCCAGAATGTCCGTTCGGTGGCTAAATAGGGTCTCCAGCTCTCGTTTTGGGCCTTGGCGAGTAGCAGATTGGAGCGAACGTGGACATCACCTGGATCGCGATCATCTCCTCAATCGTGATGGGGGTAAGCGCGGCAATTATCGTGTTGTTCTTCATGAAACATGAGTCCCTGCGTCCGCCTCACGATGTGGAGACGAGGGCGTTATGGGCAGAGCTGGAGAAACTGTCGGGCTCTAGTCCGGCAGGTGGCCGTCGCCGTTAGAGAAGCTGCTCGACATAAACGAGAGGATCAGCGCGAGACTGACGCGGCCCGTTTCTCGAAACCGCAACGCTCATAAAACGGCCCAACTCCGCGCCGAGCGTCCAACCCGTCCAGAGGAGCGCATCAGCAGGCCAGTCGAGAGCGACTAACCGTCCACAACCAACGAGCTTCTGCCAATCCAATTCCTTGCCAGTCAGGGCTCCATAAACTTGCTCACGACGAGTAGCATGGCTAAGTCTTATGGACGGACTACTCGGGAAGGTGCTTACAATGAGAAAAGTACTGTTTACCGCGATCTGCCTTGTTACAGCGTTGACCTGCCGGAGTTACGCGCAGAAAGCGCCGGAAGGCATCTGGCAGGGCTATGACGGTGAGTTGAAACACGTGACGAGCCAGCTCATCGCCCTGGCTGAAGCAACTCCGGAAGATAAATTCTCGTGGCGTCCTTCACCGGGCGTGCGCTCCACCAGCGAAGTTTACATGCACATAGCCGTGGCAAACTTCTGGCTGCTGACCTTCACCGGCCGCAAGGCCACAGAGAACCTCGATCTGAAGCTGGAGAAGTCTGTCACCCAAAAAGCAGAGGTGATTGACTGGCTAAAACGCTCTCTACAGGCGGTGCAGGAAGCGCACGCAAAGGTCACGCCAAAAGACCTGGAACGCAAGGTACACATCGTGGACCGCGACGCGACAGTCGATGGCATTTTCCTGCGCATCATTATTCATAACAATGAACACATGGGACAGTTGATCGCTTACGCTCGCATGAGCGGCGTAGTGCCGCCCTGGTCAAAGGAATGAAGCACGTGTAAGTTCAGCCAGAGCGGCGAGTCCATTGCCGCTGGAAGTCGCCGAGTGAGATCGGAGGCAGATAAGTGCCAACCAGCTCGCGCTTCCACCATTCGTGCGTTTCCTTGAACTGGCGCAAATCAGTGTAGCGATAGTGATAAAAGATCGCTCGTATAAACGTGGGGCGCGAGTTGGGAAATGGTGACCGGCGCAGCAGGCTTACGGTCTGCGGATCATTTTCCAGCAGCTTGCGAATGAAGTTCAGGAACCAGAGTTCGAAACCGGGAACATAAAGCCCCCCGGTGTAAACCGTGACGGAGAACGGCAGGAACCACATCAGCCAGTCAAGCCTCAGATGGTAGGGCGCAATCTGAGGAGGCATGCGCCTGAGATCTCCAGGCTTTCCCTTGAATTCATATTCCCGCCATTCCGTTTGCTCGCCGAGGATCGGTGCATCGGTGGCTTCAATGACAATTTCATAACGCTCGCGCGTCACGCTGCCGAATGCGCCATATGTGTTCACCAGGTGATAGCGGTTATAGCTGTAATTCATCATTTGGTTCCGCGAGAACAGGTTCAAAGTAGGCTTGATGCTGAGCCACACTGTGCCCGCCGCAAGGAGATAAAGAATGATGTCTACGTACATCGGACGTGCGGCCAGATGGAATGGCGAGATGGGCATGAGCCTCCCAAGTACTGCATCATCCAGCGCGCTGAAGCCGAGCGCAAAAGTCAGCCAATTCAGCCAGGAGTAGTTCCCGCTGACGATCAGCAGAAACTGGTGGAACATGGCGAAGCTTCCTGCAATTGAGGCAACCGGCTGCGGCGCAAGCAGTCCGAATGGAACGATCACCTGAACAAAGTGGCTGAACACTACACCGAACCGGTGGATCGCTTTGGGCTGGCGATGGAAAAACCAGCTCAGCGGATTTGGGAGCGGTTGCGTTTCGTGGTGATAGTAGAGGCAGGTAAGATCGCGCCAGCAAGAATCATGGCGGAGCTTGATCAGTCCAGCGCCCAGTTCGGTGCGGAAAAGCATCCAGCGGAGGATCAGCACGGGAATCGCGGGCGTCTGCATGCCAGCAGGGCCGAGAAAAGCAATGAAGAAGCCGGCTTCCAGAAGCATCGACTCCCAGCCAAATCCATAGAACTTCTGCCCCACGTTGACGATCGATAGATAAAGGAACCAGAGCGCGAGCCAGAAGATCACTCCAGCCCAGTAAGGCAGAACGTCTGTGAAACCGGCGAGCGCAGCGGCGGAGAGTGCCAGCCCAGTCCAGCCGATTGCCATGAGCAGGCGGTCAGAATAGCGCCAGTGAAAGAGGCTTGGCGCTTCGCGAAAGCTTGCGCGTTTCAAGAACGCCGGAACGGGCAGAAGCCCGTTTTCGCCCAGCAGCGGCTTGAACTGGCGCAACACGACCATGAAGGCGATGAGATAGATCGCCGCAAAGGTCCGCTGCAGCAGCAATCGAACCAGCCATAAATCGCCGAAGTACCAGTGCATAGCCGAACGAAACGACCGTCACATTATCTCCCTTGTGACGAACGACGTGCGATCTCGGGCTGCAACCCGGCGCAGAAAACCGCAGCAGAAACCCGGGACCAGCGGGGTTCCCGAATCCAGCGCAATCGAGTAAGCTAGATAAGTCTGTTATTTCACGCCACAGGGGTACATTTTGGCAGAGATTCGATTGCAAGAAGGCGAGCCGCTGGAGAATGCGCTTCGCCGGTTCAAACGCAAAGTCCAGGCTGAGGACATCATCAAAGAGGTAAAGCGGCACTCGTATTACCTGAAGCCGGGCGAGAAGCGCCGCGTAAAGCAGGCGCTGGCGCGCAAACGCGCGAAGAAGAAGATGCGCAAGGACCGTGATCCCCGCACTGATCGCGGCTGATTTGCGCTGGACTTCTTCCCTCCGGGCGCGGCCGGCCGGTCGCGCCGAAGTAAGCTGCCTGGAAGCGAGTGAGGCGGCCCTGATATGAATGCTCTTACAGTGCGCGGCGTCAAAATCCTGCACGTTGGGGCGGACCCGGAGCTCTTATGGCTGCGGACGGCCGTGCTGCGCAAGCACTGGCAGGTCCGGTCAGTACACTTCAAGGACGCGCAACGCACGCTGCAAAATTCAATTTTCGACATGGTGCTCATCTGCCACTCCGTCCCGCAGGAAGCGCGAGAGGACCTGGAGGATTTTCTGACCGAGAACGCCTTTCCCAGCGTCGTTATCTCGCTTCGCCAGGACTTGCCGGAAGACCAGGTCGTACGCACAGCGCTCGGCCTGGAACTGAGCACCGGGCCTGACACGCTGGTAGCACGTCTGGACTACCTGCTGCGCAAAGCCAGCTAACCCATCCATGTTTTGCCCGCCCTCGCTGGCTGCCCGTATCGATCGCGCTGAAGCCCGGCTCTGCGCCGGCATCGCTGACCACTTCCGTCACAACGTCCCTGACCAGCAATCATTCGTGATGCCTTTCAGCGGCGGACTTGCCGTCTATGCGGCCCAGGATTCGCCGACCAACAAGGTGATCGGCGCAGGTTTCGATGGCCCCGTCGAAGAGTCCGCAGTCGCACGGATCGAAAACGAGTTCGCGAAGCGAGCCGCGCGGCTGCAGATGGAAATCTCCACCCTTGCCGACACCAGCCTTCATTCATCCCTTGCCGCGCGTGGCTTTCTCGCAAACGGTTTCGAGAACGTGCTTGGACATCCGCTCAGCCATGTGGAACCTGCCGTGGAAGGCGTCAAGGTGCAGCCGGCCGTGGAACATGAGCTCTCCACCTTCGCTGACGTGCTGGTCAACGCTTTCGCCAGCCCCGATATCGGCGGCGTAGGCGGCGACGAAATACCGCCGTCCGACGAAATCAGAAAATGGGTGCTGATCACCATGTCCCTGCCCGGTTTCCGTGGATACCTCGCGCGGATCGGCGAACAGATTGCCGGAGCAGCCTCATTGCGGTTCGATACTGGAGTGGCCCAGTTCAGCGGCGCAGGTACGCTGCCGCAGTTTCGTCGTCGCGGAGTCCAGACGGCGCTCCTGCGCGCGCGTCTGAGAGATGCGGCCCATTCAGGATGCGACGTCGGCGTAGTCGTCACGCAGCCTGCATCCAGGTCGCAACAGAACGCGCAACGTGAAGGCTTCTCTCTCCTCTATGCCAGGCAACTCTGGGTGAAAGATTTCAGCGCGCAGAAACGGCCTTCGGAGAATCAGTAGCCCTCATCCCATCCGACGCTTCTGCCCCGGCCTCACGTCGCGTGCAGCAGACTGAACACGAGTATTCCCAGCACGATCAGGCTCACGACTGTGTACATGTAGTCGTGCTCAAGGTAGAAACCGACCACGGCCATCACTACGCGCGCAATGGGCGTCGCGATCAGCAACAGAAGCCCAAATTGAATCAGGCCTTCACTGCGAAAATGTGCAGCGCCGTCCGCGATCTCGGCCACGTAGCGTAACTCGGCGCCTTCGCCATGGAACTGGTTGAACTTCACACGCTCGGAATGATGCTGCGCCAGATACATCACCCCGCCGAGCAAAACAAGAGCAGCGGCTGTGAGCACCCCGGCCCGCAACAGGTTGCCGATGATGGTCTCGAGGCGCCGGTCATCCATTGCCATCAGATTCTCCCCCGGAGGCCGTTGACGATCATCTGTATGGCCAGCAGGAAGATCACCAGCGCAAACACCAGGCGCAACGTACGCACCCGCACTCGCACCAGCACCTTCGTTCCCAGGAACGCACCCGCAAGCACGCCCAGCATCACCGGCATGGCAATCCGCGGATCGATATAGCCACGGCCCAGGTAAACGCCGGCGCTTGCGGCCGCCGTCACGCCGATCATGAAATTGCTCGTGGTGGTGGAGACCTTGAACGGGATTTTCATCGCCCGGTCCATGGCAATCACTTTCACCGCCCCGGACCCGATGCCCAGCAAGCCGGAGAGCGTTCCCGCGCCGAACATCAGCGAAAAGCCCAGGGGAACGTTGTGCACTCCATACACCTGACGCGAACCGTCAACCGGATAATCGCCGCCGAGCCGCAGTCGTTTCCCCAGCGCGTCAGACTCAATCGGCGTACCATCATGTCGCGCCCTGAAAACCGTCTCATACGCGGCCTGCAACAGCACCAGCCCGAAGAGAACCGCAATCGCGTGGGTGCCCACCTTCGCCGCCAGATATGCCCCCACGATCGCGCCGATGGTTGTCGCGATTTCCAGCAGCATTCCAATGCGAATGTTGGAATAGCCTTCCTTCACATAAGCAGCGGCAGCGCCGGAGGAGGTTGCGATAACCGATACCAGCGAAGCGCCAATCGCATACTTGATATCCACGCCCAGCATCAGCGTGAGCGCCGGCACAATCACCACGCCTCCACCCAGGCCGGTAAGCGCACCAAGGAATCCGGCCGCCATGGAAGTGGCCCAGACCACGAGCGTGAACACTAGAGCGGTCATTGCAGAGGAACCAGTGTATTCGAATAAATCCGGAATCCAAACGAGTCAGCTCATGACACTTCCCAGACTGGATCCACGTCCGATCTGCGTTTGTCTGGCCTTATCTGCTGGACCCCCAGCCGCACGCCTTGTGAACTGGGCTGGGCGAATATGCTTTGCCATTACGCGCGATTACGGCGATTACCGGGCCCCCAGAAAGCCCGGTTTTGGCTTTTTGGGGTGGGATTACGCGCGATTTCGGCGATATCCCTGCCCCCGGGTTCCAATCCCCATCATCCCCAAATCTAATGAACTTAGCGGAAGCATCCCCGGAGACGCCCCGGCCAAATCTGCGTCTATCAGCGTTCATCTGCGGCAAAACGGTTTTCGCATTTCCGATTACGGCGATTCCGTGCGATCACGGCGATTACGGCGATCTGCTCCCCGCCACCCCCGCCAACGTCCCAATTCGTCCCAACCTCGTCCCAATCAGTCCCAAGGTCGTCCCCACTGGGACGTCCCAATCGATCCCACCATCGTCCCAAAGTGTCCCAAGCTAGAAGCCAGTAGCTAGTAGCTTCATTTCAGTTTTCAAAGACCTGCGCCGCTTCGGCGGCAATCCCCCTGAGGAAATCTCCCTACTCTACATCAGTTCTCGATTACGAAGCAACAGCGAAATAGGACAATGCTGCCGAACGGCAGTGAACAGCCCAGAGGGAAAAGAGTCGGCAGGCGTTTGCGGTGCTGGTAAGTATGCAACGCCCAGGATCAGGAAAAATATCATTCTTATCCGGTTTCTCCAACTCACTCAGTAAGAGTAAGTACGCTGCGAGCCGGGAAGGCTGTCATACCCGGACGAAATGCCAGAGCACACACGGCCGCAATTTAGAGCGGGGCAACTACATACAAATTTTCTCAGCGCCTCAAACGTCAAGATGCGCCAGCTCAGCTTCTACCTGCTGAAATTCATGGAAGGCATTTAGTATTTCGTTTCCTGTCGCGTCATCAACATTCGCGCGGGTTCGTCTTTTCGGACGCTGCAAAGCGTGCGCCGAAAGTAACGTGCTCTTTTCCCGTGCAGCAGCTTAATCGAACCGGTTCAGCCACATAACTTTGAACCGCAGCAAGCCCCAATCAGAAGGTACCGAACCAGGAAATTCATGAAGAAACGGTTTTGCACGGATGAGATCGTTCCCGAAAGCGGTATTTACTACGTATTTCACGAAGAGCACAGGCTGATCCACACCGTACGACTCCACAGCAGGGATCGTTTCCCCCGGTGCTCCCAATGCAAAGAACAGGTCAGATTTGAGCTGATGCTACATGTGCCAGACCGTCCTTCGGAGCTGCCGATTCACCTGTTCGAGGTCGGATTGCAAAGCGAGACAGAAGACCCGGAAAGGTAAGCTGCAACCACCACGAAAAGGATCACGCCTAGACGCTCCTAACGAGCTGCTTGGTTGCTCTACTCACAACAAAGGTGAGTCGGTGAACACTGGAGAGCGATAAAGCATCAGAAATGCTGAGAAAGTCATTGAGTCCGTCAAGATGTCTGAGAACCCATGCGTTTCCGTCTGATAAAATCCCCCACGGACATGTCGCCACGCCGGGCCTTTCAGACGGGGAATATGGTTTCACTAACGGGCGTTTACCGCGTCGTGCACTCTTCCCATCGGCTGCCCCACGAAGTGGTCATCCTTGCGGGCGAACGGTTTCCGCGCTGCGCCAGGTGCGAAGATTCAGTGGTCTTCGAACTCCTCCAATCTGCCCCTTTCCTGGATGGACGAGCGGTTTGCCGTATCTACGAACTGCCGGTGATCGAGGACGATTCACCAGAGGAATCAGCGCTCGCATAATACTTTCCGCAACATCAGGTTTTCTCAGGTCCTCTGACTGCTCACACGGAGGAGGCAGTCTCTTGCCATTCAAAGCAGCAGCGACACCGTGTTTTTTAGCGGATCTTTGGTCGGATAAAAGACCCAGTTTCGGGGTTGAATGCTGATTGCTGAGTGCTGATTTTCTGCCGTGAGTGGATCAAACTGCTCCGGACCGGCAGCTGGAGCTTCTGAGCCCTCCAGCCGTCCAGCCTCTCAAGTTACTCAGATTCCAGCGCCCACACTATAATTAAGACACTTGCGGCTGCCCGGCCGAGCCGCCCTGTCCCAGGGCCCTTGCCATCATCGGATCGTACGCATGGTTTTTCTCTTTGGTCCTTATCGTCTCGACGTCCACGAACGCCGCCTCTTCCGCGACGGTGAATCGGTAGCTCTCCGTTCCAAGGCTTTTGACACGCTCACGCTGCTCGTGGAAAACCACGGCAAGCTGCTCCGCAAGTCTGATCTCATGCAGCGTCTCTGGCCAAACAGCATCGTCGAGGAAAACAACCTCGATCACAACATCTCCGCTTTGCGCAAAGTGCTCGCCGATGGCACGAACGGCTCAGCCTACATTGAAACCGTTCCCCGCCAGGGTTACCGCTTCATTGCGGAAGTTAAGCCGGCCACGCCGCCCAGCGAAGCTCCTGCATTCCACACCGTTGAGGAACTCGAGCCGGAAGATGACAATTTCGATCAGGAGATCCGCTTCTTCACCGCCAGTGACGGCGTGCGCATTGCGTATGCCATCGCCGGAAGTGGGCCGGCTTTGGTCCGCGCAGTCGACTGGATCAATCACATCGAGTTCGAATGGAAGAACCCTTTTGTCCGCCGCTGGCTCAAGCACATGATGAAGCACCACACCGTGTTGCGTTACGACCAGCGCGGCAGCGGCCTTTCCGATTGGAACGTGCAGGATTTCTCTTTCGAACGCACCGTACGCGATCTCGAGGAGCTGGTCGACCACTGCGGCCTTGACCGCTTCACCTGCTTCGGCAGCTGCCAGGGCGGAGCCATCACGGCGGCCTACGCGGCGCGCCATCCCGAACGCGTGACCTCACTGCTGCTCATGGGCTCGTTCGCGCGCGGCTGGCCGGCGCCGGATTCCGTGTTCGCCAATGAATTTGAGGCCATGCTCTCATTGATCAAGGTTGGCTGGGGCCGGGATAATCCCGCCTTTCGCCAGCTTTGGACCACGCTGTTCATGCCGGATGCCACACTCGCCGAGATGAACTGGATGAATGAACTCCAGCGCATCACCATCTCGCCCGAAAATGCCGTGCGCATGATGTCCGAGTTTCCGCGCATCAACGTGCTCGATCTTCTGCCAGATATTTCCTGTCCCACGCTGGTCATGCATTCCGGCGGCGATGCCACTGTCCCGGCGCAGGAAGGCCGCCTGATCGCATCACGCATCCCCGGCGCCCGCTTCGTGGAACTTCCCAGCCGCCGGCATAACGTCAGGCCCGGAGAACCAGCCTTTTCTGACTTTCTCCGCGAAATGTCACAGTTCCTCGGGTGGGAAAGCCGGGAAAGCCCGATCGCAACCATGGCAGCAAAAGCGCGGCCCGGAACGTAACCCGGGCCGCGTTGCCAATCACGCTGCAACCTACGCAGCGTGTTCTCGCGAAGGAGCTTCATAGCCCCTGCTTGCCGGAATCAGCAACGGGACACTCTCGCGGTAGCGCGCATACCTTTCGCCATGTGCCACCAGCAGGTCTTTCTCCTCCCAGCGCACGGCAATCAGGATGTAAGCCGAGGTCATCACCGCGAACAGCAGGTGAGTCACGGTCATCCTCGGCGTGAACCAAAAGGCCATCAGCCATCCCACGTACAGCGGGTGCCGCACGTAGCGGTAGAACAGCGGCGTCCGGAACGTCAGGTGCGTGTACGGCTTGCCCGTCAGGTAGAGCCACACCTGGCGAAGGCCGAACAGGTCAAAATGGTTGATCACAAACGTGGCCACCAGTACCAGTCCAAATCCCAGCCCGAAGAGTTGGTACATGATCAGCCGGGCGGCTGGATTTTGGATGTTCCATACCACGCCTCCAAGAGGCTGCCAGTAGTAGAACAGCGCAATCAGCGCTAGGCTTGAGAACAGTACATACGTGCTGCGCTCGGCCGGCTCAGGAACAACTTTTGTCCAGGCCCGCTTGAACCAGGGGCGCGCCATTACGCTGTGCTGCACCGCAAACGCAGCCAGCAGAAGCAGATTGACTGCTAGCGCTTTGAGGAATGGCACTTCGGTCGGCGAGTCCATTGACTTGGGCACCATCAGGTTCCCCACGAATCCAATGGCGTAAAGATAGACCACTACAAACAGGGCATAGCTCACCACCCCGTACAGAAATACAGCAACTCTCTTCAACATCTGGGGGATTCTCCTTCGCGGCGTGGCACTCTGTGTTGCCTCCGCGATCCACGAATTGGAGACTACGTGGTTGGGTGGTCCCGAATCCTTGAGCCCACCTTATTTATTCCTGAATTTCATCTGAAACCTGCTGCTGAGGCCGCGCGAGCTGCGCCTTCTTCGCTTTTCCTGATTAGAACAGCCTGCCCTGAAACGCGTCCCTGCCCGACACTCAAAGACCCTTCCAAATTCTCTCCTCCTGAAGGCCCCATCCCGAATCCTGAGCAGAACGAGCGTAGCGAAGTGACGGCGAGAGGTGAGGGGCCGGCTCCGCTGCAGCTTCGCGTAAGCCATGATGACTCCCCTTTTTCATGTTTTCCGTTTTGGAATCAACATCCCACGAGCCACTGCGATCACGACGCAGGCCTGAAATTTTGGACCGACATGATCGAGAAAGATCGTCAGTGGAAGGAACTACGCCGCAGATCCCATTTCTCCCGTTGGACGGTCAATCAGCGACCGTATGCGCCGCCCCAGTTCGGGAAACTCAAATGGCTTTTCCATGATCTCCAGCGACGGGTCCATCGTGGAGCTATCCGGGAATCCAGACATCAGTAACGCCCGAATCGTGGGGCGATCGCGGCGAAGTTCCTTCACCAGCGAATCGCCGCGCATGCCAGGCATCAGGATGTCCGCCAATATCAGATGGATGGGCCCGTGATATTCCTTGGCAAGCCGGATGGCATCCACCCCGTCAGCCGCCTCCAGCACGCGATACCCCAGGCTTTCGAGATAAGCGCGCGTCATCGCGCGAATCCCATCTTCATCTTCCGCCACCATGATGGTTTCCTCCCCGCGTAAAGGCGGCGTCTCCGCCGGCAAAGCCACCTGCGCATCTTGCGCCATTACGGTTTCAGGTAGAGAGACGAAAAAGCAGGTACCCTCGCCCGGCCGGCTGCTCACCCTGATTTTTCCACCTGCGCGCTGCACGATTCCGTAGACCGTCGCCAGCCCAAGTCCCGTGCCCCGGCCCTTCTCCTTGGTAGTAAAGAATGGTTCAAAAATGTGCGATTGCACGTCCGCGGTCATGCCGTGGCCGGTGTCATGCACCTGCATCACAGCGTACTTTTTCTCTCCGCCCGACCTGGTTTCACCTCGAGTGCTGATCGAAAGTGTTCCACCCCCAGGCATTGCATCCTGCGCATTAATGGCCAGATTCAAAAGGACGAGTTCCACCTGGTGAACGTCCAGGAATACGTGAAGCGGCTTTGGCGAAAGCGAAAACTTCAGCTCCACCACATCTGAGATCAGCCGCCTCAGCATGGGTTCCATATCAAGCACAATGGTGTTGAGATCAGCCACCATGGGTGCGGTCTGTTCTTTGCGGCTGAAGGCCAGCAGCTGCCGCGTCAGCGCTGCCCCGCGCCGCGTGGTTGCCAGCACCTGTTCGCACACATTCTTCTGGTCAGGGCCCAGCGAAGGATCATGGGTGAGCTGGTCCATGTAGCCCGACATCAGCATAAGCAGGTTGTTGAAGTCATGCGCCATGCCGCCGGCCAGCCTTCCCACAGCTTCCATTTTCTGTGACTGCCTCAGGTCAGCTTCCAGCCTCCTCGACTGCGTCACGTCGCGGAAACTCCAGACACGCCCTACCACCCGGTCCTCAATGCGCTGTGGCTGTGAGTAGCGCTCAAAAATGCGCCCGTCCTTCAAATGGATTTCGTCAAAACTGGTGGCCTCCGGACTTGAGTACAGATCTTTAACCTTCCGCAGGAAATCGTCGCTGTTCTGGATCTGCGGCAGCGCCTCGGAGAGCAGGTCTGCGTCTTCTCTTCCCAACGCTGCGCCACAACTGATGCCCCACATCTTCAAGAACCTTGAGTTGCAGCTGCTCACTTTCCCCTCACTGGAAATCACCAGCAGGCCATCAGCAGTAGCGTCCAGCGTGGCATTGAGCAGCGAATTTGCCGTCTCCAGTTCCTGCCGGGTCTGCAGGCGGGACTGGCTTTCAATGCGCAGGGCGGCGTTGCGCTTCGCCAGCTCCGTGGCGCGCCACTCGATTCTTTCGCCCAGGTCGGTATTGGCGGCGCGGATCGCCTCCTCAACCTCATCCTGGAAGCGCAGGTCGCGCCCCGCAAACAGAACCCCGCCGATCTCAGGGTCTTTCAGCTGGTTGTTCGCGATGATCTCAAAGGGCACCCACTGGCCGTGGACGTCGCGTAGCCTGAGTACCGAAGGTACCCCCTCGCCTTCACGCTCCACCGTCTCGGCAAACTCGGCATGCGCGCGCGGCGCATCCTCAGGATGGATGAATTCGAAAACGTTACGTCCGAGCACATCTCCGGCTTTGAACCCGAGTACCACTTCCACACGGAGATTCACGAATCGGAGGATCCCATCTGCATCGATCAAGGCAAGAAAATCAGGCAGATTTCGGATCAGAGTTTCAAACCACTTTTCCCGGAGCACAGCATATTCCCTGGGGTCGGACGTCTCTGACCAGTAAGGATACCGCGAAACGTCAGATACCTGCGAGTCGTTTCCGGTAAGACACGTTCCTGGATGCTATTCTCTTCTCGCGCATGTCCAGGCAATACAAAGCTGAAGTAGCCATCGCCGGCGCCGGGCTGGCCGGGATTGTCACGGCTTACGAGTTGCTCACAGCCGGGCGTCGCGTGCTCTTTATTGATAAAGACAGGCCGGAGAACTTTGGCGGGCTCGCGAAACAATCCTTCGGCGGCGTGCACATGATCGATACGCCGCACCAGCGCCGCCTCAAGATAAAAGACTCGCCTGAACTCGCCTGGCATGACTGGCAGAGTGTTGCCGGCTACGAGCCTGCCGACGAGTGGCCCCGCCGCTGGGGACAGTTCTATTGCGGGAACTCGTGCGAATACATTTGGGAGTTCCTCTCGAGCAAAGGCGTGAAGTTTCTTCCGCTGGTGAACTGGGCAGAGCGCGGAATTTACGGTCCCGGCAACACCGTTCCGCGCTGGCACATCACCTGGGGTACCGGCTACGAAATCATCGCCCGACTGCTCGCCGCTCTGGAATCCCACCCGAAACGCGCAAATCTGGAATTCGCCTTCGATACAGAGATCTCGGCCATCGAAACCGCAAACGGTCGTGCCACTGGCCTGCGCGGACGGAATATGAAAACCGGCGAACAAGTGACCATTTCCTCCGAGCACGCAGTGATTGCCTCGGGTGGAATCTGCGGCGGCGATCTCACCCGTCTGCGCGCCAACTGGCACAAGCCGTGGGGCGACCCTCCGCAAAAGCTGCTCAACGGCGCTCACGATTTCGGCGACGGGCTTCTGCACGAGGGAGTAGCTGCCGCCGGAGGCGCGCTCACCCATCTCGATCTCCACTGGCACTACGCCGCTGGTGTTCATCATCCCGCAAAGCGCCGCCCCGATGACGGGCTCAGCCTTGTGCCGCCGCGCTCCGCCCTGTGGCTGAACGCCCGTGGTGAGCGCATCATGAATCCCGGCCCCATGCCCGTCTATGGCGATACGCGCCATCTCGTCGAGAGCGTGCTTCGCCAGCCCGGGCAATACTCCTGGCAGGTGATGAACTGGAAGATCGCCATCCGTGAGCTTGCCGTATCCGGCTGCGACTACATGACCGCCTTTCGCTTCAAAGACCGTCGCGCACTACTGAAGGGCGTTCTCTTCGGCAACAAAGAGCTGGTACACCGGCTCATCCGTGAATGTCCTGACGACATTGTCGTCGCCGATTCGCTGCCCGAGCTGATGGAGCGCATGGACGCGCAAAATCTGTACGACCTGCGGCTCGATCGGCCGCAGATGGAAGCCACAGTCCGACGGTGGGACCAGATGATCGCGCGCGGCCCGGCCTTTCACAATGACGATCAGCTGCGCCGCATCGCCAACTTCCGCAGCTATCGCGGCGACCGCATCCGCACCTGCAACTTCCAGCCGATCCTCTCGCCCAAAGCGCGCCCGCTGATCGCCATCCGCGAGTTCATCCTTGCCCGCAAGAGCCTCGGCGGAATCCAGACTGATTTGCAGTGCCGCGTCCTGCGCGCCGCTGACGGCCAGCCGATTCCCGGGCTCTACGCCGTGGGCGAAGCCGCCGGCTTCGGCGGCGGCGGCATTCACGGCAAAGGCTCACTGGAAGGAACATTTCTCGGCGGCTGTATACTCACGGGGCGAGTCGCAGGGAAGAGCATAGGCAAGTAAGTTAGATCCGCGCGGATCCTTTGCTTCATCCCGAGCGGAGCGAGGGATCCCTATTCATCCTTGAGTGTGCAACTGCAATGAGAAGAGCGATGTCTTTACTCGCCGATGCTTTCAACTTGACCGTCTGCGGGTCTTCCCTCTGAAGGACCCATCCCGAGCGAGCGCGCAGCCGAGCTTGCGAGGCGAGCACGACGAGGGACCTGCTCCGCGGCAGATGGGCGGGAGCCATTCGATCCGGCATCTTTCTTTGAACGTGGATCGCAGGCGCCCTCGCCTGCGCATGTTGCCCTCAAAATCCCCCATCCTTGTATGCCGGCCCGCGTTTTACCTTTGAATCCTCCCGGAGCATGACTAAAATTTGGGCGTACACACGCGATACGTCTGACCAAATGGCCACCCCAACCCAAACCACACAAACCGTCCGCATCGGCGCACACAAAACCGGCGCGTGGCTGGCGCGTTACGCGCTCGAGCAATTGCCCATCTCCCACACCTTCGGCATCCCGGGCGTCCACACTACCGAGCTCTATGACGAACTCAACCAGTCCGAAAAAATCACACCTGTGCTGCCGACGCACGAGTGCTGCGGCGCCTTCGCCGCCGACGCCATCAGCCGCACCGGCAACGGCCAGATCGGCTGCCTGCTTGTAGTACCCGCGGCGGGCGTAACGCACGCCATGAGCGGCATCGGCGAAGCGTATCTTGATGGCGTTCCCATGCTGGTGATCACCGGCGGCCCGCGCACCGACATGAAGTTCGGCTACCAGCTCCATGGCATCGATCAGCAGCGCCTGACGGATGGCATCGTCAAGCGCTCGTGGAAAGTCGCCGAGCACAGTGAAATTGTGCCCACCATTTTTGAGGCCTACCGAACCGCCGTGAGCGGCTTTCCCGGTCCCGTGCTGGTGGAGATTCCCGTAAATCTACAGCTATTCAGCCAGCAAGTGGACGATGTACCGGTTTTCACGCCATTCACTCCCGAACCGGTGAAACTTGACCGCGAGCTCGATGCCGCTGTGGAACTGCTGCGCAACGCGCGGTCACCCGCAATTTTTGTAGGCTGGGGAGCGGTAGATGTCTCCGAATCTGTGGC
>DATAEJ010000113.1:0-9402 GCA_036258095.1 Candidatus Angelobacter sp. | reverse complement strand
CCTTGAGCCGCACGATCGAGCCATCAGGGTTGGAGCGGATCACGATGTTACCGAATTGCTCGGCTGTAACCAGCCGTCCGGGCGCGCGGACGGTGTACGTCATTTCATTTCCCGCAGGCGCAGGCTCGGAGCCGATCTGTCCCGCAGGATTCACATTGTTCTGTTGTTGCAGCGCCTTGGTGATCTCCGGAATGGTGATGCCGAGCTTCGCGAGGAAATCCGGCTTCACCCAGATGCGCATGGCGTAATCGCCCGCGCCGAAGACACGCACGTCGCCCACGCCGTTCACACGGAACAGTGCGTCATTGATATTGATGGTCGCGTAGTTTGCGAGGAAAAGAGAGTTATACGTGCCTTTTGGAGAGTAGAGCGCCACCAGCATGGTGGGAAAGCCGGTGGACTTGCGCAGAGTGAAGCCGAACGTATTCACATCAGGAGGCAGGTTCGGCTGCGCCTGCGCCAGCCGGTTCTGAACGTTCACCTGGTCGATGTTGGGATCACTCTCCACGTCAAACGTGACCGTCTCCTGCAGCGTGCCGTCATTGGCGTTGGTGGACTGCATGTAAAGCATGTTGTCCACGCCGTTCATCTGCTGCTCAAGAGGAGTGGCCACGGATTGCTCAATAGTGCTGGCGTCCCCGCCGGTAAACGTGGTGCCGACGATGATCTGTGGCGGAACGATCTGCGGGAACTGTGCCAGGGGCAGCTGGCCCATGGAGACCAGGCCCGCGATGATCGTGATGATGGAGATCACCATCGCGACGATGGGACGATTTACAAAAAACTTTGCCATTCAAGTACTCTCTGGATCTTTGGTTACAGGGTCGCGGCTTTTGGAGAAACGACGGTTCCGTCCTTTACCTTTTGCAGACCTTCCACGATAACGCGCTCCTGCGCCTTGAGTCCGCTCTCAATCACATACATCTTGCCAATCGTGGCGCCGACCTTTACCGGACGAATGTTCACCTTGTTGTCAGGTCCCACCACAGCGAGCTGATAATTGCCCTGCAACTCCGTTACGGCGCGAACCGGGACCAGTAGTGCCGAGCGTTGTGTGCCCATTTCCGCAATCACGCGGCCGAACTGTCCGGGCCGCAACAGGTTGTTGGGATTAGGGAACGAGCCCGCAACGCGGATAGTGCCGGTGTTCGGGTCCACCTGGCGATCGGCCAGAAGAAACGATCCTGCATGCGGGAACTCCCGGCCATCGGCCAGGACAAGTTTCAGCTTCACGCCCTTCCACGGATCAGCAACCTTGTTCTTCTCAAACTGCTGAGAGGAGAGGTACTGCTGCTCACTGACGGAGAAGTAAGCCTTGATGGGATTCACCTGCGAAACCGAGGTGAGCACCGTGGTGGGACTCACCAGGTTGCCGATCTGCGTCTGTGCGATGCCGGCAATGCCGTCGACCAGAGACGTGACCTTGGTGAATTCAAGATTGAGTTCCGCCTGCTCGACCGCTGCTTTTGCGGTCTCCACAGCCGCCTTGGCGCCGAGTTGGTTTTGAATGTCTGTGTCCAGTTGGCTTTGGGCAATGGCGTGTGCTTGTGCGAGCGGCGTGTCGCGCTTTACGTCCTGTTCAGCCTTCACCTGCGCGGCCTCTGCCTGCGCAAGCTGCCCCCTGGCCTGATTCAATGCAGCCACGAACGGCCGCGGATCGATCTCAAACAACACCTGCCCTTTGCGGACAGGTGAACCTTCCTTGTAGTTCTGCTTGATCAGGTAACCGGAGACGTGCGGCTGGATCTGAGCATTCACGAAGCCATCGAGCGTCGCCGTCCATTCATTGGTGATCGGCACATCCTTCTGCACTACCTCGGTCACCTGGACCTCCGGCGGCTTGGGCGGAGGAGCCGAGGCGTTCACGCCGCCGCACCCTGCGAGAGTAAGAACGAAGACTAAAGCGAGGGCAAATGTGCTCAACATCGAGGTACGATGCTTCAATTCGGACATGGAAAGCTTCCTTGAAATGGCGTTCGTTGCGGGAATAAGCGATGGCATCTAGACTCGCTTCCTTTCAGCAGAAGCGGCAACACGGAGCGCCGCAAAAATGAAATCGAGAACAAAATCCGCGTCTTCGCGAGCGGTACGCGTTGGAGTGGTGAGGAGCCGGCGTTGCAATGCTCCCGACGTGAGGTCAGCCACGGTCCACGCCAGAGTTTCGGCGGGCCAGTTGGCGACTTCTCGGCTGGCAATTCCAGCTTCGATACCTTTGGTCAGTTGCCGAACAGGGTCCTTCAACCATTCGCGTGCCTTCGCTTTGCTCATCACTGGCGAGCCCGAAGGTTCAATGTGCATGATGCGGAAGAAATCCCGACGCTCTTCACAGTAAGCGAAGCGCGTATTGACGTAAGCTGCAATCTTGGCGCGCACGCCTTCCGCGGCGGCGATCCTCTCCAGCGTGAGGCTGCGCAGAGTTTCCAGGTCGTTTTCCAGAACGGCGTTGTAGATCTGCTCCTTGGACTCGAAATAGACGTAAATGGTGCCTTTGGCGAGTCCAGCGCGTGTTGCGATCTCATCCACCGTTGTAGCGATGTAGCCTTTTTCGGCAAACACCTGACGTGCAGCGGTGATAATTTCCGACTGGCGAAACTCTGAAACAACCTGCTTCTTTGACTTGGCCGGCTTGAGAAGTTGGGGCATAAATTGACTTAATAGTATGAATTACTGACCGAGCGGTCAACAAACAGTACTGATGATTCAGCAAAGGCTGGCGATTCGGAATTTATCCGGAAGCTGCATCCGTTGAGAAGTGTAAAGACGCACCATCGGCGCGGACGGGCTTCCGCGCCTTGGTGGAAGAGTCGATCCTTTTATTTCTTTGTTCTCAGTGTGTACCAGCCAGTTCCACCACGGCGGCGTAAAGAAACTGCACGAACTTGCCGAAGCCGGCAATCTCCAGCCGTTCGTCATTGCCGTGGACGCGCTTCATGTCTTCAGGGCTGAGTACCGTTCCAATGTCATACGCCAGCACGCCTTTGGCGCGCAGCTGCGCGGAATCCGTGGCGCCCACCTGCATGATCGGGATTGTGGGGATGCCGGGAAAG
Source organism: Candidatus Angelobacter sp. (assembly GCA_036258095.1). GTDB lineage: Bacteria > Acidobacteriota > Terriglobia > Terriglobales > Acidobacteriaceae > Angelobacter. The sequence continues at coordinate 6,355 of DATAEJ010000113.1, read as the reverse complement.
ACCTGCTGTGCCGCATGCTCCAGCGCGTGAAAGCCGTCGCTGGTGAGCGGAGAAGGCTGAGTGGCCGGGCGCGCGTGCTGGGTCTCATTGTCCACGATGTGGATTTGCTGGTCATTGATGAGCTTGGTCAACTCGGCCTTTAGCGCGTCCATGTTTTCATCCGGCAGGGCGCGGACGTCAAAGCGCGCCTCCGCTTCGGCCGGAATCACGTTGGAGCGGAATCCGCCCTTGATGATGGTCGGCACCAGAGACGTGCGCAGCATGGAGTAGTACGAAGGATTTACTGCCTGAAGCTTCTGCTGAACCGAGGGATCATCGATATGCAGGAAGAGCTGCGCCTGTTCCGGCGGACTGATCTTCGCCATCTGCTCGAAGAAACGCTTCGTCGTCTCATTCAACCGCATGGGCGACTGCCACTGCGCAGTCTTCTCCACCGCGGCAGCCAGATGCGCAATAGAGTTATCCACGCGCGGCGCAGAACCGTGCCCGCTGGTTCCCTGGGCCACCAGCGTGAAGCCGCGCGGCACCTTCTGCGTGGTGGAAACCGCCACGTACTCCACCGTGCCTTTGTCGTCCTTGTGGATGCCGCCGCCTTCATTGAGCGCGTACTCGCTGGCAATCTCATCCCAGTGCTGCGCGACCATGAAGTCGATGCCGAACTGCGTAGTGCCTTCTTCGCCGGCTTCGGCCAGCAGGATCACGTCGCGGTCGAGCGGCACCTTCAGCCGATGCAACAGCAGGAAAACTTCAAGGTTCGCTGCGTCCATTGACTTGTCATCGATGGAGCCGCGTCCGTAGAGATAACCGTCCTTGATCACCGCGGCGAACGGATCAACCGTCCACTTATCGCGCTCCACTCCCACGACGTCGAGATGTCCCATCAGCAGCAGCGGTTTCTTCTTGCCGTTGCCCTTAAGTCGCGCGACGAGGTTGCCGCGCCCGGGCGCCGACTCATAGATCTGCGCCGGAATGCCTTCGGCGGCCAGCACGCTCTTGATGTACTCCGCCGCGCGCGCCTCGTTCCCCGGAGGATTGCTGGTGTCAATCTTCACCAGGCCGCCAAGAAACTTCACGGCTTCATCCTGGGCAGCGGTGAAATCGGGCTTTTGCTGAGCAAAAAGTGAAAGGCTGCACACGAGCACAGCCGCGCATATGAAACGGAGAAGATGTTTGAGCATAGCGGTTCAGATTAGAGCTTTGCTGCTGTTTCCCGCAAGAGAGATTCGATGGCGGCGCGATCAGCCGCGCCCGCTGGGATTCCGCCTTGTGCGAGTTCGGCTGTGCCGCCGCCGCGGCCGCCTAGTTTTGTAACGATCTCGCGCAAAAGCTGTCCCATATTGTGCTTGCCTCCAGGAGTCTGCGCAAAGACCAGAGTCGGCTGGCCGCCGAAGGCCGCGCACAAGGCAACCACTTCCCTCTTTCCCGCTGTTAGTTTTTGAGCGAGCAGCTTGACGAACGAAGCATCGCGATCTGAAAACACTTCAATGATCACCTCTTGCTCCGGCGCCAGCGACGCCAACATCCGTTCCGCCTCCAACTCAGCAATCTCTTCCAGCAACTTTTGTTGCGACTTGGCTGCCGTGCGCGCCTCTTCCTGCTGTTTGCGGATCTGCTGTGGCAGTTCATGGATGTGAGCCGAGAGAATCCCCGCCGCTTCCGTCAGAGCCGTGTAGTCTTTTCGCGCAATAGCCACCGCGCGCAGGCCGCAGACAAACTCCACGCGAACTCCCTGCTTCACCTTCTCCGTCTTGCGCAGCAGGATGCAGCCGATCTGCCCTGTCGCCTGCACGTGGGTGCCGCCACAGGCGCACAGATCGAAGTCGCGGATATCGATCAATCGAAGATCGCCGGTCTCACGCGCAGGAATCTTGCGCAGTCCGAGTTTGGGAGCTTCTTCCACCGGAACAAAACGAATCGCCACCGGACGATTCTCTGCGATGATCTCATTTGACAGCCGCTCGGCTTGCTCGACCTGCCGTGGCGAAACGCCGGCGGTCTCCAGATCAATGGTGCAGCTCTCCGCGCCCATATGGAAGCTGACGGTGGGCATATCGAAGAGCCTGATGAACGCCGCCGAAAGCACATGCTGGCCTGTGTGCTGCTGAATGTGATCGAGACGCCGCACGGCATCAATGCTGCCGTGGACCGCGGTACCAGTTGCGACTGCCGCGTCGGTGAAGTGCAGCACGCGTCCATCTTCTTCGTCGGCGACTTCCACCACTGCGACTTCGCGACCATCGATCTTCAGCTTGCCGGTGTCATGCACCTGGCCGCCGCTCGTCGGATAAAACGCCGTGCGGTCGAGCACCACGGCGTGCCGTCCGGCGAGCTCCAGCGAGTCGACGACATGCGCGTCGAACTCGTAGAGGAAGGAATCGTGATAATAGAGGCGGTCAGTCATGGTTTTGCCTTGTCCCGAGCGGAGCGAGGGATCCCTATACTCTTATAAGCTCTTCGGGTTCACTATCGTGAATCACCTTTGCATCCTCGTGCTGATAGGGTTTCCTCTCCCGCTTCGCGGGCTCGGGATGTTTAGATCAATACGGCTGAATGATCCCTCCCATTTTTCTTGCTGCCGGTGCGGCCATGTGCGAAGCTGGCTGCTGGGCCGCGCCGATTTTCAGTGCGTCGGCGGTCACGTCAATGTATTTGAGCCCGGAGCCCGTATTGAACAGCACAACTTTGTCGGTCGGCTTCAGGAAGCCTTCTCGCACCAGCCGCTGATACGCCGGCAAGCACGCTGCGCCTTCAGGCGCCGCAAACACGCCTTCATCGCTGGCCCACTGCTTCACTCCGGCAAAGATATCTTCATCGCTCACAGAAACTGCGGTGCCGCCGCTCTTTTTCAGGATGTCCAGAATGATGTAATCAGCGTACGGCTTGGGCACGCGAAGCCCTGCAGCCAGCGTCTGCGCGTTCTGCCAGACTTCCGCAACGGGCTTGTGCTCATTCCACGCTTTGGTCACCGGCGCGCAACCGGCAGCCTGCACCGCCACCATCTTGGGGCGTTTGCTGCCTGACTTCAGCCAGCCGAGCTGCTCCATTTCGTCAAAAGCCTTCCACATTCCAATCATGCCCACGCCACCGCCGGTGGGATAGAAAATGGCGTCGGGCAGCTCCCAGTTGAGCTGCTCGGCCACTTCATAGCCCATGGTCTTCTTGCCTTCCACGCGGAAAGGCTCTTTGAGCGTGGAGATATCAAACCAGCCTTCTGCCTGCTTGCGCTCGTTCACCATCTTGGCGCAGTCGGAGATCAGGCCGTCAACGAGCGTGACCTTGGCGCCGTAAGCAGTGCATTCGACCAGGTTTGCGAGCGGCACATCCTTCGGCATGAAGATGTGGGCTTCAATCCCCGCAGCAGCACTGTAGGCAGCCAGGGCACTGGCAGCATTTCCGGCTGAAGGCACAGCCAGCTTCTTCAGGCCGTACTGCTTTGCCATGGTCACGGCCGCACACAGGCCACGCGCTTTGAAAGAGCCGGTGGGATTCAGGCCTTCATCCTTTATATATACGTTGGCCGCATGCCGGCTCTGCAGCATGGGCGTAAAGCCCTCACCCAGAGAGACGGGCGAATCTCCCGGGAGCACTTCGTGGTAACGCCACATGGTCGCCGGTCGGCCAGCCAGAGCAGCCGGCGTGAACTTCCCTTTCAGCGCTGCCAGATCAAACCGCACATACAGTGAGCCGCCGTCTTTCGGGCAGATAGTCTGCGGCTGGTTGGGGTCAAGGTGGTCACCACATTTGGTGCATTCCAGATAAGCGATTCGCGCCATGACGAAAAGTTTAACAAACACCTCTCATAACGATACTCAGCGGCTGCTCACAGCCGCGCGGATCGCACAACTCCGCAGGGAGCAAGCGAGCCTCTCCCAGCGAATGCTCGAGTGAGTTTGTTTTCTGAGTTTGCGGATTTGTGCAGTCCGGAATGGCAGGCCGGATAGAAGCGTTAGCGTTCAATCGGACATTTCCTGCGCGGGATTTCGATTCATCCCGAACCGGCCGCCCGACTGCGAAGACTACGCGGGAGACATGGTGGAGCAGTGTGTGAGCCGCTTTTCCATGGGAATCCAGAAGTTCGACCACTCGCGTGCCCGCTCCGTGGCCACCATCAGCACCATGGTGCCTTCGTCCTCTTCTATTTCGGGGATCTGATACGCGATGGGGAACGCCACCTGGTGCAGCACGCCGGTCACTCCGTAGTGGATCACCGTGACCATGTCCTCGCCGGTAATCACCTTGTAGCGCGTATGCTCGGTTGACTGCGCGGCCAGAATTTCCTTCATGGAGCTTACGCTCACCATGTAGCAAAGGTCGTTCATCGTCATCGTGTCCTCCGGAATAGGACAAGAACTCAAATTCGGCAGATCCGTCGTCCGCCCTGCACATTATTAGTATGTTTCCGGGCTTAAACGTTTCTTGGAGCAACATTAGATTGATTAATTTTCCTTTCCCCGGACTTCGGGTATAAACCTTTTACTTTCTGCATATTCACCGCGACAGACCCAACGGCCGCAAAGCGCGGGGAAATTAACCACAGAGGACACGAAGGAGCACGGAGGAGGTGGGCCACTGACGAGCACAGATGAACGCAGATGGATTGCCCAAAAGCCAAGGTTGAGAAATGACCGACAAAATCTTCTCCCCTTTGCGAGCGTGGCGTCTTTTTGCGGTGAAATGATTTTCGTCGTTCCGATCACCAGATCACCAGATATCCCGATTTATAATCCTCCGTTCCCATGAAACGCTTACTTATCGCCGTCCTGCTCCTCGCCTCCTTTGCCTCAGCCCAATCGCCGAAAGCAAAGCCCGCCGCCACGCCGAAGGCCGCCGCGGCTGCGCCGTCGCCATCGCCGGCTACGGCCAAGTCGCCGTATGCCAACTATCCCAGCGAGACGCCGGCTGACTTCAAGCCCGCCATGGCCACCTGGGACTACGAGCGTCGCGAAGCCGAGATCCCCATGCGCGACGGCATAAAGCTGCACACGGTGATCCTGGTCCCGCGGTCGGCGACCAAGTCGGCGCAAGCGCCGATTCTGCTCACGCGCACACCGTACAGTGCAGACGAGCTCACCAGCCACGACTCCAGCCCGCACCTTGGGCCAATCCTCGCCGGCTATGACAACGCCGTTGAGCCCATCGTGGAAGGCGGCTACATCCGCGTCGTCCAGGACGTACGCGGCAAGTACGGCTCTGAAGGCGACTACGTAATGAATCGCCCGCTGCACGGCCCGCTCAATCCCACGCCGGTTGACCACTCCACCGACACATGGGACACCATCGACTGGCTGGTCAAAAACATCCCTGAGTCGAACGGCCGCGTCGGCATCCTGGGCATTTCTTACGACGGCTTTCTGCCGCTCATGGCGCTCGTCAATCCGCATCCGGCGCTCAAGGTCTCCGTGCCCATGAACCCCATGGTCGACGGCTGGCGCGGTGACGACTGGTTCCACAACGGCGCCTTCCGCCAGCAGAACCTGCCTTACATCTACGAGCAGACCGCCACTCGCAAGAACGACGCCAAGTGGTGGAGCGGCTTCTTTGATGACTACGACCTCTATATGTCCGCCGGCTCCGCCGGTGAGCTTGCCCGCATCCACGGCATGGACCAGCTCGGCTTCTGGAAGAAGGTCACCGAGCACCCTGCCTATGACTCGTTCTGGCAGAACCAGGCCATGGACAAAATCCTTGCCGCGCAGCCGCTCAAAGTCCCGGTCATGCTGGTTGACAGCCTCTGGGACCAGGAAGACATCTACGGCGCCATGGCCGTTTACAAGGCCATCAAGCCCAAGGACACGGACAACAGCAAAGTCTTTCTCGTGATCGGCCCGTGGCACCACGGCCAGGAGATCGGCGACGGCCGCACCCTCGGCGCTCTGCGCTTTGACGGTGACACCGCGCTTTATTTCCGCCAGAACATCCTGCGTCCATTTCTCGATCGCTACCTGAAAGACGGCGCGACCGCGAATGCCGCCGCGGCTTCTACTTCATCGCCCGGTGATCTGGGCGCAGCGACTTCGGCAGTCTCGCAGGGCAACGGCGCAATGCTTACCGGCCCGGCAGCAGGCGTTGGCCTCGCGCCGAGCGGGAACGGCATGTCATCGAGCACGCCGCAGCCATCCGGTGAAGGCGCTCCCGGAGCGAAGCAGGTAATCAGCGGAAGTGCAGCCGGTTTATCGCCAAACGCTGCCGAAAATCGTCCAAGCGGTACCGGTACGCGCATGCAGGAGGTAGCTCCTGTCAATGCCTACGAAACCGGCACCAACACCTGGCGACGTCTTCCCTCCTGGCCACCCACCGATAACGGCGCATGCGCCGTTCCGTGCGTGCCCAAGCCGACGCCGCTGTATCTGCATGC